>VGDZ01000042.1 GCA_016869515.1 Alphaproteobacteria bacterium | reverse complement strand
TGTACGAGAACCTGGGCAAGGCCGGCGCGCGGTCGGTGACGGTCTATCTCGACGCCTGTTTCTCGGGCGACAGCCAGGCGGGAATGCTGATCCGCTCGGCCTCGCCGGTGTTCGTCAAGGCCGAGATGCCGACGGCGGCACGCGGCATCACCGTGCTGGCGGCGGCGCAGGGCGAGCAGATGGCAAGCTGGGACGAAAAGGCCAAGCACGGGCTGTTCACCGAGCATCTGCTGCGGGCGCTGTACGGCGCGGCCGACAAGGACCGGACCGGGCGGGTGACGGCAAGCATGGTCAAGGCCTATCTCGATCGCGAAATGACCTATGCCGCGCGGCGGGAGTTCGGGCGCGACCAGGTGGCCGATCTCAAGGGCGACGAGGGGCGGGTGCTGGCCAGCTATCAGCCGGGACGCCCGCCGCCGCGTCCCCAACCGGCGCAGCCGGCGGTGGGGCAGTTTCCGGCCGCGCCTTCACCGGGCCAGGTCGTCCGCGACTGCGCGGAGTGCCCGGAGATGGTGGTGATTCCGGCGGGCAGTTTCGTGATGGGCGTGGCGCCGGGCGAGGAGGAACGGGAGGGCGTGCCCGATAATTTGAAGGGCAGATCGGTGCCGCAGCACAGCGTCAATGTCCGATCCTTCATGCTGGGGAAGTACGAGGTGACGGTCGGGGAGTTCGGTCACTTCGTCAACGAGACCGGGTATCGGACGGACGGCGGGTGCTTTGCCTGGACCGGCACGAATTGGGGTATGGATGCGTCGAAGAGCTGGCGCAATCCGGGCTTCGGGCAAGGCGAGCGGCATCCGGTGACCTGCGTCAATTGGAACGATGCCAAGGCATATACCGCGTGGCTGAGCCGCAAGACCGGCAAGAGCTACCGCCTGGCGAGCGAGGCGGAATGGGAATACGCGGCGCGGGCGGGGACGACAACGGCGCGGTATTGGGGCAATGACGTCAATCAGGGTTGTGGGTTCGCGAATGTCTCCGATCAAACGACGCGAGCACAGGTGCGAGGCATCACCTGGGGTGCATCCTGCAATGACGGCCACGCCTATACGGCGCCGGTGGGGTCGTTCCGAACCAACGGCTTCGGCCTGCACGACATGATCGGGAAAGTGTGGGAATTCACCGAGGATTGCTGGAACGAGAACTACAATGGGGCACCAGCGGACGGCTCGGCTTGGCTCTCCGGGAACTGCAATGGCCGCGTCTTGCGGGGCGGTTCCTGGTACGACCTCGATCAGGGTTCCGGTTCCGCCCGCGCTGCGGACCGCTTCCCGATCGGGACCAGCGGCCGGGCTAACTACTTCGGCTTCCGCGTGGCGAGGACCAATTGACCTCCTGAATCTTTGGCTCTTTATGCCAATCCGCGTTGACCGTAATCGGTCAACGCGCCCTCAGGGCATGATCCGCGATCCGTCTTGAACCATCTGGTTCAAGACAGGTCGATCATGCCCTAGCCTCGGATCAGCCGGTCGGCGTTGCGCCAGGCGATGGCCTCGGCCGTCGCCGCCGAGAGCTGGCCGAAGAAGCTGCGCCAGCGCGGCCAGTGTCCGGCATAGCGCGCATAGACCCGGGCATGGGCGATGTCGGTGCCGATGACGAAGCGGTCGGCGAAGCGTTCGAACACCGGCTTCATGTCGTCGGCGACGATGCCGGCGGCATCGACCACCAGATGCATCCAGGGCGTGCGCCGCGGATAGTAGACACCGTAGTGCTCGACCTGCGGCCCCGAATAGACCATGCCGCCGAGATCGGCGTGCAGGTTGCGATGGCGCGCCATCATCTCGGCGATGGCGGCGGCCGACGATCGCCCGCAATTATGCGACCAGACCACCACCGCCTCGGGATGGGCCTCGAGCAGCCGGCGCATGCCCGCGGCGACATGGGGCTCGGCCTCGGCATGGACCACCATCGGCGCGCGATGCTTGGCCGAGAGGTCGGCGAAATGCCGCATCAAGGGCGAGAACACCGGATGGTCCATGTCGCTGACGGCGCGGATGCCGAAACGGTTGGTATAGGGATAGAAGCGCAGCATGAGCTCGCCCAGGCCGAAGAAGGCGCCGCTGGCGAGCTTGCTGTCGGTCTCGGCCAGGATGCGGCGCGCATCCGCGCTCATGCTCCAGGCCTCGGGCCGGTTGAGTTCGGAGCGCTGCATGCCGCAGAACGGAACCAAGCGCTCGGGATGGCGCCGGGCGTAGTCGAGCGCCTGTTGGTCGCTGCCTTCGCCGTCGTTCACCGCCCCGCCGCCATCGCCGTAGTAGAGCGGCATCAGCACCAGCCGGGCCACGCCCGATTCGTCCATCAGGCGGATCAGGTCCCCGGCGGCGATGCCGCGCTGCAGATGGGTGTGGAAGTCGATCACCGGCGGCGATCCGGCGAAGCCGCCGAAAGCGGCCGGCATCGGCGGAAGCGATCGCGGCGTGGCGGCAGGCGGCGCGGGCGGCAACGAGGCGGCGCATCCGCTCATGGCGGAGGCAGTCAGGCCTTGCAGGAAATGGCGTCGCCGCATGCGGTCGTTACCTGATCTGCTCCATCGGCACTTCGATCGCCAGCGCGGTGATCTGGTACTTGAACACGGCGTGGTCCAACCGCGCGCCGGGCCAGAAATCGACCGCCATGATGATCCAGCCGTCGCGGACTTCGCGCAGTCGCATCACCGGCGCGCGCCAGCCTTGGCGCTCGCACGCGACGCTCAGCATCGACGCCCCGATCGGCACTAGCACCTTGCCGGGCGCGGTCATGGTCAGGCGCAGATCGTCCGGCCCGGCGATGGCGCATTGCGCCTCGGTCGGGGTGCGGATCTCGAATTCGCGCCGGTCCTTGAAGTCCCACACCGTGAAGGTGTTGCGGATGCAGCCCGCGACCAGGGCGGTCGCGACCAGGGCAAGAATCGGTAAGGCGCGGCGGGCCGACATGACGCTCCTCTAGCAAAGCCGTGGCCCTTGATAAAGCGGGGGCGAAGGGCCAGATTCCGGTCGATGGGGAGCAAGGCCATGAAACGCTCGCGCGAAATCAGGCTGGTGCTGCTGGGCAGCGCCGGGCTGGTAGGGCTGGCCGGCTGCGAGGAAGCGCCGGATTTGACCAAGAACGCCGATCTGTTCCGCGACGAACTGGAATGCAGCGCCTCGCGCGACGCCAACGAATGCGCCCGCGCCTTCCAGCAGGCGCGGATCGAGCACGAGACCACCGCGCCGCGCTTCGCCAGCCAGGCGGCCTGCGAGAGCAAGTTCGGCGAGGCCAACTGCATGCCCGCGCAGGGCAGCCAGGCCGGCGGCCAAAGCTGGTTCCTGCCGCTGATGATGGGCTATCTGATGAACCGGCCGGCGGCGGCGCCGGCGATCGCGGCTTCGACCCCGGCGCCGGCTTCGACGCCGGCGGCCAAGCCGGTCTATCGCGACGCCAACAACGTGGCCTATTCCGGCTCCAAGGCCTTCGGACGCTTCAACACCGATATCCTGCCGCCGCCGCGGCCGGGCGGAACCGGCACCGCGGTCGGCGCGCTGCCTTCGCGTCCGGGGGCGGCGCCCGCGACCGAGGGCGTGCAGCGCTCGGGCTTCGGCGGCAGCGGCCAGACCCAATCCATCGCCTCCTAGGGGCAGGGCTTGAAGCGGCTGGTGTCCGCGCCGCGCGCCGATTGGCGCGAGCGCGCCGAGCGCCAGTTGGGCTTCGCCTTCCACACCATCGACGGCAAGCCCTATTGGGACGAGACCGCGGCCTATGTCTTCGAGGCGGCCGAGATCGACGGCATCGAGGAGGTCACCGGCGAACTCGAGCAGATCTGCCTGGCCACGGTCGAGCGCATCGTCGCCGAGGGCGCCTACGAGCGGCTCGGGCTGGACGAGCCGGCGGCGCGGCTGATCGAGGACAGTTGGCGGCGGGGCGATCGCAATCTCTACGGCCGGTTCGATCTCAGCTATCGCCCGGGCCAGCCGCCCAAGCTGTTGGAATACAACGCCGACACCCCGACCGCGCTGTTCGAGGCCAGCGTGGTGCAGTGGGAATGGCTGCAGACCGTGCATCCGGCGGCCGACCAGTTCAATTCGATCCACGAAAAACTGGTCGCGGCCTGGCGCTGGTTCGCCGAGCGCTTCGGCGCGGTGCATTTCGCTTGCGTCGCCGGCCATGCCGAGGATCGCGGCACCATCGACTACATGCGCGACGCCGCCTTGCAGGGCGGGGTCGACGGCCGCTTTTTGCACATCGACGAGGTCGGCTGGGACGGGCGGCATTTCGTCGACCTCGAACGCCGCGCCATAACCTGCCTGTTCAAGCTCTATCCCTGGGAATGGCTGCTGCGCGAAAGCTTCGCCGCCCATATCGGGCCCTCGGGCGCGGTTTTGGTCGAGCCGCCGTGGAAGATGCTGCTGTCGAACAAGGCGGTGCTGCCGCTGCTTTACGACATGGCCGACGGCCATCCCGCGGTGCTGCCGGCGGCGCTGGAGCCGGGCGCGATCGAGGGCCCGGTGGTGCGCAAGCCGATCCTCGGCCGCGAGGGCGCCAACGTCACCCTGGGCGACGCCGCCACGCCCGGGACCTACGGCGCCGAGGGCTTCGTCTATCAGGCCGAATGGCGCCTGCCCGAATTCGACGGCAAATACCCGGTGATCGGCAGCTGGGTGGTGGCCTCGAATCCGGCCGGCATCGGCATCCGCGAGGACGACCAGCCGATCACCCTCAACACCAGCCGCTTCGTGCCCCATTTCTTCGTCTGACGGAGACGCCATGCCCCCGACCATAGTCCTGCACGGCAACTACCTGGCGACGCTGCCGGCCTTCGCGCTGTTCTTCGCCGTCGGCCTGGTCCTGACCGCGGTCTTCGTCCTGGTCTATCTGCGCGTCACGCCCTATGCCGAGATCGAGGCCATCCGCCAGGGCAACACCGCCGCCGCCGTCAGCCTGGCGGGCGCGGTGCTGGGATTCCTTTTGCCGCTGGGCAGCGCCATCGTCAATTCGCACCATGTCGAGGACATGGCCGCCTGGGGCGCGGTGGCGCTGGTGGTGCAGATCGCGCTTTACCTGATCGCCAAGCGCGCCTGGCCGTGGCTGGCCGAGGGCGTGGCCCAGGGCCGCGTCGCCGCCGCCACGCTCTTGGCGACGCTGTCGGTCGGCGTCGGCATCCTCAACGCCGCCTGCATGGCGTTCTAGAAAAGTCCCGCGGTCGCGTGTTAGCCTGACCGCACCATGGAAGAGGGGGATTCCAGCCGGCCGCTGTTGGCGGTCGAGGACCTGCATGTCGCCTTTCACACCCCGGGCGGGGCGGTGCGGGCGGTGGCCGGCATCGACTTCCAGGTCGGTCGCGGCGAGATCGTCGCCGTGGTCGGCGAGTCGGGCTCGGGCAAGTCGGTCACGGCGCTGTCGATCATGCGGCTGCTGCCGCGCGCCACCGGCCGGATCGAGCGCGGCCGCATCCTCTACAACGGCCACGACCTGTTGATGCTGGACGACGAGGCGATGCGGGCGCTGCGCGGCCGCTCGATCGCCATGATCTTCCAGGAGCCGATGACCTCGCTCAATCCGGTGCTGACCATCGGCTTCCAGATCATGGAGCCGCTGCGCATCCATCTCGGCCATGACGAGGCGCAGGCGCGGGCGCGGGCGGCCGAGTTGATGCGGCTGGTCGGCATTCCCGACGCCGAGCGGCGGCTGGACCAGTATCCGCACCAGTTCTCGGGCGGCATGCGCCAGCGGGTGATGATCGCCATCGCCCTGGCGGCCGAGCCCAAGCTGTTGATCGCCGACGAGCCGACCACGGCGCTGGACGTCACCATCCAGGCCCAGATTCTGGAGCTGATGCGCGATCTCGCCCGGCGGCTGAACATCGCGCTGGTGGTGATCACCCACAATCTCGGCATCGTCGCCCGCTATGCCGACCGGGTGATGGTGATGTACGCCGCGCGCATGGCCGAGGAAGGCCCGGCCGAGGCGCTGTTCCACCGCCCGCGCCATCCCTACACCATGGGCCTGCTGCGCTCGGTGCCGCGGCTGGACCGGCCGCGCGCGGCCAGGCTCGAGACCATCGAGGGCTTGCCGCCCAATCTAGCCGCGGTGCAGGCCGGCTGCCGCTTCGCGCCGCGCTGCCCGGCGCGGATCGAGGCCTGCGCCCGGGAGCCCGAGCTTCAGCCGACCGATGTCGGCAGCCGCGCCGCCTGCTGGCGCAGCGCCGAAATCGCTCAAGGCAAGATCGGCCGGGTCGCCGCCGCGGGCGCCGGCGAGGGGACAGGTGCAAGCGGCGAGGTGTTGCTGGACGTGCGCGGCCTGGCCAAGCATTTCGACGTCAAGCTGGGCCTGGGCGGCGGGCGGGGCACGGTGCGCGCGGTCGAGGACGTGTCGTTCTCGATCCGCGCCGGCGAGACCTTGGGCCTGGTGGGCGAATCGGGCTGCGGCAAGACCACGGTCGGGCGGCTGATCCTGCGGCTGGAACAGCCCAGCGCCGGCGCCATCAGCTTCGGCGGGGTCGATCTCGGCAGCGCCGCGCCCGATGTCATGCGCGCGCTCAGGCGCAAGATCCAGGTCATCTTCCAGGACCCCTACAGCTCGCTCAACCCGCGCATGACCGTGGGCCAGATCGTCGGCGAGCCGATCGAGGTCTACGGCCTGGCCGCCGATGCCCAGGCGCGCGCGGCGCGGGTGACCGACCTGCTGGGCCAGGTCGGCCTGCGCGCCGACATGGCGGCGCGCTATCCGCACCAGCTTTCCGGCGGCCAGCGCCAGCGCGTCGGCATCGCCCGCGCTTTGGCCTTCGAGCCCAGCTTCATCGTCTGCGACGAGGCGGTGTCGGCGCTGGACGTCTCGATCCAGGGCCAGATCATCAACCTGCTGGAGGACCTTCAGCGCCGGCTGGGCCTGGCCTACCTGTTCATCGCCCACGACCTGGCGGTGGTGCGTCACATCGCCATGCGGGTGGTGGTGATGTATCTCGGCCGGGTGATGGAAGTCGGCGAGCGCGAGGCGCTTTACCGCGAGCCGCTGCACCCCTATACGCGGTTGTTGCTGGACGCGGCGCCGACGCCCGATCCGGCGGTGGAACGGGCCCGCGCGCCGCGGCTGATAACCGGCGAGCCGCCTTCGCCCCTTGCGCCGCCGAGCGGATGCGTTTTTCATACCCGCTGTCCGGTGGCCGAGCCGCGCTGCCGCGAGGCGGTGCCGCCGCTGGTGGCGGCGCGGGGCGAACATCAGGTAGCTTGCGTGAAATACCAATAAACCGACGAGGGAGGACAACGATGACGACGATCCGATGGACCCTGGCCGGACTGGCCGGCGCCGCGCTGGCGCTGGCGGGCGCGGCTTCGGCGCAGACGCCCAAGCGCGGCGGCACGCTGACCTTTGCCGTCTCTGCCGAAACGCCGCATTACGACTGCCATGGCAGCGACACCTACGCCACGCTGCATTTCGCGGCGCCGTTCTATTCGACCCTGCTGCGCTTCGATCTGCCGAAATATCCGGCGGTGACCGGCGATTTGGCCGAATCCTGGACGGTGGCGCCCGATCTGATGACCTACAGCTTCAAGCTCAACCACGGCGTCACCTTCCACGACGGCTCGGAAGTGACCTCGGCCGACGTCAAGGCCACCTACGAGCGGCTGCGCAATCCGCCGACCGGGGTGGTCTCGACCCGCAAGGCGACCTTCGGCGACATCGACCGCATCGAGACGCCCGACAGCCACTCGATCGTCTTCCGCATGAAGTCGGTCAACACGGCGATGCTGGAGCATTTCGCCTCGCCTTGGAACTGCATCTACTCGGCCAGGGTACTGGCCGAGGACCCGGCCGCGCCGCGCACCAAGATCATGGGCTCGGGTCCCTTCATCTTCGGCGAGCACGTCAAGGGCAGCCATGTCAGCGGCACCCGCAACCCCAAGTATTTCCGCCAGGGCCAGCCCTATCTCGACGGCTTCAAGGGCGTATTCATGCTGCAGGCGGCGGCGATGATGAACGCGCTGCAGGGCGGCCAGGTGCTGGCGGAGTATCGCGGCATCTCGCCGGCCGAGCGCGATCGGCTGCTGCAGGCCATGGGCGACCGCATCCGGATCGAGGAATCGAGCTGGACGCTGAACCTGCTGGTGCTGTTCAACACCGAGAAGAAGCCGTTCGACGACGTCCGCGTGCGGCGGGCGCTGAACATGGCGCTGGACCGCTGGGGCGGCAGCCAGGGCCTGTCGCGCATCTCGACCCTGCGTTCGGTCGGCGGCGTGGTGCGGCCGGGTTCGCCCTATGCCACGCCCGAGGCCGAGCTAGCCAAGCTGCCGGGCTACGGCAAGGACATCGCCAAGGCGCGCGAGGAGGCGCGGCGGCTGTTGCGCGAGGCCGGGGTGCCCAACCTCTCCTTCACCCTGACCAACCGCAACCTCGCCCAGCCCTACACGCCGGCCGGCGTGTTCCTGGTCGATCAGTGGCGGCAGATCGGCGTCACCGCCGATCACAGGCAGTTCGAGACCTCGCCCTATCTGGCGGCGATGTCGAGCGGCAATTTCGAGGTGGCGATCGACTTCTCGAACCTGTTCATGGACGAGCCCAGCCTGGGCCTGTCCAAGTTCGTGTCGTTCGACCGCTCGCCCGAGAACCGCTCGCGCTCGATCGACCGCCAGCTCGACAGCCTGTTCGACCAGCAGGTGCGCGAGCGCGACGTCGAGAAACGCAAGACGCTGATCCGCTCGTTCGAGCAGCGCCTGTTCGAGCAGTCCTACCAGGCGCCGATCCTGTGGTGGCACCGCATCGTCGCCAGCCACAAGACGGTGATGGGTTGGGAGATGTCGCCCAGCCATAACCTGGGCGCGGACCTGTCGCGGGTGTGGCTGAACCAGTAGGCGCCTGACCCGAACCACCCGCCCGGGGCGACGGCATGTTGCGGTACGCCGTCCAGCGCCTGTTGCTGACCGTGCCGACGCTGATCGGCGTGGCGGTGCTGGTGTTCTTCGTGCTGCGCGTCGTGCCGGGCGACGTGGTCGAGGTCAAGCTGCGCGGCGACGGCGGCGCGGTGGCGCAGGAGACCATCGAGGCCGAGCGCAAGCGGCTCGGCCTCGACCGGCCGCTGGCGCGCCAGTTCGTCGACTGGATGGTGGGGCTGGCGACGCTCGATCTCGGCACCTCGATGTGGACCGACCGGCCGGTGATCGACGAGATCGCCACCCGGCTGGAGCTGTCGCTGCAGGTGGCGATCATGGCGACGTTGGTGGCGGTGCTGATCGCGATTCCGATGGGCACCGCGGCGGCATTGCTGCGCGACACCTGGATCGACTACGTGGTGCGGATCGTCACCATCGCCGGGCTGGCGGTGCCCTCGTTCTGGCTGGGCATGCTGATCATGATCGGGCTGCTGACCGCGTTCAGCTGGCTACCGCCGATCACCTTCACGCCGTTGTGGAAGGACCCCGCCGCCAACCTGGCGCAGCTGATCTGGCCGGCGATGGCGGTGGGCTATCGCTACGCCGCGGTGGTGGCGCGGCTGGTGCGCTCCTCGCTGCTGGAGGTGCTGAACGAGGACTATATCCGCACCGCCCGCGCCAAGGGGGTGATGGAGCGGCTGGTGGTCGGCCGGCATGCGCTGCGCAATGCGCTGTTGCCGGCGATCACCGTCATCGGCCTCGAATTCGCCTTCCTCATCGGCGGGCTGGTGGTGACCGAACAGGTGTTCAATCTCAACGGCATCGGCAAGCTGTTCGTGCAAAGCGTGTCGCGCAACGACTTCACCCTGATCCAGGGCATGGTGATGCTGATCGCCTCGTTCTATGTCCTGGTCAATCTGGCGGTCGACATGCTCTACGCCGTGTTCGATCCGCGGATCCGCTATCGATGATCGCCTTCTGCCGCGCCCAGCCGCTGGGGGCCGTCAGCCTGGCGGTGATCCTGGTCATGATGCTGGGCGGGGTGTTCGCGCCCTGGGTCGCGCCCTACGATCCCTTGGCGATCGATTTCGCCGCCGTGCTGGCGCGGCCGAGCTGGGCGCATTGGTTCGGCACCGACGGCTACGGCCGGGACATCCTGTCGCGCGTCATCCATGGCGCGCGCACCGCGCTGGTGATCGGCTTCGTCTCCTCCTTCCTCGGCTCCAGCGTCGGCGCGCTGCTGGGCGCGGCCTCGGCCTATTTCGGCGGCAAGATCGACGACGCCATCCAGCGCCTGGTCGACATCCTGCTGGCGTTCCCGATCATCGTCCTGGCGCTGGTGGTGGTGGCGGTGCTGGGCAAGGCGGTGGTGCTGTGGATCGACGCCAACCTGATCGTCGCCATCGCCATCCCGATCGTGCCCAAGGTGGCGCGGGTGGTGCGGGCGGCGGCGCTGTCGGTGCGCGCCATGCCCTATATCGACGCCGCGCGCGCCGGCGGCTACAGCCATCTGCGCATCATCTTCCGCCACATGGCGCCCAATCTGGCGGCGCCCTATCTGATCATGCTGACCGCCTATATTGCCCAGGCCATCCTGTTGGAGGCCTCGCTGTCCTTCCTCGGCCTCGGCGTCAGCGAGCCGACCCCGGCCTGGGGGCTGATGCTGTCGGGCAACGCCGCCGACTTCTACGGCGAGGCGCCGTGGATGATCATCTTTCCCGGACTGGCCATCAGTCTGGCGGTGTTCGCCTTCAACCTGGCGGGCGATGCGCTGCGCGACTGGCTCGACCCCAAGTTCAAGACCTGAGGACCCCATGAGCGAGACGCCCAAGCCCAAGCTGAAACTCGGCATCAAGCAATTGGTGGCCGAGGCCAATGCCGAGATCGAGACCTGGAGCGTGGCCGAGGCCCTGGCGCGCAAGGACGATCCCAGCGTGCTGTTCGTCGATTTGCGCGACATCCGCGAAATCTGGCGCGAGGGCGGAATCCCCGGCGCCTTCCAGGCCAATCGCGGCATGCTCGAATTCTGGGTCGATCCCGAGAGCCCCTACTACAAGCCCGAATTCGGCAGCGGCAAGACGTTCGTCTTTTTCTGTGCCGGCGGCTTGCGTTCGGCGCTGGCGGCGCAGACCGTGCAGCGCATGGGGCTGGCGCCGGTCTGCCATCTCGAAGGCGGCTTCGGGGCCTGGCGCAAGGCCGGCGGCCCGGTCGAAACCGTGCTGCCGCCCCCGCCCAAGGACAAGGCTTAAGATCGGTCGAACAGCGCCGCCAGGCGTCGGCGTGCGGCGCGGCAGGCGGCCAGGTCGCTGCCGTTGACGATGGCCAATCGGAATCCGCCCGGCGGCATGGCATGCGCCCAGGGCGGCGTGACCGGATCGAAGGTGATCTGGATCGAACTGACGCCCGGAAGCCGCCGCAAGGCCTCGACCGCGACCGGATCGATGCGGCGGTGGCGCGGGCGATGATCGCCCCATAGCACCACGGAATAGCCGGGACGGGGTCGATCGCGAAAGCGCCATTCGCCCTCGGCATAGAGCCGGTTCACGGCGGCGAGCCAGCCCGCGCCGTTGAGATCGAGCCACTGCTCGGCCATGCGCAGATGGACTTCGATGATGCGGCCGCCGATCGATTCGAAATTCATCACCCCGCTAAAGCCCGCCATGTGGCGGCGGACCCAGGCGCCCAGATAGCGCTCCAGCCGTTTCGGCTTCGCGGCCAGGATTTCCCAGCGATCGAAGGTGCCGGCGCGACGGGGAATGCCCAGCGTGTGCCGCGACCAGCGCGGCCGGCCGTCGAGCACGGCGAAGTCGCTGGAGACATGGGCGCCGGTCAACAACGGCATCCAGAAATGGCCGGGAGTCTCGCGGCGCGCATAGTCGCGAGGGCCGCGCAGCACGAAGCCGCCGGCGCCCATGCCCTTCAAGTTGACCACCGGCTTCGAAAACACCGGATAGCGCCGGGGGGCGATGCCGTGCGGCGCGCAAGCGAGGCCCTGGCTTTCGGCCACCGCCAGCTTGTCGTAGATCCAGCGCCAGCGCGGATAAAGCTCCCACGCCCAGGGATCGTCGATCGGTATCGTCACGCCCGGCGGGCAAGGGACATCGGCGAAATACTGCCATCGCCAGGGATCGACGCCGACATAGGCCATGTCAGGTCTCGGCCACCGGCAGCCAGAGCACGTCCTCGATCCGCGCCGCGCCGGCGGCCAGCATCACAAGACGGTCGAACCCGAGCGCGATGCCGGCGCAGTCCGGCAGGCCGTGACCGAGGGCGGCGAGGAAATCCTCGTCGATCGGATAGCGGGTGCCGTAAAGCGCCTGTTTCCTGTCCATGTCGGCGGTGAAGCGGCGGCGTTGCTCGGCGGGGTCGGTCAACTCGCCGAAGGCATTGGCCAGTTCCAGCCCGGCGACGTAAAGCTCGAAACGCTCGGCCCAGCGCGGATCGTCGCGCTTGAGTCGCGACAGCGCCGCCATCTCGGCCGGGTAGTCGTAGAGCAAAGTCGCGGCGGGATGGCCCAGCTTGGGTTCGATGCGATCGAGGAAAATGCGGAAGAACAGATCTTCGCGGCTGTCGCCCGCCGCCACCCGCACGCCGATGCGCCGCGCCTCGGCCGCCAGGTCGGGCGCCAGCGGAGCGATCCCGGCATGGCGGCGGAAGGCCTCCGCCACGCTCAAGCGTTCGAAGGGCAGCGCCGGATCGCAGCTGCGGCCCTGCCAAGTCAGCGGGCCGGGACAGACCGCGCGCACCAGCGCCTCGGTCTCGTCCATCAGATCGCGATAATCGGCCCCGACCCGGTACCATTCCAGCATGGTGAATTCGGGGTGATGGGTGGCGGCGCGCTCGCCGTTGCGGAACACGCGCGCCAACTGGAAGATGCGCGGCAGGCCGCCGGCCAGCAGCTTCTTCATGGCGAATTCGGGCGAGGTGTGCAGGTAAAGCCGCCGCGGCGGACCGCCGTCGGGCGGTTCGAGTTCGGTGGCGAAGGCCTTGAGGTGCGGTTCGAGTCCGGGCGAGATTTGCAGCGCCGGGGTCTCGACTTCGAGATAGTCGCGCCCGGCGAAAAAACCGCGCACGCCCGCGTTCATGCGCGCGCGCAAGGTCAGATGGGGCAGACGGCGGCCGAGCGCGGCCGGCCGCCAGGCGGGCTCGGTCATCGGCGCGCAGTTTAGGGCATGGTCGATCTGTCTTGAACCATGTGGTTCAAGACAGATCGTGAATCATGCCCTCGCATCCCGCTCCGGACCGCGATCCGCGGTTGGCATGGAATAGCGTCTGCGATTCCATGCAAACCGATCGCGGTCCAGCATCCGCGTTGTGGCGGCGGACGGCTTTTGCTAGTTTCCGCCGCTTCCGAATCTCCCATCACGCGACGGTTCCCCATGAAGGTCAACGCCAACACCCTGCGCGCCGGTCACGTCGTCGACAAGGACGGCAAGCTGTTCGTCGTCCTCAAATCGCAGATCATCACTCCCGGCAAGGGCGCGTCGGTGGTCCAGGTCGACATGCGCGGCATCAAGGACGGGGTCAAGACCTCGGAACGCTTCCGCACCCAGGAGACGGTCGAGCGCGCCCAGCTCGAGGACCGCGACTTCACCTTCCTCTATCCCGAGGGCGAGGCCATGTTCGTGTTCATGGATGTCGAGACCTACGAGCAGATCCATGTCGGCAAGGACGTGGTCGGCGAGGGCCACGACTTCCTGCAGGACGGCATGCCCGTCACGCTGCGGCTGTTCGAGGGGCAGGCAGTGAGCTGCGAACTGCCGCAGACCGTGACGCTGGACGTGGTCGAGGCCGACCGGGCGATGAAAGGCCAGACCGCGGCCTCGTCCTACAAGCCGGCCAAGCTGTCCAACGGCCGGCGGGTGATGGTGCCGCCCTTCATCGAGATCGGCGACAAGGTGGTGGTCAAGACCGAGGACGCCAGCTACCTCGAACGCGCCAAGTAAAGCAATTCAATCCCCGACCAGCGCCGCCGCCGCGCGCAGCGGCAGGCCCTGGTCGCGCGCCACCGCCGGATAGGTGACGTGGCCATGCGCCACGTTGAGGCCGTTGAGCAGGTGCGGGTCCTCGCGCAGCGCGCGCCGCCAGCCCTTTTCCGCCAGCGCCAGCACGAAGGGCAAGGTGGCGTTGTTGAGGGCGAAGGTCGAGGTGCGCGCCACCGCGCCCGGCATGTTGGCGACGCAGTAATGCACCACGCCGTCGACCTGGTAGGTGGGCTGGCGATGGGTGGTGGGGCGCGCGGTCTCGACGCAGCCGCCCTGATCGATGGCGACATCGACGATGACCGAGCCCTTTTTCATCCGCGCGACCAGGGAGCGGCTGACCAGCTGGGCCGCGGCGGCGCCCGCCACCAGCACGGCGCCGATCGTCAGATCGGCGTTCAGCACCGCGTCCTCGATCGCATCGTGGGTCGAATAGAGCGTCGAAATCCGCCCGCCGTATTGCGCATCCAACTCGGCCAGGCGTTCGAGCGAGCGGTCGATCACCGTCGGCCGCGTCCCCATGCCGACCGCCATCATCAGCGCGTTCGAGCCGACCACGCCGCCGCCCAGGATCGCCACCCGCGCCGCCGGCACGCCCGGCACGCCGCCCAGCAGCATGCCGCGCCCGCCCTGGGTGATTTCGAGGCAATGCGCGCCGGCCTGGACGGCCATGCGGCCGGCGACCTCGCTCATCGGCGCCAGCAAGGGCAATCCGCCGCGGGCATCGGTCACGGTCTCGTAGGCGATGGCGATGACGCCGGATTCGATCAGCCCCTTGGTCTGCGCCGGATCGGGGGCGAGATGGAGGTAGGTGAACAACACCTGCTCGCGCCGCAAGAGCTTGAGTTCCGGGGCCTGCGGTTCCTTGACCTTCACCACCAGGTCGGCGCGGGCGAAGATCTCGGCCGGGCTGTCGACGATGCCGGCGCCCGAAATCTTGTAAAGCTCGTCGCCGAGGCCGATGTCCTGGCCGGCGCCGCGCTCGACCAGCACGTCGTGACCGCGGCGCGTCAGTTCGCGCACGCTGGACGGCGTCAGGCCGACGCGGTGCTCCTCGACCTTGATCTCCTTGGGGACGCCGATGCGCATCTTGGTCCTCGTTTTCAGTCGATCCGGCGCAAACGCAGGGCGATGTCCTCGCGGCCATAGCCCTGCATCATCCCAGTGGCGAAACCGGGCGCGGCATAGGCGATGCGCAGGACATAGGGCGCGCCTCTTTGACGCCAGTTGTCGCTCTCGACGTAATGACCCTCGCCCACCGCCTCGCAGCGACCGACGGCGGTGAAGCGGCCGGCGCCGCTGGCGGGTTCCTTGGTGGTCCAGCGCGGATGCGTGGAGGCGATGCGGTCGCGCGACCAGGTCCAGTTGAGACCTTCGCCGTCGCGGCCAAAGACATAGACCGAGCCTCCGCCGGACCACTTGCCGATCAACCAGTCGCCGGTTTGGCCGGCATCGGCATTGGCGCAGTTCTCGGACAAGGCGGCGCGGTAGGGGTCTTGACCGCAGCCGATCGACACCATGGCTAGCGCACAGATACCGAGGCGCAAGCCGCGCATCGCGTCACGCCAGCGCGCGAATTACGCCGCCGAGAGTCTCGAAGATCTGGTCGATCTGCTTCTTCTCGACGATTAGCGGCGGCGACAGGGCGACGATGTCGCCGGTGACCCGCACCAGCAGCCCCTTCTCGAAGCACGCCACCAACGCATCGTAGCCGCGCGCGCCCGGCTTGCCCGGCCGCGAGGAAAGCTCGATCCCGGCCACCAGGCCGAGATTGCGGATGTCGATGACGTTGGGCAGGCCCTTGAGGCTGTGGGCTGCGTCCTGCCAGTAGGTTTCGAGGTCGCGGGCGCGTTCGAGCAGGCCTTCCTCGCGATAGAGTTTGAGCGTGGCGATGCCGGCGGCGCAGGCCAAGGCGTGGGCCGAATAGGTATAGCCGTGGAACAGCTCGATCGCGCCCTCGGGGGCGCCGTTGACGATGGCGTCGTGGACGGCGCGGGTGGCGTAGACCGCGCCCATCGGCACGGTGGCGTTGGTCAGGCCCTTGGCCGAGGTGATGAGGTCGGGGGTGACGCCGAAGCGCTGGGCGGCGAAAGGCGCGCCCAGCCGGCCGAAGCCGGTGATGACCTCGTCGAAGATCAAGAGGATGCCGTGCTTGGTGCAGATCTCGCGCAGGCGCTTGAGATAGCCCTTGGGCGGCACCAGCACGCCGGTCGAGCCCGCCACCGGCTCGACGATGACGCAGGCGATGGTCGAGGCGTCGTGCAGCGTCACCAGCCGCTCCAGCTCGTCGGCCAGTTCGGCGCCGTGCTCGGGCTCGCCCTTGGCGAAGGCGTTCTTGGCCGGCAGGTGGGTGTGCGGCAGATGGTCGACGAAGGGCAGCATCTGGCCGAACTGCTTGCGGTTGGCGACGATGCCGCCGACCGAGATGCCGCCGAAGCCGACGCCGTGATAGCCGCGCTCGCGGCCGATCACGCGCACCCGCGCCGCGTCGCCGCGCGCCTTGTGATAGGCCAGCGCAATCTTGAGCGCGGTGTCGACCGATTCCGAACCCGAATTGGTGAAGAAGACGTGGTTCATGCCCTCGGGCAGGATTTCGACCAGGCGCGAGGCCATCTCGAACGCCGCCGGATGGCCCATCTGGAAGGTCGGCGCGAAATCCATCGTCGCCGCCTGGCGGGCGATGGCGTCGACGATCGGCTGGCGGCAATGGCCGGCGTTGACGCACCACAGGCCGGCGGTGCCGTCGAGGATCTTGCGGCCGTCGACCGCGGTGTAGTGCATGTCCTTGGCGCCGACCAGCAGCCGCGGCCGCGCCTTGTACTGGCGGTTGGCGGTGAACGGCATCCAGAACGCCGACAGATCGTTGGGCTGGGACGGGTAGTCGAGGTCCTGGGCCAAGGCGGTGGCGGCGCGCGGGGTCATGACTCGGTCTCCTTGGGAACGCTCGACGCTAGCCCGAGGCCGGAGCCGAGACAAGGCGGCCGGCGGTCGCGGCAATTCCCTCTCTAGGGGAATCCCACGATACTGCGTGCCGCCATGAAGAGGACCGCCATGACCGCGCCTTATGTGCCGCCGCCGGGAGACTGGGCGCGGATCGATCCGCGCCACGCCGGCTTCGACCCCGGCCGGCTCGAAGCCGCGCTGGAGTTTGCCCGCGGCGCGGATTCGCCCTGGCCGCGCTCGATGTTCATGCCCGACGGCACCTTCGCCATCGCGGCGCAAATGGGCGAGCCCTTGCCGTGGGGCGAGCCCTTGGGCGTCATCATGCCGCGCCATGGACCCAACGGCATGATCCTGCGCGGCGGGCGGCTGGTGGCGTCCTGGGGCGAGATCGAGCGGCCGGAAATGACCTACTCGGTCGCCAAGAGCTATCTCGCCTTGCTGGCGGGCCTGGCTGTCGGCCGCGGCCTGATCGGCGATCTCGACGATCCGGTGCGGCTGGCGGCGCCCGATCCGGGTTACGACAGCGACCGGAACCGCGGCGTCACCTGGCGCCATCTTTTGCAGCAGACCAGCGAATGGGAAGGCACGCTGTTCGATCGCCCCGACATGGTCGATCGCAACCGCCAAGTCGGCGCCGGCGCGGTGCAGACCGGCAAGGGCACCTTCCGCAAGCTGGGCCCGCCCGGCAGTTTCTGGGAATACAACGACATCCGCGTCAATCGCCTGGCGCTGTCGCTGATGCAGGTCTTCGGCGAGGAACTGCCCGACGTCCTCAAGCGCGAGATCATGGACCCGATCGGCGCCAGCCCGAGCTGGCGCTGGCATGGCTATGTCAATTCGATGGTGACGGTGAAGGGCCGGCCGATGGTGTCGGTGCCGGGCGGCAGCCATTGGGGCGGCGGCATCGTCATTTCCAGCCCCGACCATGCGCGGCTGGGGCTGTTGGTGGCGCGCGAAGGCAAGTGGGGCGAGCGGCAGATCCTGCCCGCCGGCTGGGCCGGGCGGCTGCGGGAATCTCCGCCCCAGCACAAGGGCTATGGGCTGATGTGGTGGCTGAACACCGATCGCGTGCAATACCCCAGCGCCCCGGCCAGCAGCCTGTTCGCCATGGGCGCCGGCAACCACCTGATCTGGATCGATCCCGACCACGATTTGGTGGCGGTGATCCGCTGGGTCGACGGCGCCAAGGCGGACGCGCTGTTGGGCAAGATCCTGGCGGCGATGGGTTAGCGGTAGATCTCGCGCCGGTGACCGACACCAACGACCACTACGAGCAAGATGTTGTCGGTAATGCTGTAGATCACTCGGTAGTCCCCGACCCGAATACGCCATTTATCTGGCAGACCTGCCAATTTTACGCATCCGTATGGGCGGGGAGCCAAAACGAGACTATCGATCGCGTGCGATATCTTGTTGCGCCAGGTTGGTTCGATCTTGCGCAGCGCTCTTTGGGCCGAGGGAGTGATTTCAACGCGATACGCCACGGCGACGGCGCGATTTCAGTCCGAACTCTTCCATCACCTTTTCAAAAGGAATACCGACCTCGCCGCTGCGCACGAATTCTTCGTAGGCCGCTTGGCCCTCGGCGGCGTCGATTAGGTCTTCCAGCCGTTCGAGCGCCTTCAACTCGGCGATCGGAATCAGCACCGCCACCGGCCTGCGTTTCCGCCGAACGACGATCCGCGAGCGGTCGCGCCGGACACGTTCGACCGCTCGGGTCATCGACCGTCCGTCGCCGGCGTCGGCATAGCCCTCGGCAGGAGTCCGCGAACTGTCGTTCATGGACTGTAGTCTACCCCAATTTGTCGAGTTCGCGCAGCAGGGTGTCGCCCATGGTGGTGGTCGAGACCCGGGCCTTGCCCTTCTGCATGATGTCGGCGGTGCGGATGCCGCCGGCCAGCACCTGTTCGACCGCCTTTTCGATCGTCGCCGCCTCGGCCTCGAGGTCGAACGAGTAGCGCAGCATCATCGCCGCCGACAGGATCATGGCCAGCGGATTGGCCAGGTTCTGGCCGACGATGTCGGGCGCCGAGCCGTGCACCGGCTCGTACAGCGCCTTGCGCCGCCCGGTCTTGTCGCGCGCGCCCAGCGAGGCCGAGGGCAGCATGCCGAGCGAGCCGGTCAGCATCGCCGCCGCGTCCGACAGGATGTCGCCGAACAGGTTGTCGGTGACGATGACGTCGAACTGCTTGGGATTGCGCACCAGCTGCATGGCGCAGTTGTCGGCGTACATGTGGCTGAGTTCGACGTCGGGGAATTCCGAGGTCACGACCTTGGTCGCTTCCTCGCGCCACAGCACGCCCGACTCCATCACATTGGCCTTCTCGACCGAGCACAGCTTCTTCTTGCGCTTGCGCGCCAGTTCCGCCGCCACCCGCACCACGCGCCGGATCTCGTCGGTGGTGTAGACCTGGGTGTTGACGCCGCGGCGCTGGCCGTCGGGCAGGCGTTCGATGCCGCGCGGTTGGCCGAAATAGACCCCGCCGGTCAGTTCGCGCACGATCAGGATGTCGAGCCCCTGGACCAGCTCGGTCTTGAGGGTCGAGGCCTCGGCCAGGGCCGGGAAGCAGATCGCCGGCCGCAGGTTGGCAAACAGGTCCATCTCCTTGCGCAGGCGCAAGAGGCCGCGCTCGGGCTTCTTCTCGAACGGCAACTTGTCCCATTTCGGGCCGCCGACCGCGCCGAACAGCACCGCATCGACCTCCATCGCCTTGCGCACGGTGTCGTCGGTGATCGGCACGCCATGGACGTCCAGCGCGGCGCCGCCGCAGAGGCCCTCGGCGACGTCGAACTTGACGGCGCGGCGCTTGCCCAGCCAGTCGAGCACCCGGCGGGTCTCGGTCATGACTTCGGGGCCGATGCCGTCTCCGGGCAGGACCAGGATCGAACGGTTGGCGGTCATGCTTGCTCCTCAGCGCGTCGCCAGCCAGGGCTGTTCCTGGCGCTGGCGCTTTTCGTAGTCGTCGATCGAACGCTTCTTCTCGAGCGTCAGCCCGATGTCGTCGAGGCCCTTCAACAGATGCTGCTTGCGGGCGGGGTCGATGTCGAAGGACACCGTTTGGCCGTCGGGGCGGGTGACGGTCTGCGCCGCCAGATCGACGCTGAACACGGCGTTGGCGCCGTTCTCGGCGTCCTTCAGCATCGCCTTGACCGTCTCCTCGGGCAGGATGACGGGCAGGATGCCGTTCTTGAAGCAGTTATTGAAAAAGATGTCGGCGAAGGAAGAGGCGATGACGCAGCGGATGCCGGCATCCAGCAGCGCCCAGGGCGCATGCTCGCGCGAGGAGCCGCAGCCGAAATTGCGGCCGGCGACCAGGATCTTGGCCGCGCGGTAGGCCGGGCGGTCGAGCACGAAATCGCCCTTCTTGTTGCCCTTGGCGTCGGTGCGCAGTTCGTAGAACAGGCCGCGGCCGAGCCCGGTGCGCTCGATGGTCTTGAGGAACTGCTTGGGGATGATCATGTCGGTGTCGACATTGACCATGTCCAAGGGCGCGGCCACGCCGCGCAAGGTGGTGAAGGCCTGCATCGCCCGTCCCCTCAGCCGATCCGTTCGCGCACGTCGGTCAGCGTGCCGGCCAGCGCGGCGGCGGCGGCCATCTCCGGCCCCACTAGGTGGGTGCGTCCGCCGCGGCCCTGGCGGCCCTCGAAATTGCGGTTCGAGGTCGAGGCGCAGCGCTCGCCCGGTTCCAGCCGGTCGGCGTTCATCGCCAGGCACATCGAACAGCCGGGCTCGCGCCATTCGAAGCCGGCGGCGCGGAACACGGCATCAAGACCTTCGGCTTCGGCCTGGGCCTTGACCAGGCCCGAGCCCGGCACCACCAGCGCCTGGACGTGCTTGGCGACCTTGCCGCCCTTGGCGACGCCGGCGGCGGCGCGCAGGTCCTCGATGCGGGCATTGGTGCAGGAGCCGATGAAGACCTTGTCGATCCTGATTTCGCGCAAGGGCTTGCCGGGTTCGAGGCCCATATAGCCCAGCGACCGTTCCATCGAGCGGCGCTTGTCGGGATCTTCCTCGTCGGCCGGATCGGGCACGCTGGCCCCGATCGGCAGCACGTCCTGCGGGCTGGTGCCCCAGGTGACCATGGGCTGGATCGCGGCGCCGTTCAGCGTCACGCGCTTGTTGAACTTGGCGCCGCGATCGGTCGGCAGGCTGGCCCAGAAGCGCTCGGCCGCCTCCCAGGCGCCGGCCTTGGGCGCCATCGGCCGGCCCTTGAGATAGGCGAAGGTGGTGGCGTCGGGCGCGATCAGCCCGGCGCGAGCGCCGGCCTCGATCGACATGTTGCAGACCGTCATGCGGCCTTCAATCGACAGCCCGCGGATGACAGAACCGGCATATTCGACGACATGGCCGGTGGCGCCGGCGGTGCCGATCTGGCCGATGATGGCCAGGATGACGTCCTTGGCCGAGATGCCGCGACCGAGGCTGCCGGTGACCTCGATGCGCATGTTCTTGGCGCGCACCTGCAGCAGCGTTTGCGTCGCCAGCACGTGCTCGACCTCGGAGGTGCCGATGCCGAAGGCCAGGGCGCCGAATGCGCCATGGGTGGACGTATGGGAATCGCCGCAGACGATGGTGGTGCCGGGCAGGGTCAGGCCCTGTTCGGGGCCGATGACGTGGACGATGCCTTGGCGGTCGTCGTCCATGCCGAAATAGGTTATGCCGGCGGCCTTGGCGTTGCGTTCCAGCGTCTCGACCTGGATGCGGCTTTCCTCGTCCTTGATGCCGCCGGCGCGGTCGGTGGTGGGCACGTTGTGGTCGGCCACCGCCAGCGTGGCGCCGGGTCGGCGCACCGCGCGCCCGGCCAGCCGCAGGCCCTCGAAGGCCTGCGGGCTGGTGACTTCGTGCACCAGATGGCGGTCGATGTAGATCAGGCCGGTGCCGTCGTCGAGCGTGTCGACGAGGTGGGCGTCCCAGATCTTGTCGAACAGGGTGCGCGGGCGCTTGCCCATCGTGCTCAGCCCTCGGCCGCAGCCGCTCCGGACTCGCCGCCGGCCTGTTCGCGGGCTTCGGCGATGCGCGCGCCCTTGCCGGCGCGGCCGCGCAGGTAATAGAGCTTGGCCCGGCGCACGTCGCCGCGCCGCACCACCTCGATCTCGTCGACCCGCGGCGAATGGAGCGGGAAGATGCGCTCGACGCCCTCGCCGTAGCTGATCTTGCGCACGGTGAATGTCGAGTTGATGCCGGCGTTGTGGCGGCCGATGCACACCCCCTCGAAGGACTGGATGCGCTCGCGCGTGCCCTCGGTCACCTTGACCGCGACGCGCAGCGTGTCGCCGGGCTTGAACTCGGGCACCGCCCGCTTGGCCAGCGCCTTCTTGACCTGGTCGGCGTTGAATTTCTGCAACTCGTTCATGATCGTACCCTTTCTTCAATGCGCGCCCGCGCGCCGAGCCCACAGATCGGGGCGCCGGGCACGGGTCAATTCCTCGGCCTGCTGTCGCCGCCAGGCGCGGATGCGGGCGTGATCGCCCGACAGCAGCACCTCCGGCACCGTCCGGCCCTCGAACACCTGCGGCCGGGTGTAGTGCGGGTACTCGAGCAGGCCGCCCCAGTCCCCGCCGGCGAAACTCTCCTCGGCATGCGACGCCGCCTGGCCGACGGTGCCGGGCAAGAGCCGCACCGCCGCGTCCAACAGCGCCAGCGCCGCCGGCTCGCCGCCCGACAGCACCACGTCGCCGATCGAGACCTCCTCGATGGCGCGGGCCTCGACCACGCGCTGATCGATGCCCTCGAACCGCCCGCACACCAACCGCACCCCCGGACCTTCGGCCAAGCGGCGGACCCGCGCCTGATCCAGCGGCGTGCCGCGCGGCGTCATCAGCAGCGTCGGCCGCCCGGAATCGGCGGTGGAATCGAGCGCCGCCGCCAGCACGTCCGGCCGCAGCACCATCCCAGGCCCGCCCCCGAAGGGGGTGTCGTCGACGGAGCGGTGTTTATCGCGCGCGAAGTCCCGAATGTCCACCGTTTCCAAGGCCCAGGCGCGCTCGGCCAAGGCGCGGCCGGCCAGGCTCAGCGCCAGCGGTCCCGGGAACATGGCCGGGAAAAGGGTGAAGACGGTGGCGCGCCAGGTCACGGTCTCAGCCCTCGACCAAGCCGTCCGGCAATACGACCGTCGCGCAGCGCGCGGCCAGGTCGATGCGCGGAAAGACCGCCACGGTGAAGGGCAACATCAGGCTTTCCCCGCCGCCGGTGGGCGACATCTCGACCAAAGGGCCGGCGCCGAAATCGTGCACCGCCTGCACCGTGCCCAGCGCCCGGCCCGACGCGTCGCTCAGTTCGAGCCCGACCAGGTCAGCCAGGTAGAACTCGTCCTCGGCCGCCGCGGGCAGGGCCGAGCGCGGGACGTAGAGCCGAGTTCCCTTCAAGCGTTGGGCGGCGTCGCGGTCGGCCACGCCCTCGAAGCGCGTCAGCACCGAATCCTTGTGCACGCCCTCGACCGCCAGCTTCCATTGCCGCCGGCCGCCCTGGTCGCTGACCGGGCCGTAGGCGGCGATGTCCTCGGGGCGCTGGGTGAAGGGCTTGACCTTGACCAGCCCGCGCACGCCATGGGCGCCGGTGACGGCACCGAGGCAGATGCGGGCTTCAGCCCGCGCGCTGGGACGGCCTCCGTTCATGACCGATCACGCCTGGCGCTCCCGCCGCCTCAGGACTGGGCAGGGGCGGCGGCGGGCGCGGCGGCCGGAGCCGGGGCGCCGCCGCCGGCGCGCTCCTGGGCCTTCTTCTTGGGCTTGGCCTTTTCGGGATTGCTGCGGGTCTTCTTGGGCAGCATGCCCTTGGCCTCGAGGATCTTGGAAATGCGGTCGGAGGGCAGGGCGCCCTTGGCCATCCAGGCCTTGACCTTGTCGAAATCCAGCACCAGCCGATCCTTGTGATCGCTGGGCAATTGCGGGTGGTAATGACCCAGCAGTTCGAGATAGCGGCCGCCGCGCGGGTTGCGCTTGTGGGCGACGACGATGCGGTAATGCGCCTGCTGCTTGGTGCCGACGCGGTTCATGCGGATGACGGTGGCCATGGGTGGATCCTTGGGCGGGGGCGGGGAAGGGGGGGTCAGCGCGGGCGCGGGAGAATGCCGGCCAAACCGTGCCGTTTCAAGCCTTTTTCTCCCAATTTCGAGGCTCGTTTCATCATATCGGACATCTGCAGATATTGCTTGAGGACGCGGTTGACGTCGGCCACGGTGGTGCCCGAGCCGGCGGCGATGCGGCGGCGGCGGCTGGCGTCGATCAGGCGGTGGTCGCGGCGCTCGCGCCGGGTCATCGAGCGGATGATGGCTTCTTGGCGCGAGATCATGCGGTCGTCGATATTGGCCTGGGCCAGCTGGGCCTTGGCCTTGGCCACGCCCGGCAGGAGGCCCATGATGCCGTCCATGCCGCCCATCTTGCGCAATTGGGCGAGCTGCTGGGCCATGTCGTCGAGATCGAAGCGGCCCTTCATCACCTTGTCGGCCAGCTTCTTGGCGTCTTCTTCCTCGATCGTGGCCTTGGCCTTCTCGACCAGCGCGACGATGTCGCCCATGCCGAGGATGCGGCCGGCCATGCGCTGGGGATCGAACTCCTCCAGCGCGTCCAGCTTTTCGCCGACGCCGATCAGCTTGATCGGGCAGCCGGTGACGGCGCGCATCGAAAGCGCGGCGCCGCCGCGGCCATCGCCGTCGACCCGGGTGAGGACGATGCCGCTGAGACCGATGCGGTCGTGGAAGGCCTTGGCCGAATTGACCGCGTCCTGGCCGGTCAGCGCGTCGGCCACCAACAGCGTCTCGGCCGGCTTGGCGAGGTCGCGGACCTGCGCGACTTCGGCCATCAGCCCTGCGTCGACATGCAGCCGGCCGGCGGTATCCAGCAGCACCAGATCGTAGCCCTTGAGCCGCGCCACCGACAGCGCGCGGCGGGCGATGTCGACCGGCATCTGGCCGGCGAGGATCGGCAAGGTATCGACCTGGGCCTGCTCGCCCAACACCCTAAGCTGCTCCTGGGCGGCCGGGCGCTGGACGTCGAGCGAGGCCAACAGCGCCTTTTTCCGCGCCTGGCTTTGCAGCCGCAGGCCGAGCTTGGCGGTGGTGGTGGTCTTGCCCGAGCCCTGCAGGCCGACCATGAGATAGACCAGGGGCGGCTCGCCGTCCGTGCGCAGGCCGGCGGCCTGGCCGCCCAAGGTCGCGGCCAGCTCGTCATGGACGATCTTGACCACCATCTGGCCGGGCGTGACCGAGCGCAGCACGCGCTCGCCGACGGCCTGGTTGCGCACGCGATCCAGGAACGACTTGACCACCGGCAAGGCCACGTCCGCGTCCAGCAGCGCGATGCGGACCTCCTTCAGCGCCTCGTCGACGTCGGCCGCGGTCAGCGCGCCGCGCTTGGTCAGGCGCTCGAACGCCGCGGACAGTCGCGAGGACAGGGTCTCGAACATGGGGTTCCCGGATGGCGGCGGGCGGGGTCGTCCCCGGCCGCGGCGGCGCGGAACATGCCGCCAACGCCCGCCCGGGTCAAGGGGCTCTTAACCCCTTGTCGGCGGGCTTAATTGTCGATCTTGACCAGCGGCCCTTCGGCCTCGAGATGGCCCGAGGGGGCGGCGCGCTTGCCGGTGCCGCGGACCCGCACGGTGCAAGAGTTGCGGCAATTGCGGCGCGCCCACTCGATCTGCTCGGAGGTCAGATTGAGCCGGACATAGCTCGGCGCATTGGGCCGCTTGATGCTGAACAGCTGCCAGTAGGTGCCGCGGTTTTCGAGCGTGCCCTCGATCGTCACCTTCTTGCCGTCGAAGGCGCGGCCGGCATCGACCACGAACTCCTCGACCGTCACCGCGTTTTGCGCCGGCGCCGGGCCGGCAAGGCCCAGCGCGATCACGGCCGGAATTGCGCCTCCGGCCAGGCGTTGCGCCCATTGCATGGAATCATTCTAACCCGAATCCGGGCGAATGTCAGTCGCCGCGCGCCATGCCTTCGACGATCGGCTTGGCGTATTGCGCCTCCATGTCCCAGGGGAACATGATCCAGGTGTCCTGCGAGACTTCGGTGATGTAGGTGTCGACCATCGGCCGTCCCGCCGGCTTGGCATAGACCGTGGCGAAATGCGCTTTGGGCAAAAGCTCGCGCACCACCCGGGCGGTGACGCCGGTATCGACCAGATCGTCGACGATCACCCAGCCGGCGCCGTCGCCGGGCGGATGCTTCTCGACCCGCGGCTTGCCTTGGCTCTGGTGGTCGTAGGACGAGACGCAGACGGTGTCGATCACCCGCAGTTCGAGCTCGCGGGCGACGATCGCGGCCGGCACCAAGCCGCCGCGGGTCACCGCGATCACGCCCTCGAACGGGCCCTTCTCGATCAGCCGCCAGGCCAGCGCCTTGGCGGTGCGGTGCAGCTCGTCCCAGGAGACGGGAAAGGTCTTTTGGTAGCGGGCATCGGTCATCGGCGGGGCTTCCGTTGGCTGAGGGCGGCGTAGGCTGCGAGGCGGCGGCGATAATCCTTGGGCCAGGATATCGACTTGAAGCGCCTGGTGTCGATCAGAACCGAGACCAGGGTGGCATCGAAACAGCGCCCGCCCTTGGCCAGGCGGGCTTCGACGCGGTAGGTCAGCGTGGCGCGCGACAGCGCGGCGATGCGCACCGCCAGCAAGAGCCGATCGCCCGGCCGCGCCGCGCTGACGAAATCGAGATCGGCATGGACCAGCGGCTGGCCCTGGCCGCGCTCGAGGTTGAGCCGGTACCAGTCGACCCCGACCAGGCGGGCGAACAGCGCCTCGGCCGCTTCCAGCGCGTAGTCGAGGAATTTGGGGGTGTAGACGATCCGCGCCGGATCGCAATCGCCCCAGGCGACGACGCGGCGATGGACGTAAAGACGGCGGGGCAGGCCGGTCATCGCGTCGAACCTCCGGCGCGGTCGATCACCGACAGCAATTGCTGGGCCAGCATGCCCTTGAGCAGCGATTCCATCTTGGCGACATCGACCGCCTCGCCGCCCGAATCCGCCCAGGCCGCATCGGCGGCTTCGAGTGCCTCGAAATAGGCGCGGCGGCTGCGTTCGATCTGTTGCGGAATCATGGGATGGCCCGGCAGCTCATAGCCGGTCCGGACCGAGAGGACCAGGTAGGAGACGGCGCGGCTGGTGCGGCCATTGCCCTCGGTGAAGGCATGAATCCAATTGACCCGCCACATGACGTAGGCCGCGAGATGAAAGGCCGTCGTCTCGTGCCAATTGGCGTTGACGTAGTCGCACATGCCCTCGACCAGTTCGGCGACCAAATGAGCCGGCGGCGGGACGTGCTTGCTCTTGGTCATACCGACCGCACCGCGTCGATAGCGTCCGGCATCGGGCTCGATGCCTTCGACCGCAGCCTGATGCAGCGCCTTGATGATCGACGGTCGCAATGAAAAGGGGCGCTCGGGAGCCAGATAGGACCGGACCATGTCTCGGCAAAGGTCCATCTGCCGAAAGCCATTGCTGACCTCGAGGGCGGCAATCTCGTCCTTGCTCGGCCGGGCGAATGGCAAAGGGCACTACCGCTTGCGGCGGGTTTTCGGAGACTTCCGTGCCTTCTTTGGTCGCCGCGCAGCGCGCGCCATTTCGTCGGCAATGCGATCGACCAATTCGCGCGTGATACTGGGATTCTCGATCGCGGTATTGCCGAATACGAAGCTGCGGCGCTGCTCTTCGCGATGCGCGGCATCGACCATGATGGTCTTGGCGACCTCGATCAGTTCGGAAATGGACCGTTCCACCGCAGCCTCCGACTCCCGCCGGGGATTAGAGTCAAACCCCTGCCGGGTGTCAACTGAGCCCGCCGCGTTCAGGCCAGTTTGACGTATTCCCAGTCGACCGGCTGGTTGGCGATGCCGCGCGCCGGCGGCGCGATCCAGCCCGCCATCTGACCCACGCCCAGGGCCGGCTTCATCAGCGAGCCGACATAGGCGCGTTCGGCCTCGGTCGGCAGCCAATCGGCCTCGCGCGCCTTCCATTCGGCGGCATCGACCATGCGGCCCTCGGGCGAGACCGTCATGCCGGCGAAGCTGCCGATGCGGCGATGGAAGGCGCGATGCGGCAGGGTCAGCTTGAAGTCGACGCCGGCGCGTTGGATGACGCGGTTCCAGCGCTCGACGCCCTTTTCGCAGTCCTTGATGTAGTCGTCGCGCAGCCGCTCGTTGAGCGCCGACAAGGCCGGCGTCGCCACCGCCTCCAGCCCGCCCGCGGCGGTGCGCTGCAGCACCGGATAGCTGGCGTCGGCCAGCTTGTGGTCGTCGCCGATGCGGGTCTCCTCGAAGCGGCCCTTGAGGCCCATGGTGTAGTAGTTGGCCGAGTTGGTCGAAATCTCGGAACCGAACAGATCCAGCGTCACCGAGAAATGGAAGTTGAGGTATTTCTGGATCAGCGGCAGCGAGATGCCGCCATGCGGCCTGAGGTCGGCGGTGTCGTGCGCCTTCATCAGTTCGCAGGCGCGCTGGACGACGCGGCCGATGCCGGTCTCGCCGACGAACATGTGATGGGCTTCCTCGGTCAGCATGAAGCGGCAGGTGCGCGCCAGCGGATCGAAGCCCGATTCCGCCAGCGAGCAGAGCTGGTACTTGCCGTCGCGGTCGGTGAAGAAGGTGAACATGAAGAAGGACAGCCAGTCCGGCGTGCGCTCGTTGAAGGCGCCGAGAATGCGCGGCTTGTCGGCATCGCCCGAGCGGCGCTGCAACAAGGCGTCGGCTTCCTCGCGGCCGTCGCGGCCGAAATAGGCCTGCAGCAGATAGACCATGGCCCAGAGATGGCGGCCTTCCTCGACGTTGACCTGGTAGAGATTGCGCAGGTCGTAGAGCGAGGGCGCGGTCATGCCCAGCAGGCGCTGCTGCTCGACCGAGGCCGGCTCGGTGTCGCCCTGGGTGACCAGGAGGCGGCGCAGCGGCGCGCGGTATTCGCCCGGCACTTCTTGCCAGGCGGCCTCGCCCTTGTGATCGCCGAAATTGACCTGGCGTCCGGCCTCGGGCTCGGCCAGGAAGATGCCCCAGCGGTAATCCGGCATCTTGACGTAGCCGTAATGCGCCCAGCCCTTGGCGTCGACCGAGATGGCGGTGCGCAGATAGACCTCGCGCTGCTGGGATTCGACCGGGCCGACCTCGCGCCACCAATCCAGGTAGTTGGG
>VGDZ01000041.1 GCA_016869515.1 Alphaproteobacteria bacterium | reverse complement strand
CCCAGCCGCTCGGCCACGGCCTTCAGCGCCTGGTCCCAGCCGGCCGGCGCCAGCTTGCCGTCGGCGCCGCGGACATAGGGGCGATCCAGCCGCTGGCGCGAGAGGCCGTCGCAGGCGTGCCGGGTCTTGTCGGCGATCCATTCCTCGTTGATGTCCTCGTGCAGCCGCGGCAAGATCCGCATCACCGCCGAGCCGCGGGCGTCGATGCGCACGTTCGAGCCGACCGCGTCCATGACGTCGACGCTTTCGGTCTTGCGCAGCTCCCACGGCCGGGCCGAGAAGGCGTAGGGCTTCGAGGTCAGCGCGCCGACCGGGCAGACATCGACCAGGTTGCCGGCCAGTTCCGATCCCACCGCCTTTTCCAGGTAGGTGGTGATCTGCATGTTCTCGCCGCGGAACAAGGCCCCCATCTCCTCGATCCCGGCGATCTCGCTGGCGAAGCGGATGCAGCGCGTGCAGTGGATGCAGCGGGTCATGATGGTCTTGACCAGCGGCCCCATGTCCTTGTCCTTGACCGCGCGCTTGTTCTCGTCGTAGCGCGAGCGGCCGGTGCCGTAGGCCATGGCCTGGTCCTGCAAATCGCACTCGCCGCCCTGGTCGCAGATCGGGCAGTCGAGCGGGTGGTTGACGAGCAGCAGCTCCATCACCCCCTCGCGCGCCTTCTTGACCATCGCCGTGTCGGTCTTGACCACCATGTTGTCGGCCGCCGGCATGGCGCAGGACGCCACCGGCTTGGGCGACTTCTCGACCTCGACCAGGCACATGCGGCAATTGCCGGCGATCGACAGCCGCTCGTGATAGCAGAAGCGCGGAATCTCCTTGCCGGCCGCCTCGCACGCCTGCAGCAGCGTCGCCCCGGGCGGGACCTCGACCTCGATGCCGTCGACCTTGAGCTTGGGCATGGTCCGTCTCAGGACCCTGTCTTGTCTGGTTGAATTGCCGGCTTAGGTCGATTTTCAATCGCGACCTTCGGCTGTCCGACATCAGTTTTGAGAGCGTCCGCTGGCCTTACCGGCACGGTCGACGGCTGGACTGGCCCATCGCTCGGCGGTCTAAAACCGCCCCGTTCGATTATGAGTCGTTTATCGTCACGACGGTCCTGATATTGGGACATGGTCTATCTCCCAAACTTCGCATCGACGATGCGAATATGCTTGTAGTCACCTGGACGCAAAATGATTCCCTGGCTTCCCACCGATTGCTTCAACAAATTGTCGCCCTCAATATCCCACAATTCTTGAATGAAAAGATGTCCCGAGTCTGGATAACTGCTCGCGAAAGAATTGTGTCCAAAGCGACCCCCGATCGTCTTGCCATCCTGGAGCGTCACGACGAGGAAACAACCTTCGCTCAATCGGCTAATCACGTCGTCCAACGCCGTTCGAGCCTGAACCGATATCCACTTCTTTCTTTCCGCAATTCGTATCAATCCGATTGTCAGTATTGCCACACCACAGGCGCCGCAACCAGCACTATGACCATGCCCGACCATTTCAAACCCCAATGTGCGTCCGCCGTTAACTCGATCACCGGCCAACCGATCACGCCGAAATTGAGCAAGCTGAAACAAACCGCTTCGACGACCTTGTCTTTCAAGAAAAAAGTCTGCTGAGGCACAATGAAGCTGTAGACAAAAATCGAGATTGCGCCCGGCAAAACGAACGCCGTGAACATCACCAGGTTTTCGATCTTGATCTCTGGCATTGCCCTGGACCTCACGCCGCCAGCCGCTTGCGGTAGTCGGCGATGCGGCGTTCCAGCTCGGGCCGGAAATGCCGGATCAGGCCCTGGATCGGCCAGGCCGCGGCGTCGCTCAGCGCGCAGATGGTGTGGCCCTCGACCTGGCGGGTGACGTCCAGCAGCTGGTCGATCTCGGCGATCTCGGCCTGGCCCTTGACCATGCGCTCCATCACCCGCCACATCCAGCCGGTGCCCTCGCGGCAGGGCGTGCACTGACCGCAGCTTTCGTGCTTGTAGAAATAGCTCAGCCGCGCGATCGCCTTGACCACGTCGGTCGACTTGTCCATCACGATCACCGCCGCCGTGCCCAGGCCCGACTGCACCGCGCGCAGCGAATCGAAATCCATCAGCACCGTGTCGCAGGTCGCCTTGGGGATCAGCGGCACCGACGCCCCGCCCGGGATCACCGCCAGCAGGTTGTCCCAGCCGCCGCGCACGCCGCCGCAATGCTTCTCGATCAGCTCCTTGAGCGAAACGCCCATCGCCTCTTCGACATTGCAGGGCTGGTTGACGTGGCCCGAGACGCAGAACACCTTGGTGCCGGTGTTGTTGGGCCGGCCGATGCCGGCGAACCAGGCGGCGCCGCGGCGCAGGATGGTGGGCGAGACGGCGATGCTCTCGACGTTGTTGACCGTGGTCGGGCAGCCGTAAAGCCCGCAGGCCGCCGGGAAGGGCGGCTTCATCCGCGGCTGGCCCTTCTTGCCCTCGAGGCTTTCCAAGAGCGCGGTCTCCTCGCCGCAGATATAGGCGCCGGCGCCGCGATGGACGTAGATCTCGTAGTCGTAGCCCGAGCCGCAGGCGTTCTTGCCGATCAGGCCGGCGGCATAGGCCTCGTCGATCGCCGCCTGCAGCACCTTGGCCTCGTGGGTGAACTCGCCGCGGACGTAGATATAGCAATGCGTCGCGCCCATGCCGACGCCGGCCAACAGGCAGCCCTCGACCAAATGATGCGGATCGTGGCGCAGGATGTCGCGGTCCTTGCAGGTGCCGGGTTCGGACTCGTCGGCGTTGACCACCAGATAGGACGGCCGGCCGTCGGTCTTCTTGGGCATGAACGACCATTTGACGCCGGTCGGGAATCCCGCCCCGCCGCGACCGCGCAGGCCCGAGCCCTTGACTTCGTTGACGATCCAGTCGCGGCCCTTCTCGATCAGCGCCTTGGTGCCGTCCCAGCAGCCGCGCTTGCGCGCCGCCTCCAGCCGCCAGTCCTGGAAGCCGTAGAGGTTGGTGAAGATGCGATCGTTGTCGGCCAGCATGGTCAGCGCGCGACGTCCTTCAGCGTGGTGGCGCCCGATTGCGGATGCGAGGTGCGGCCCTTTTGCGAATGGGTCTTGGGCTTCTCGCCGCGCTTGAGCGCGTCCAGGATCTTGATCATCGATTCGGCGTCGAGGTCCTCGTAGAAGTCGTCGTTGATCTGCACCATGGGCGCGTTGACGCAGGCGCCCAGGCATTCGACTTCCTTGAGGGTGAACTGGCCGTCGGCGGTGGTCTGGTCGAGATCGACGCCGAGATGCTTCTTGCAGGCGCCGACCACCGCCTCCGAGCCGCGCAGCCAGCAGGGCGTGGTGGTGCAGAGCTGGACCAGGTGCTTGCCCACCGGCCGCAGGTTGAACATGGTGTAGAAGCTCGCCACCTCGTGCACCCGGATCGGCGGCATTTCCAGCATCTCGGCGATGTGTTCCATCGCCTTCTGCGGCACCCAGCCGAGCTGCGCCTGGGCCAGATAGAGCAGCGGCAGCACCGCGCTGGCCTGGCGGCCGGGCGGGTACTTGGCGATATAGCCCAGCGCCTTGGCCCGGTTCTCGGGGGTGAAGGCGAAGCTGGCCGGCTGCACCACCGGCGCGTCGAGGTCCGCGCTCATCGGTCGATCTCGCCGAAGACGATGTCGAGGCTGCCGATCACCGCCACGGTGTCGGCCAGCATCAGCCCCTTGCACAGGAAATCGGTCGCCGCCAAATGGGCGAAGGCCGGCGAGCGGATCTTGCAGCGATAGGGCTTGTTGGTGCCGTCCGCGACCAGATAGACCGCGAACTCGCCCTTGGGCGCCTCGACCGCGGTGTAGGTCTCGCCCGCCGGCACCTTGAAGCCCTCGGTGTAGAGCTTGAAGTGGTTGATGAGCGATTCCATCGAACGCTTCATCTCGCCGCGCTTGGGCGGCACCGCCTTGGGGTCCCGCGCCGCCACCGGCCCCTCGGGCATCTGGTTGAGGCATTGGCGCATGATCCGCACGCTCTGGCGCATCTCGTCCATGCGGCAGAGATAGCGGTCGTAGCAATCGCCGTTCTTGCCCACCGGAATGTCGAAATCCATCGCCTCGTAGACGTCGTAGGGCTGGGACTTGCGCAGATCCCAGGCCACGCCCGAGCCGCGCAGCATCACCCCCGAGAAGCCCCAATCCATCGCGTCCTCGGCCGAGACCAAGCCGATGTCGACATTGCGCTGCTTGAATATGCGGTTCTCGGTCAGCAGGCCCTCGATGTCGTCGATCACCTTGGGGAAGCTGTCCAGCCAGGAGGCGATGTCCTCGGCCAGGCCCTTGGGCATGTCCTGGTGGACGCCGCCGGGGCGGAAATAGGCCGCGTGCATGCGCGCGCCCGAGACGCGCTCGTAGAACACCAAGAGCTTCTCGCGTTCCTCGTAGCCCCACAGCGTCGGCGTCAGCGCGCCGACGTCCATCGCCTGGGCGGTGATGTTGAGCAGGTGGTTGAGGATGCGGGTCAGTTCCGACCACATCACCCGCAGGTACTGGGCGCGCGGCGGCACCTCGAGGCCCAACAGCTTCTCGATGCCCAGCACGTAGGCGTGCTCCATGCACATCATCGAGACGTAGTCGAGCCGGTCGAAATAGGGCAGCGCCTGGAGATAGGTGCGGTACTCGATCAGCTTTTCGGTGCCGCGATGCAACAGCCCGATATGGGGATCGGCGCGCTCGACGATCTCGCCGTCCAGTTCCAGCACCAGCCGCAGCACGCCGTGCGCGGCCGGGTGCTGGGGGCCGAAATTGATGTTGTAGTTCTTGATCTGCGGATCGGCGGTCATGACGGCTTGCCCTGCCCGCCCGGCGCCGCCGCGGCGCCCGCCTTCTCGTCGCCCGGCAGCGCATGGCGCGCGCCTTCCCAGGGCGAGAGGAAGTCGAAGCGGCGGTATTCCTGGGTCAGCTTGACCGGCTCCTGCACCACGCGCTTCTGGGCGTCGTCGTAGCGCACCTCGACATGCCCGGTCATCGGGAAGTCCTTGCGCAGCGGATGACCCTCGAAGCCGTAATCGGTCAGGATGCGGCGCAGATCGGGATGGCCGGCGAAAAGAATCCCGTACATGTCCCAAGCCTCGCGCTCGAACCAGCCGGCGGACGAGAACACCCCGACCGCCGACGGCACCGGCGTGTCCTCGGCGGTCTCGAGCTTGAGGCGGATGCGCAGATTGTGCTTGAGCGAAAGCAGGTTGTAGACCACATCGAACCGCCGCGCCCGCGAGGGACGGTCGACCCCGCAGACGTCCATCAGGCACTTGAACAGGCAGTTGGGATCGTCGCGCAGATGGGTCAGCACCGCGATCAGGCCCTCGGCCCGCACCGTCACCGAAAGTTCGCCCAGCGCCAGGCTGGAGCCTTCGACGGCGTTGGGGAAGGCCGCCTGCAGGGCGGCACCGAGGTCCTTGAGGGTGTCGTCCATGACCGATTAGCGCGCGATGGTCCCGGTTCGCCAGATCTTCTTTTGCAGCAAGAGGATGCCGTAGACCAGCGCCTCGGCGGTCGGCGGGCAGCCCGGCACGTAGACGTCGACCGGCACGATGCGATCGCAGCCCCGCACCACGGAATACGAATAGTGATAGTAGCCGCCGCCATTGGCGCAGCTTCCCATCGAGATGACGTAGCGCGGCTCGGACATCTGGTCGTAGACCTTGCGCATCGCCGGCGCCATCTTGTTGGTCAGCGTGCCGGCGACGATCATGACGTCGGACTGGCGCGGGCTGGCGCGCGGCACCACGCCGAAGCGGTCGAGATCGTAGCGCGGCATGTAGGCGTGGATCATCTCGACCGCGCAGCACGCCAGGCCGAACGTCATCGGCCAGAGCGATCCGGTGCGCGCCCAGTTGGCCAGCTTGTCCAGCTGGCCGACGACGAAGCCGCGCTCGGAAAACTCCTCGGCCAGGGCGGCGAAGCCGGGCGGCTGGGCGCCGGCCGGGGACGGCATCATTCCCATTCCAGCGCCCCCTTCTTCCATTCGTAGACGAAGCCCACGGTCAGCACGCCCAGGAACACCATCATCGACCAGAAGCCGTAGACGCCGATGTCGCCGAGCGTGATCGCCCAGGGAAACAGGAAGGCGACCTCGAGGTCGAAGATGATGAACAGGATCGAGACCAGGTAGAAGCGCACGTCGAACTGCTTGCGGCTGTCGCTGAAAGGCTCGAAGCCGCATTCGTAGGCCGACAGCTTTTCGGCGTCGGGATTGTTGGGGCCGGCCACCCAGGAGGCGGCGACGATCACGGCGGAAAGACCGATGGCGATGCCGAGGAAAATCAGGATCGGCAGATACTCGCCCAGCATGGCTTCCATGAAACGCAATCCCCTAGGGCATGATCGACCTGTCTTGAACCACATGGTTCAAGACAGGTCGCGGATCATGCCCTCGTATCTCGCTCTGGACCGCGATTCACGGTTTGCATGAAATAGCGTCGGCGATTCCAAGCAAACCGATCGCGGTCTAGGCGCGCCGTGAATCATTGGTAAAGCGTGACGGGGCAAGAATCAAGCGCCGCGGCTGTCAGCCTTCGGGCGAAAAACCGCGCAAATCAAGGGTCTGCAAGCAAGGGTGGCGGGAGCGACGGGGCTCGAACCCGCGGCCTCCGGCGTGACAGGCCGGCGCTCTAACCAACTGAGCTACGCCCCCGCATGCCTAGGGCCGCGACGACATACAGGAGCGTCCCAACCGGGTCAAGCGCGCGGATCACGCCTCGACGTCGACATAGCCGCGTTCGATGGCGCGGCGAAAGGCCTCGAAGGCGTGCAGCGCCTCGTCGTAGGTTTCGCGCGCCGCCGCCAGGCGCTTGATCTCGGCCGAATCGGGCACCACGCCCTTCTCGCGGTCGATCAGCCGCAGCGCCTGGTCGAGATAGCGCGCCCGCAGCTCGGCGACCGCGATCGCCAGCCGCATGACGTCGTCGCCCTTGACCTTGCGTTTGACGTGCCGGGTGATGATCTCGCGGTTGGCGACGCGGATGCCACGCTCGAGATCGTCCAGCAGCTTTTGGTGCTGGGCCAGAAGCTGGGCGTCGTCGTTGTGGTGGGGTGCGGCCATGGGCGACTCCGTTGGGGTGACGGGAAGATTAGGCCGGGCTCGGCCGTTGCTCAACCCGAGGCTTGCGCCCGTCCGGCGCGAGGCTATTGTGCAGCCCCTACGGAGAACACCCCATGCCGTTCTTGCGTTCCATGCTTTTCGCGGCTTTCGGCTTCGGCTTGCTCGGGCTTTCGGCCTGCGGCCCGGGCGAGCAGCGCGACGTCTATTGGCTCGCGCGGCGCTCCTCGGACATCTACGATCCGGCGCCGCTGATCCGTTTCTACGAACAGGTGGCGCGGGGCGAGGTCAAGTCGAGCCTGTTCGGCCCGGCCGACGCCATGCGCAAGATCGGCGATGCCTATGTCGTCGGCCTGGGGGTGGAACGGGATTACGGCCAGGCGGTGCGCTGGTATCGCCAGGCGGCGGCGCATGGCGGCCCGGGCCGGGTCAACGTCGCGCGCGACGATCGCGACAGCCATATTGCCTTCAACACCTTCCTGATGGCGCGGCTGCTGGAGCAGGGCGGGCCGAACCTGGCCTCGGACCTGGCCGAGGCGGTGCGGCTCTATCGCGCCTGCGCCGAGAACCTGCTGGCGGCCTGCCAGGAGCGGATGGGCGATCTGTCCGAATCCGGCACCGGCTTGCCCCAGGACCTCGATCAGGCGGCGATGTGGTACTTCGTCGCCGCCGCCGACCGCGAACTCGGCAAGCCGACGCCCGAGGCGCTGCGCGCCGGCGAGAAGCTGGCCAAGCTCGAAGCCCGCGGCATCAAACGCCCGCAGCGGTAAGGGGTCGGGCGCCGCCCCCTTAGCGCCTCAACGTCGGCGCGCCGATCGCGCCTCGACGTCGGCGCGGCCGCCGGGGCGAGATCGGTTCGAGGCAAAGCAGGTCGTAATCCTCAAGCTTGCGCTGGTCGATGAATCCCAGGCGGTGCAGATCGGCCGCAATCTCGTAGACCGCGCCGAGAATCCTGCTCTTCGCCCGGCGCTTGGTTCTAGACCGCGATCGGTTCATAGGGAATCGCGGCCGCGATTCCCTATGAACCGTGAATCGCGGTCCAGAGCAGGATACGGGGGCATGATTGACGATCTGTCTTGAACCACATGGTTCAAGACGGATCGATCATGCCCTCGTGCTCATGGTCAAGCTCCCACCACATCTTGTGGTCCGCGACCCCAACGATTTGCGTCCGCGGCGCAATCGGGGACGGCCGAACGATTCTTGAAAGTTGGTGGGCGATGAGGGATTCGAACCCCCGACCCCCTCGGTGTAAACGAGATGCTCTACCGCTGAGCTAATCGCCCGACCGGGGTTGTCTTAGTCCAAGCCGCGGCGGAACGGTAGTCGGAAAACGAACCCCCTCCGCCCGCATGGCGGAGAGATAAAGTGTCGCCGTCCGTGCAGCGGCGGAAGTCAAGCGCCCGAACCCGGCGCCTCAAAAACGAAACGGCCGCCCGTGGGGGCGGCCGTTCGCGACGAAAACCGTCGGCTCAGTTCACGGCCTTCTTCATTTCCGCGCCGGGCTTGAACTTCGGCTGCTTGCGCGCCGGGATCTTGATCTTCTCGCCGGTGCGAGGGTTGCGGCCCTCGGTGGCGCGGCGCTTGGTCACCAGGAAGGTGCCGAAGCCCACCAAACGCACCTCGTCGCCCTTCCTGAGGGAGGCGGTGATGCAATCCAGCACGGCGTCGACCGCGCGCGCGGCATCGGCCTTGGTGGATTTGGTGGTATCGGCAACTTTAGCAACGAGATCGTTCTTGTTCACGGGTCAGCCCCCTTCTGTGGACGACATCAGGATCGGTTACGCTCCGGCGGGGCGAATCTCCGCCGAAAAACAGGCGAAGCATAGGCACGACGCCCAAGCCGCGTCAAAGGAAAAAACCGCTACGTGGCGCGGAATCCCGGGCAGTTGGCCGATTGCGCCTCGGGCATGTCCAATCGGAAACGAGCCTTGCGGTCGACAATGGATCGCAACGCGCTCACTTGCTTTCGTCACGCCAGCGCGATCGGACGTACTGGCGCGCGTCGTTCGCCTGCGCGCCGCGATCCGAGGCCCCTAGGGCATGATCGATCCGTCTTGAACCGCGCGGCTCAAGACCGTTCGACCAAGCCACCGTCCAAACCGCGAGCGGACGACCCAGCCTCAGTGCGTGACGACGGTGTCCCCGGCGCCTTCGGCGCGGCCGCCGACCGCCACCGCCTCGTCGCCCTCGTCCCAGGTCACCGCTTCGAGCGGCTTGACCAGCGCGTGCTTCAGCACCTCGTCCACCGTCGCCACCGGCTCGATGGTCAGGTTCTTCTTCACGCTGTCGGGAATCTCGGCCAGGTCCTTGACGTTGTCCTTGGGAATCAGGACGGTCTTGATGCCGCCGCGCAAGGCCGCCAGCAGCTTCTCCTTCAGCCCGCCGATCGGCAGCACCCGGCCGCGCAGCGTGACCTCGCCGGTCATGGCGACGTCCTTGCGCACCGGCGTGCCGGTCATCACCGAGACGATCGAGGTCACCATGGCGACGCCGGCCGAGGGGCCGTCCTTGGGGGTGGCGCCCTCGGGGACGTGGACATGGATGTCGCGCTTGGCGAACACCTTGGAGGTGATGCCGAAGGCGGCGGCGCGCGAACGCACGAACGAGTTCGCGGCCTGGATCGATTCCTGCATCACGTCGCCCAGCTTGCCGGTGGCCTTGATCACGCCCTTGCCCGGCAGCATGACCGATTCGATCGACAGCAGCTCGCCGCCGACCTCGGTCCAGGCCAGGCCGGTGACGATGCCGACCTGATCGTTCTCCTCGACCTCGCCGAAGCGGAACTTGCGCACGCCGGCGAACTTGCCGAGGTTGCGCGGCGTCACCCGCACCGCCTTGATCGACTGCTTGGCAATGTCGCGCACCGCCTTGCGCGCCAGGTTGGCCAGCTCGCGCTCGAGATTGCGCACGCCGGCCTCGCGCGTGTAGTAGCGGATCAGGTCGCGCAGCGCCGGCTCGGTGATCTGCCATTCCTCGGCCTTGAGGCCATGGGCCTTGATCTGCTTGGGGATCAGGTGCTGGGTGGCGATGTCGACCTTCTCGTCCTCGGTGTAGCCCTCGATGCGGATGATCTCCATCCGGTCCAGCAGCGGCTGCGGCATGCGCAGCGTGTTGGCGGTGGTGATGAACATCACGTCCGAAAGGTCGTAGTCGACCTCGAGATAGTGGTCGTTGAAGGTCGAATTCTGCTCGGGGTCCAGCACCTCGAGCAGCGCCGCCGAGGGATCGCCGCGGAAGTCGGATCCCATCTTGTCGACCTCGTCGAGCAGGAACAGCGGGTTCGAGGACTTGGCCTTCTTCATGTTCTGGATGACGCGGCCGGGCAGCGAGCCGATGTAGGTGCGGCGATGGCCGCGGATCTCGGCCTCGTCGCGCACGCCGCCCAGGCTGACGCGGATGAAGTTGCGGCCGGTGGCGCGCGCCACCGACTTGCCGAGCGAGGTCTTGCCGACGCCGGGCGGGCCGACCAGGCAGAGGATCGGACCCTTGACCTTCTTCATGCGCGATTGCACCGCCAGGTACTCGACGATGCGCTCCTTGACCTTCTCCAGGCCGGAATGGTCCTCGTTCAGCACCTTCTCGGCCTGGCGCAGATCGCGGTTGATGCGGGTGCGCTTCTTCCAGGGGATCGACAGCAGCCAGTCGAGGTAGTTGCGCACCACCGTCGCCTCGGCCGACATCGGGCTCATCGAGCGCAGCTTCTTGAGCTCGGCCTGGGCCTTCTCGCGCGCCTCCTTCGACAGGTGGGTCTTGCGGATGCGGGCGTCGACCTCGGCGAACTCGTCCTTGCCGTCCTCGCCCTCGCCCAGCTCCTTCTGGATCGCCTTGAGCTGTTCGTTGAGATAGTAGTCGCGCTGGGTCTTCTCCATCTGGCGCTTGACCCGGCTGCGGATCTTGCGCTCGACCTGGAGCACGCCGATCTCGCCCTCCATCAGCGACAGGATCTTTTCCAGCCGCTCGCTGACCGACAGCATCTCGATCAGCTCCTGCTTGTCGGCCACCTTGAGCGCCAAATGCGTGGCGACCGAATCCGCCAGCTTGGAGGGATCGTCGATCTGGCCGAGCGAGACCATCACCTCGGGCGGGATCTTCTTGTTGAGCTTGACGTACTGCTCGAACTGGGAGACCACCGAGCGCATCAGCGCCTCGAGTTCCTGGCGCGCGCCGCCGCTCTCGGCGATGATCTCGGCGCGAGCCTGGAAGAAGCCGTCGGTCTGGACGAATTCGAGGATGCGGGCGCGGCTGCCGCCCTCGACCAGCACCTTGACGGTCTGGTCGGGCAGCTTGAGCAACTGCAGGATCGAGCCGACCGTGCCGACGCGGTAGATGTCGTCGACCCCGGGATCGTCCTGGCTGGCGTTCTTCTGGGTCACCAACAGGATCTGCTTGTCGTCCTTCATCACGTCGTCGAGGGCGCGGATCGATTTCTCGCGGCCGACGAACAGCGGCACGATGTTGTGCGGGAAGACGACGATGTCGCGCAACGGCAGCACGGGAAAGACGGCGATCTTGGAGGACATGGGCCAAACGCTCTCTCGACCGCTCAAGGCGCGGCCGGAACGGCCCCGCGCGAGTCGGCATGGCCTACTACATGGCGCTTTGCGACGCCGGATTCAAGCCAACTGTGGGGGGAAAGGCGCCGGAAGTCCGGCTCAGGCGCCCTTGGGCAGGGCCTCGGCGCGGCGCTCGGCGTAGATCAGCAGCGGCTTGGCGCGGCCCTGGATGACCTCGGAATTGACCACCACCTCTTCGACCCCGTCCATGCCCGGCAATTCGAACATGGTGTCCAGCAGCACCGCCTCCATGATCGAGCGCAGGCCGCGGGCGCCGGTCTTGCGGTTCAGCGCCTTGCCGGCGATGCCCTTGAGGGCGTCGTCCGACAGCGTCAGCCGCACGCCTTCCATCTCGAACAGCCGCTGGAACTGCTTGACCAGCGCGTTCTTGGGCTTGGTCAGGATGTCGATCAGCGCCTGCTCGTTGAGGTCGGTCAGCGTCGCCACCACCGGCAGCCGGCCGACGAATTCCGGGATCAGGCCGAACTTGAGCAGGTCCTCGGGCTCGACCTCGCGCAGGATGTCGCCGGTCGAGCGGTCGTCGGGCGAGCGCACGTCGGCGCCGAAGCCGATCGCCGTACCCTTGCCGCGGCTGGAGATGATGCGATCCAGGCCCGAAAACGCGCCGCCGCAGACGAACAGGATGTTGGTGGTGTCGACCTGCAGGAACTCCTGCTGCGGATGCTTGCGGCCGCCCTGGGGCGGCACCGAGGCGATGGTGCCTTCCATGATCTTGAGCAGCGCCTGCTGCACGCCCTCGCCCGAGACGTCGCGGGTGATCGAGGGGTTGTCGGATTTGCGGCTGATCTTGTCGACCTCGTCGATGTAGACGATGCCGCGCTGGGCGCGCTCGACGTTGTAGTCGGCCGCCTGCAGCAGCTTGAGGATGATGTTCTCGACATCCTCGCCGACATAGCCGGCCTCGGTCAGGGTGGTGGCGTCGGCCATGGTGAAGGGCACGTCGAGGATGCGGGCCAAAGTCTGCGCCAGCAGCGTCTTGCCCGAGCCGGTCGGCCCGACCAGCAGGATGTTGGACTTGGCCAGTTCGACGTCGTTGTTCTTGGTCTGGTGGTTGATGCGCTTGTAGTGATTGTGCACCGCCACCGACAGCACGCGCTTGGCGTGGGGCTGGCCGATGACGTAGTCGTCCAGCACCTTGCAGATCTCGGCCGGGGTCGGCACGCCGTCGCGGGTCTTGACCAGCGAGGATTTGTGCTCCTCGCGGATGATGTCCATGCACAGCTCGACGCATTCGTCGCAGATGAACACCGTCGGCCCGGCGATCAGCTTGCGCACGTCGTGCTGGCTCTTGCCGCAGAAGCTGCAGAACAAGGTGTTCTTGGAATCGCCGCCGGCTTTGCTCATCGACCCGCCCGTCGCTTTTCGCCTACGCCTTGAATCTTAAGGCGTTTCGGCCCTGGCGCACAATGGCCTTTGCGTGAATTCTGTGGAAAAGTCTGTTTTTCATTGTATTTCAATATGTTGTAAAAGAGCCCCGGCTTCCGATCCGAACCCCGAAAATCTTCGCATAGCCTCGAAACCGGTCCCTCCCGGGCACGAACCGAGCCGCCGCTTTGCCCTCCGCCCTGCGCGGAATCGCGGAGCGGTTCAGGGCAGCTTCTCGAACGACAGCACGGAATATACGCCGTCGACCTTGGCGACTTCGAACCGGATCTTGTCGCCGGGCGCCATGCGATCCAGCATCGCCGGCTCCTTGACCCGGAATACCATGGTCATCGGCGGCATGTCGAAGGCCGCCAGCGGCCCGTGCCGGATCGAGACCTTGCCGCCGTCGCGGTCGATCCGCCGCACCTCGCCTTCGCCGGTGGCAGTCTGCGCCCAGGCCGCGCCGGCCAACAGGCAAGTCAGGACGATCCAGCGCATCGCCCCTCACTTGTCGGAAAAGACGATGCGGCCCTTCATCCCGGCCTCGAAATGACCGGGATGCAGGCAGCCGAAATCGATCCGCCCGCCCTTGGTGAAGCGCCACACCAGCTCGCCCGTCTTCCCGGGCTCGACGCCGACGCCGTTGGGATCGTCGTGCTCCATGTCCGGGTGCTTTTGCATCAACTTGGCGTGCTCGACCAGGTCCTTCGGCCGGCCCAGCACGAATTCGTGCTTGATCGCGCCGACATTCTTGACCACGAAACGGACGGTCTCGCCCTTGCGGACCGAGATCCGGTCGGGCACGAAGCGCATCTCGTCGGTCATCAGCACCTCGACCGTGCGCCCGGCCTTGGCCGGGTCGCCGGGTTCGCCGATGGCATGGGCGTGCTTGGCGTCGGCCATCGCCGCCAGCGGCCAAAGCAGCGCGACGAGCGCGAACCAACTCTTGATCATGAGCGGCTCTCTCCCTTCCATTCGTAGGCCACCGTCCCGGGCGGATGAGCGTACCAGCCCGGATCGCGATAGTCGCCGCGCGCCAGCCCGGCGCGCACCTTGACCACGGTGAACATGCCACCCATTTCCAGCGCGCCGAACGGCCCCTGCCCGGTCATCATCGGCAGGGTGTTGGGCGGCAGTTCCATCTCCATCTCGCCCATCTCGGCCATGCCGCGTTCGCCCATCACCATGTAGTCGGGAATCAGCCGGGCGATGCGCTCGCCCACGCCCTTGTGATCGACGCCGATCAGCGTCGGCACGGCGTGGCCCATCGGGTTCATGGTGTGGTGCGATTTGTGGCAATGGAACGCCCAGTCGCCGGGCGCGTCGGCGGTGAACTCGATGCAGCGCATCGATCCCACCGGCAGGTCGACCGTGACCTCGGGCCATTGCGCCTGCGGCGCCACCCAGCCGCCGTCGGTGCCGCTGACGCGGAAGTCGTAGCCGTGCAGGTGGATCGGGTGGTTGGTCATGGTCAGATTGCCCATGCGGATGCGCACCCGATCCCCCTGCCGCACCGCCAGCGAATCGATGCCGGGAAAGGCGCGGCTGTTCCAGGTCCACAGGTTGAAGTCGAGCATGGTGTTGACCCGCGGCGTCATGCTGCCGGGCTCGATGTCGAAGGCGTTGACCAGGAAGACGAAGTCGCGATCGACCCGATGGCGCGCCGGATCGCGCGGATGGACCACGAAGAATCCATGCATGCCCATCGCCATCTGCACCATCTCGTCGGCATGGGGGTGGTACATGAAGGTGCCGCTCTTGGTCAGCGGGAATTCGTAGACATAGGTCTTGCCGGGCGGAATCTGCGGCTGGGTCAGGCCGCCGACGCCATCCATGCCGCAAGGCAGCAGGATGCCGTGCCAGTGGATGGTGGTGTGCTCGGGCAGGCGGTTGGTGACGAAGATCCGCACCCGCTCGCCCTCGATCGCCTCGATGGTCGGCCCCGGGCTTTGCCCGTTATAGCCCCAGAGATTGGCCTTCATGCCGGGGGCGATCTCGCGCACCACCGGTTCGGCGACGAGATGGAACTCCTTCCAGCCCTCGCGCATCCGCCAGGGCAGCGTCCAGCCGTTGAGGGTCACCACCGGGTTGTAGGCCCGGCCGTCGCGCGGCGCGAGCGGGGGCTGCGTCGCCGCCGCCGATTGGGTCGCCGCCTCGGGCAGGTTGGCCAGCGCCGAGCGCGCCACCATCGTCGCCCCCAGCGCCGCCAGACCGGCGCCGCCCAGGATTTGCCTTCGCGTCTGCATCTTCGCCTCCCCTAATGCCCGGCCGCGGGAGCGGCGCCCAGCGCCAACAGCGCCCGGCGGCCGCCGCCCGCCCCGCCTACCGTCATCGCCGCCGACAGATCGATCTCGGCCAGGAAGAAGTCGCGCTGGCTTTCGACCGCCGCGATCACCGCCTGGATCTGGTCGCGCGAATCCGCCAGCAGCTCGAACACGCCGATCAGCATGCCGTTGTAGCGTTGCAGCAGTTCGTCGCCGATGCGCGCCCGCAAGGGCACGATCTCGTCGCGATAGTGCCGCGCCAGATCCAGCGCGGCGCGATAGCCCAGATAGCTTTCGCGCACCTGCGAGCGGGCATTGACCGCGGCCTCGGCCACCCGCTCGACCGCCTGCATGTACAGCGCCTCGGCGCGGGCGATGCGGGCATCGCCCCAGTCGAACAGCGGCACCGAGATTTCGATGCCGTAGCCGGTCTGGTGGGTGCGCCTGGTCTCGCTGTTGTGGAAGTAGCTGACCTCCAGCACGTTGACGAAGCGCGTGGCGCGGTTGAGGCCCATCGACTTGGCCAGGCCCTCGATCTCGGCCCGCGCCATGCGGATGTCGAGACGCTGGGCCATGGCGCGCGCCTCGAGATCGTCGCTTGCCTGCGCCGCGGCCGGCAGATCGGGCAGCCGGTCGGGCAGCGCAAAGTCGCGATCCTCGCCCCACAGGCCCAACAGCCGCACCAGCCGCTCGCGATCGGCTTCGGCCTGGACGCGGGCGCGGGCCGAAAGCGCCGCGGTCTCGGCGTAGAAGGCGTGTTCGCGGGCGTGGACCAGGCGGCTGACGTTGCCGATCTCGGCCATGCGTTTGGCCAATTCGGCGCGCGCCCCGGCCGCCTCCAGCCCGCGTTCCAGCGCCGCCGCCGTCTGCCGCGCGGCTACCGCCATCAGCCAGGCGCGGCGCACATCCGCCGCCAGCCGCACCACCTCGCCGGCGGTGCTCAGTTGGGCGTGGGCCAAGCGCCGTTCCTCGATGGCGATGGCGATCGGCATCACCAGCGCGCCCAGCAGGTTGAACGACAGGCCACGCTCGATGTCGAGGTCGTCGCCCCGCCGCAGGCGGTCGAAGCCGAATTTGGGATTGGCGAACCGCCCGGCCTGGACTAGGCCGGCCTCGGCGATGCCCAATTCGGCATAGGCCGCCTGCAGGCCGCGGTTGTTGTAAAGCGCGATCTGGACCGCGGCATCGGCGTCCAGCGGCCGCGCCAGCAACTCGCGCACCCGCGCCCGCGCCGCCGCGGCCTGGGCGTCGGTCTTGATCCACACCGCCTCGCGCCCCAGGCGCGCGCGGGCCTCCTCGGCCACCGGCCCGAAGCCGCCTTCGGGCGCGTAGGCGGTGCAGCCGGTCGCCGCCACCAGCAGCGCGGCGCCGATCCAAATCTTGCGCATCGCCGCCTCCCTAATGCCGGTGATGCCCGGTCGCCGCTTGGGGCGCCGGATGCAAGCGGTCGTTGGCGCGTTTCCAGTCGAGCCGTTGCGGCTCGCGATAGGGCTGGTAATCGGCCAGCGCCGGACGGTATTCGACGCCTTTCACGGTGCGCGCCGGATCGGCCGGCGCCGGTAAGGTCTCGGCCTGGGCGCCGAAGCCCGACGCCAAGGCCGCAAGAATCGGAATCCACTGTCGCATGTCACCCTCGCTCGAACGGCGAAACGCAGTCTCGGACGGAAACGGTCGAGACTCAGGCGAGCGGCGGCGGCTTGAGCGGTTCGGGGGTAAGGCCGAGATAGACGACGGACAGCGCCGGCGGCTCGGTCGCGGCCAGGCGGCCGACCGAAACCTCGATGTCGTTCGACAGCACGCCGGGGCAAATCAGGCAGGCGACGCAGTCGGCGCAGCTCTTGGTCTTGGTGTCGAGCGCGTCGTGATCTTCGCAATCGTGCTGGGCGACGGGCGGCGCCATGCAGTCCGCGTCCATCGACGCGAAACCCAGGCCCGGGGCCAGCACGACGACCAGGGCGAAGATCGCCAGCAGCAGAAACGCGATTCGACGGCGCATGCCGCCTGATCGCGGATTCCAGCGCTGGAAGGTCAAGCGGGCTTTTTCTCGCCCGCGGCCTTGTCCTTTTCGGTCTCGGCGGCGGGGCGCTGGACGACGATGTCGTCGATCAGGCCGAACTCCTTGGCGCTTTGGGCACTCATGAAGGTGTCGCGCTCGACGATCTGCTCGATCTTGGCCAGTTCCTGGCCGGTGTGCTTGACGTAGATGGCGTTGAGCCGGGCGCGGGTCGCCAGGATCTCACGCGCCTGGATCTCGATGTCGGTGGCCTGGCCCTGGGCGCCGCCCGAGGGCTGGTGCAGCATGATGCGCGCATTGGGGGTGGCGAAGCGCTTGCCCTTGGCGCCGGCGGTCAGCAACAGCGAGCCCATCGACGCCGCCTGGCCGATGCACAGCGTCGACACCGGCGAGCGGATGTATTGCATGGTGTCGTAGATCGCCAGCCCCGAGGAGACGATCCCGCCCGGCGAGTTAATGTAGAAGTAGATTTCCTTGTTGGGGTTCTCGGCCTCGAGGAACAGCAGCTGCGCCGTCACCACCGCCGAGACCGCGTCGTTGACCGGCCCGACCAGGAAGATGATGCGCTCCTTCAGCAGCCGCGAATAGATGTCGTAGGCGCGTTCGCCGCGGTTGGTCTGCTCGACCACCATCGGCACCAGGTAGTTCATGTGGATCTCGCGCATCTCGGCCATGATCGGACGGTTCCTTTCCCGCTCCGGCGACGCGCTCAGGCGTCGTCCTTGAGCAGTTCTTCCTTGGTCACGCTGCGCTCGGCAACCTTCGCCATTTCGAGCACGAAGTCCACCACCTTTTCCTCGAACAGCGGCGCGCGCAGCTGATTGAGCGCCTGCGCGTTGGAGCGGAAATAGTCGATCACCTGCTTCTCCTGGCCGGGGAAGCGGCGCGCCTGTTCGCTCAGCGCGCGGTTGATCTCCTCGGGCTTGACTTCGAGGTTGTTGACCTGGCCGATCTCGGCCAGCAGCAGGCCGAGCTTGACCCGGCGCTCGGCCAGCTTGCGGTATTCGGCCTTCTGCTCGTCCTCGCTCTTGGTGGCGTCGGCGGTCTTGGCGCCGGTCTGCTTGAGTTCCTGTTGCAGCTGCGTCCAGATGGCGTCGAACTCGGCCTGGACCATGCCCTCGGGCACGGCGAAGTCGTGGGCCGCCGACAGCTTGTCGAACAGCGCGCGCTTCATCTTGTTGCGGCCCAGCGCCTTGAACTCCTGGGCGATGCGCTCGCCGACCGCCTTCTTCAGCGCCTCGAGGTTGTCGAAGCCCAGCGCCGCCGCCAGCGCGTCGTCGACCGCCGGCAGCTTGGCCTCGCGCACTTCGACGACGTCGACCTCGAACACCGCCGGCTTGCCGGCCAGCTTGTCGTTGACGTAGGCCTCGGGGAAGGACAGCTTGACCGAGACGTGCTGGCCGGCCTTGGTGCCGACCAACTGGTCCTCGAAGCCGGCGATGAAGGCGTTGGAGCCGAGCTCGAGCACATGGCCCTTGGCGGCGCCGCCCTCGAAGGCCTGGCCGTCGACATAGCCGGTGAAGTCGATCGCCAGCGAATCGCCCTTGGCGGCGGCGCGCTCGACCTTGTTCCAGCTGCGCTGTTCCTTGGCCACGCGCTGCAGCGCGTCGTCGATCTCGGCGGCCTCGACCGCCAGCACCGGCCGCTCGACCTCGATGCCCTTGAGATCGCCGATGGCGATGGTCGGCAGCACCTCGACATCGACCGTGAAGGCCAGGTCCTTGCCGTCCTCGAAACTCTCCAGCGCGATCTTGGGTTGCAACGCCGGGCGCAGGCTGCGGCTGGCGAAGGCCTCGCCGACGCCGGCATTGACGGTCTGCTCCAGCACCTCGCCCATCACCGCCTTGCCGAAGCGCTGGCGCAGCACGCTCATCGGCGCCTTGCCGGGGCGGAAGCCGGGCAGGTTCGACTGCAGACCGATCTCGGTCAGGCGGGTCAGCACCTGGCCCTGGATCTGGTCGGCCGGAACCACGACCCGGAAGCCGCGCTTCAAACCCTGGTTGACGGTCTCGGTGACTTGCATCTTCGCTGATCCTCGTGCGCGCCTGGTCTCGGTGGTGCGGGCGGAGGGACTCGAACCCCCACGACTTGCGTCACCAGAACCTAAATCTGGCGTGTCTGCCAATTCCACCACGCCCGCGGCTATCCCGCCCCGGCGCGGCGGGGCCGTCTTCTAGCATGGGCACAGGTCCGAGTTCAAAGCCCGTTTGCGGCCGGCAGGCCTCGGACAAACCGCGGGTTGACGCCAGCCCAAACGGCGCTAAGTTCCACCCCGTATCCAAGAGAACGGCGGCAAGCGCGTGTTCAAGTTTCTCAGCGACCTCTTTTTCGGCGGCGGCAAGGCGAAGTCCGGCGGCGGCGGCGGTGGCGGTGGCGGCGGCGGCCGCGGCGGCGCCCGCGTCACGGCCTCCTCGGCGGTGGTGGTGATCGGACCCTTCCCGGGCGACGAGGGCGGCAAGCTGTCGATGGAACTGGTGGCGCGAATTCCCGAACGTCCCTTCGTCACCCTGGCGATGGGCGTCCAGCCGGTGACCATGGGCGCAACCGGCTCGCAGCTCAAGCGCACGCAAGAGGCCCTGCTGATGGCGCGCCAAGTGCTGGAGGAGCGCGGCGGGCATCTGCTGGTGTTCGGCGATCTCGGGCCCAAGATCGTGTTCCGGCTTGCCGGCTCGGGCGCGATCGACGCCGAGGGCACCACCTTCTTCTCGGGCGGCGACTATCTGACGCTGCCGGCCAGCCTGCCGGCGCCGGCGATGGCGCTGCTCGACGCCTCGATCCTGGCCTCGGCGGTGACCAATTCGTCCTTGGTGCAGGACAAGCTGCGCGAGGCCCTGGTCGACGTCATCAAGCAGGTCGAGGGCGCGGCGGCGTTTCCGGAATTGAGCGCGGTCGAGCAGGCCATGAACCAGGTGGCGATCGCCAACTGCCAGATGCTGCTCTTCAACGACAAGGACGCCCGGCACTGGCTCGACAGTGCCGCCGCGCTCTACGACCAGGCCATGGCCAAGGCGCCCAAGAGCAGCGATCCCGAGGCCTATGGCGCGATCCAGATGCACCGCGCCACGGTGTTCGCCATTCGCGGCTCGGACAAGACCCAGTTCGAGGCGCTGCTGGACGCGGCCCAGGCCTGCCGCGAAGCGCTGACCGTGCTCAACAAGTCGGACGATCCCAACGATTTCGCCTCGGTCCATGCGCGGCTGGGCGGCATTCTGCTGCGCTATGCCAGCCGCGAGGGCCAGCGCCAGCATTTCGAGGAGGCGATGGCCTCCTATCGCGAGGCGCTGACGGTGTTCACCCGCGGCCGGGCGCCGGCGCGCTGGGCCGAGATCACCGAGAACATGGCGCGCGGCCTGCAGATCTGGGGCGAGCACGCCGGCGCCTTGCCGCTGGTCGAGCAGGCGGTGGTTCTGTTCAAGGGCGTGGCCGAGATCCGCAGCCGCGATCTCGCGCCGCTGGCCTGGGCCACCACCCAGAACAATCTCGGCGCGGCGCTGTTTTCGGTCGGCAAGGCCGGCAACAAGCCCGAGATGCTCGAACAGGCCATCGCCGCCTTCGAGGGCGCCAGCGCCGTGTTCCGCCATCTGCGGCTGACGGATCGGGCGCGGCTGACCGACCGCAACGTCAGCCGCGTCCGCCGCATGCTCGACACCGGCTCGGCGCCGGCCGGCGGCGAGGACGAAAAGCCGGGCTGAAGCGCTGCCGCGAACGCGTCCGCGTTGAGCGCGATCATGCCCCTGGCGCGCGGCGCTACCTGATGCGAAACGCGAAATCCTGCTCCAGCGAGCCCGCCATCCACGGCACTTGCGCGCCGCCCGAGCGCTGGCGAACCCCGGCGACGACGCGCTTGAACAGGCTCTCGACCGGCATGCCCGGCTGGTCGAGATGGCGCAGCAGTTCGGCGGTGAACAGGCCATTGACCCCTTCGCCATCGGCCGCCACGTCGTCGGGCGCGGTGGCATAGAGGATCAGCATATTGCCGGGCGAGCGCCCGACCACCGTCAGGCCGCGCGCGGCCGAGCGGAAGGCGACTTGCAGCGGATTGTTGCGGCAGGCGTCGAGGATGACGATATTGGCGGCGGCGCCGCCGTCGGCCAACTGCTGCATCAGCCAGTTCAGGGAAATCGCATTGGCCTCGACCTCGCCTTCGCTGCGCGGATCGGAGTCGACCGGCATCAGGTAATTGACGCCGCGCACCTGCATGCCGTGGCCGGCGAAGAACACCACGCCCGCATCGGCCCCGCGCAAGCGCCTGGCGTGATCGACGGCAACGCGCACCAACGTCATGCGGTCGGCGTTCTCGACCGTGGTGACGGCGAAGCCCAGCCGCCCCAGCGCCGCGCCGATGGCGCGGGCATCGTTGACCGGGTTGCGCAGGCGACCCAAGGCCGCATAGGCGCCGTTACCGACCACCAGCGCCACGCGCTTGCCGCTCGCCGGCGGGACCGCCACCGGCGAGGGCTGGGGCGCCACCGCGGCGACCGCCACGGGTGGCGCGCTAGGACTGGCTTCGGATCGAGCAATGGCGGCGTCCGGTTTCGGCTGCCAACGCGCCGCGCGCGCTTGCACCGACGCACGCTGCTGGCCGGTCAACCGGTTTTCCAAATGCTCCCGAACTTTGGGTAAATCCTCCCTGACCTGCTGACTCAAGTCTCCGCTCCGCGCACCGGCAAGCAGTACCCAGAAATAAGCCTCAGCCTCGTTCTCCGGCACGCCCCGGCCAATGGCGTACATCCGGCCGAGGTTATATTGGGCTTGCGCGTGGCCCTGCTCGGCAGCGGCGCGATACCAGCGCTCGGCCTCAGCCTCGTTCTTAGGCACACCCTCGCCACTGGCGTACGCCAGGCCGAGGATAGCCTGGGCTTTAGCGTAGCCCTGCTCGGCAGCGGCGCGATACCAGCGCACGGCCTCGGCCTCGTTCTTCGCCACACCGTGGCCATTGGAGTACATCACGCCGAGGATAGCCTGGGCCTGCGCGACGCCCTGCTCGGCAGCGGCGCGATACCAGCGCACGGCCTCGGCCTCGTTCTTCGCCACACCCAGGCCATTGGCGTACATCCAACCGAGGTTAAACTGGGCTTGCTTGCCGCTCTGCTCGGCAGCTGCGCGAAACCAGCGCACCGCCTCGGCCTCGTTCTTCGCCACGCCCCGGCCATTGGCGTACATCACGCCGAGGTCAAACTGGGCGGACGGATTGCCCTGCTCGGCAGCGGCGCGAAACCAGCGCACCGCCTCGGCGTCGTTCTTCGCCACGCCCCGGCCAAAGGCGTACATCACGCCGAGGTTATATTGGGCGGCTGCGTTGCCCTGCTCGGCAGCGGCGCGATACCAGCGCACCGCCTCGGCCTCGTTCCGCAGTACGCCTCGGCCATCTTCGTACATCACGCCAAGAAAAAACTGGGCGCCCGCGTCGCCCTGCTCGGCAGCGGCGCGAAACCAGCGCACCGCCTCGGCCTCGTTCTGTGGCACCCCCCGGCCAAAGGCGTACATCCCGCCGAGGTAAAACTGCGATGGCGCGTCCCCTTGTTGGGCAAGTGGATGCAAAAGCCGAAACGCGGTCACATAATCTTTGCGATTATATGCTGCTAAGCCATCTTCGAATGGGCCGGCGACAGCCGTAAAGAAACAACCGGCCAGCACAGCTAGGCCCAGCGCGAGCCGCATCAGGAAATGGCGCATGACGCCTCCTGCTCCTTTGGCGTGCATGATACCGCTTGCCGCTCGCCTTGCCGAGTCCCGGCATCGGCGCCGGGTCGGGCGGCGAGGACGACTAAACCGCGACCGGTCGCATCGCCCTCGGGGCATGATCGATCCGGTATAAACCGCAACCTTCAAGTCGGTTCGCGGATCACGCCTTCCCATTCGAATCCGGCGTGCGAGCCCCGATCCGAAGGGATCGCGCGTTCACAGCCCGCCCCAGACCTCGCGCGCCAGATCGACCGCCAGCGTCAGCTTGGCGCGCTGCGCCTCGACCGCGATGTCGTTGCCCTCGACGGTGGACGAGAAGCCGCATTGCGGGCTGACGCAAAGCTGGTCCAGCGGCACGTACTTGGCCGCCTCGTCCAGCCGGCGCTTGAGATCGTCCTTCTTCTCGACCTGGCCGATCTTGGTGGTGATCAGCCCCAGCACCACGCGCTTGCCCTTGGGGACGTGGCGCAGCGGCGAGAAATCGCCCGAGCGGGCGTCGTCGAATTCGAGGAAAAAGCCGTCATAGGGCAGTTGCCGGAAGATGGTCTCGGCGACCCGCGCATAGCCGCCCTTGGCCCGCCAGGACGAGCGGAAATTGCCGCGGCAGATATGCGTGCAGATGGTCATGTCGGCCGGCTTGTCGCGCAAGGTGGCGCGGATCAGCGCGACCGAATTGGCCAGCTGGCGGTCGGGGTCCTCGCCGCGCGCCTTGGCCTCGGCGCGCATGTCCTCGTCGCACAGATAGGCCAGGCTGGTGTCGTCGAGTTGGAGATAGCGGCAGCCGGCGGCGTAGAGGTCCTCGATCTCGGCGCGATAGGCCGCCGCCGTGTCCTCGAGGAAGCCGTCGACCGAGGGATAGACGCCGCGGTCGATATTGGCCTCGCCGACATAGGCATAGAGCATGCAGGGCGAGGGAATGGTCAGCTTGGCGGTGCGCTTGGTGTTGGCATGCACGAACTTGAAGGCGTCGACGAAGATCGGCTTGGGCCGCGTCACCTTGGAGGCGATGCGCATGTCGGGCCGGGTGAAGTGCAGATCGCCGGCCTGGCCGTGGAACAGCACCGGCAGGATCTTGCCTTCCGACTTCCAGCCGCCCAATTGCAGCATGAAATCCATGTGCCAGGACTTGCGGCGCAGCTCGCCGTCGGTGATGCCCTCGAGGCCGAGGCTCTCCTGGAAGCGGATCGCCTGCAGGATGGCCTCGTCCTCGGCCGCTTTCAGCTCCTCGGCCGAGGCCCGGCCCTCCTCCTTCTTCAGCCGCAGCGCCTTCAAGGCCGGCGTGCGCAACAGGCTGCCGACATGGTCGGCGCGGAACGGTGCCTTGGTCATCGAATCCCCCTCGGTCCTCACAGCGTCTTGAGCAGCGCCTCGATCTCGGCCGGCGTGCCGACCGAAACCGCGCTCATATCCTTGGCGATGCGCTTGGTCATCTGCGCCAGCACCTTGCCGGCGCCGAGTTCGACCAGCGCGTCGACGCCCTGGCCCTTCATCCACAGCACCGATTCCCGCCAGCGCACCAGGCCCGGGATCTGCTCGATCAACAGTCGCTTGACGGTGGCGGGATTGTCGACCCCCTGGGCGGTGACGTTGGCCACCACCGGAACGGCGGGCGGCCGGATCTCGATCCTGTCGAGTTCGGCCTGCATGCGCAGGGCCGCAGGCTTCATCAGCGCGCAATGGAACGGCGCCGAGACCGGCAGCAGGATCGACTTGCGGATGCCCTTCTCGGCCGCCAGCTTGATGGCGCGCTCGACCGCGCTTTTGTGGCCCGAGACCACGACTTGGCCCTCGGCGTTGTCGTTGGCGACGTCGCACACCTCGCCCTCTCGCGCCGCCTCGGCCACCTCGCGCGCCAGTTCGGGCGAGGCGCCCAGCAAGGCCGCCATGGCGCCGACGCCGACCGGCACCGCCTCCTGCATCGCCCGCCCGCGCGCCTTCAACAGCCGCGCCGCATCGCCCAAGGGGATCGCGCCGGCCGCGCACAAGGCCGAATACTCGCCCAGCGAATGCCCGGCGACGAACTTGGCGACGCTGGCCAGCGGCTTGGCGCCGTCGCGCTCGATCACCCGCGCCACCGCCACGCTGACCGCCATCAGCGCCGGCTGGGCGTTCTCGGTCAGGGTCAGCTCGGCCTCCGGCCCCTCGGCCATCAGCTTGGACAGGTTCTGCTTCAGCGCCTCGTCGACCTCGGCCAGCACGTCGCGCGCGGTGCGCAGCGCCGCCGCCAGCTCCTTACCCATGCCGACCGCCTGGCTGCCTTGACCGGGAAAGACGAATGCGCGCGCCATGGGTGGGTTCTCTGCGGAATGTTGAAACGCGGTCGCTAGCCATAGCCGGCCGCGTCGCCAAGTCAAGGCGGCACCGCGCCCAATTCCCTTCGGCGCGAACCGCCCCTACTATCCCCGCCATGTCCGCGAGCGCCGATCCCACCCGCCTCGCCGAGATCGGCGATCTGCCCTTGCGCTCGGGCGCGGTGCTGCGCCGGGCGCGGTTGGCCTATGTCGGCTATGGCAGGCTGGCGGCCGACGGCCGCAACGCCATCCTGCTGACTCATGGCTATACGTCCAGCCACCTCTTCGCCGCCCCCCAAAGCGCGGGCGTGGCCGCCGAGGGCTCGTGGAGCGCGCTGGTCGGACCCGGCCGCGCCATCGACACCGACCGTCACTTCGTCGTCAGTTCGAACCTGCTGGGATCGAGCTACGGCTCGACCGCGCCCAAGACCGACAATCCCGCGACCGGCCGGCCCTATGGCCCGGATTTCCCGGCGCTGGCCTTGCCCGACATGATCCTCGCCCAGCGCCGGCTGCTGGAAGGTCTCGGCGTGCGCGGGCTGAAGGCGGTGGTGGGCCCGTCCTATGGCGGCTTCCAGGCCTTCACCTGGGCGATCGAGCAGCCCGATTTCGTCCGCGGCATCGTCGCCGCGGTCAGCGGCCTGCGCTCGCCGGGCTCGCTCGACATGGATGCCTTGGAGCGCCGTTACGCCGCCGTGCCGGGCTGGAATGGCGGCCGCCATCACGGCAGCGACGCCATGAAGCCGCTGATGGCGACGATGCGCGAGGAGACGCTGCGCAATTACGGCATCGAGGCCGAGCTGGCCGGGCGCTTTCCCGATGCCGCCGCGCGCGCGGCCGAGATCGCGCGCATCGCCCGCGCCTGGGCCGAGGATTTCGATCCGCTGTCGATGCTGGTGCTGGGCCGCGCCGCCAACGCCTACGACGCCGGGCCCGGGCTGGCGCGCATCCGCGCCCGGGTGCTCTATGTCCTCTCGCGCAGCGACAAGCTGTTTCCGCCCAGCCTCGCGCCCGCAACCATGCGCGCGCTGCAAGCCGCCGGAGCGGACGCGCGCTATGCCGAGATCGACAGCGACCACGGCCACCTCGCCTCGGGCACCGACGCCGCCAAATGGGCGCCCGCGCTGCGGGAGTTCCTGGATGGGCTTCCGGGTTAGCGGCGTGAGCGAAGCCGCCGAGGCCGACTACTCGCCGCGCACCACGGCCTCGGCGATGGCCTGGACGCGCTCCAGCACCTCGCGCGGGCAGTCGTCGAACTTGCGGGCGGCGCGCGCGGCATAGTCGATGGTGCGCAATTCGTTGGCCAGCACCACGCCCTTGGCCTTGCGCGCGCCGCGCACCGGCACCTCGAAACTGCCGCCCTTGGCCTTGGTGGTCAGCGGCACCACCAGCGCCAGGCCGGTGGCGACGCTGTAGGCCTCGGGGGTCAGCACCAGCGCCGCATGGCGGTCGCGCATTTCATGACCAGCCTGGGGGCTGAAATCGACCCAGACGAAATCGCCGCGCCCAGGGGCGTAGCTCATTTCCGCCGCTCGCGGCCCACGGGGTCGTCGTCCCAGGGCCGCTCGCCGGCCGCGCGGCGGTGCCGGGCGGGATCGAAACCGGCCAGCAGCTCGGTCAGGCTCGGCCGATGCGCCGAGACGATGGTCACGCTGTCGCCCTCGGCGCGGAACGCGACCTTGCCGCCGTTCTTGACCCCCAGCAGGGCGCGGATGCGCACCGGCACGGTGACCTGGCCCTTGCGGGTGATCTTGGCGACGACGTTCATGGCCGACCTTTACTCCTTGATCCAAGGAGCATTACTGTAAGGAGACATTACTTCGAGCGCAAGCCCGCGCTTCCATGCTTGCGCATTTCCCTCGCTCGGGTCGTTGCGAAGCCGCCAAAGCCGACGCGGTAGTGCGAGGTTGGACCCCGAGCCCGGAAGGAATCGTCGGCTATTCGAACAAATCCGAATGAGTTCCGGTGCGCACCAGGATCAGTTCGCCGTCGCTTTCCAGCCAGATCAGAAGCCAGTCCGGCTCGACATGGCATTCCCAATGCGACCGCCATTGGCCGCTCAAGCGATGGCGGCGATGTCGCGGTTCGAGCGCCGCGCCGCGCAATAGGGCATGATCGATCTGTCTTGAATCATTGGGCTCAAGACAGATCGATCATGCCCTAGGTTTCCGCCTTCTCCGCGCGCATGACCCGTTCCAGCGTCTCCAGGTCATCGGCGATGGCTTCCCAAATGCGCCGGGGACTGACGCGGAAATATTCGTGCACCACGCGGTTCCTGATGCCGGCGATGGCGCGCCACGGAATCTTGGGGTGGCGCGCCAGCAATCCGGGGCTGAGCTTTCCGACCGCCTCGCCGATCACGCCGATGGAATAGAGCACCGAGCGGACCGTCTTGGCATTGCCGGCGAATGCGGCGAAATCCAGTCCGGCGATGTCGGCACGAATGTCGGCGATGGCAGCCAGGACGTCGTCGATCCGCTCGGCATCGCCACGAGGCATCAAAATACCCGGATGTTCTCCCGCTCGAAGGCGGCGCGCAGCGCGGGCCGGAAACTGTCGGCCTCGCCCAGGTCGACCTTGCGCCCCAGCACGTCCTCCAGCAACAGCCGCGTGTCCTCCATCCGGATCAGGGAAAAGGCGCGACCGGGCTCGATCTCGACGGCGATGTCGACGTCGCTGTCGGGGCGTGCCTCGCCGCGGGCCAGCGATCCGAACAACGCCAGATGGCGCACGCCACGGCGGCGAAGCTCGGGCTCCTCGGCCCTGATCCGCTCCAGGATGCGATCGATGTCGGGTTTCGCCGCCACGGTTCGGCCTCGTTTCCTCGAAGAAGATAGGCGCCGTCGCCGGGGGCCGCAAGCCCGTGCCTCCATGCTTGCGCATTTCCCTGGCCCGGGTCGTTGCGACGCCGCAGGAGCCAAAGATTCTAGAACGGCCGATTGGCCATAGTACCAATTTTTGGTACTGTGCATCGTCCACGCGGGAGGCTTGCGGCATGGCACGCAATACGTCGATTTCGCTCGGCGAACATTTCGTCGGTTTCGTCGATGCCCAGGTCAGGACCGGCCGCTTCGGCTCGACCAGCGAAGTGGTGCGGGCCGGCCTCAGGCTGCTGGAGGAGCATCAGGCCCGCATCGACGCCCTGCGCCGCGCGCTGATCGCGGGCGAAAAATCGGGCCGTCCGAAGCGGTTCGACAACGCGGCTTTCGTCAAGCGCATGCGCAAGCGGCATGAAGGGTAGAGGCGCGCCTTCCTACCGGCTTTCCCCGCGCGCCTTTCTCGATCTGGAGGAAATCTGGGATTTCGGCGTGCGAACGTGGTCGCCCGCCCAGGCCGCCCACTACCATAGCTCTTTGGTCAAGGCTTTCGATGCGCTGGCTTCGGGGCGCAAGACCGGACGCAAGGTCGATATCCGCGCCGGCTATTTCAAGCATGCGGTCGGCACCCATCTGGTGTTTTATCGGCATGCCCGCGGCGACATCGTCGTCATCCGCGTCCTCCATCAACGCATGGACGTCGATCGGCATCTATGATCGCGGGCAGGATCGAGCTGTCTTGAACCTTGTGGTTCGAATCCGAACGATCATCATGCCTTAAGGCGCGGCGACCGGTCACGGTCGACCCGGTTCGGCGCGACCCCGCTTGACCGCGCGCCCGGGCATCCATATTCTAGCTAGATATTCTGGCTAGAAGGAGTTGCCATGCCCCGGGCCGAATGGTCGTTGCAGGA
>VGDZ01000040.1 GCA_016869515.1 Alphaproteobacteria bacterium | reverse complement strand
ACCACCGGCATGCGCAACGGCGCGATCGACCTCGCCGCCGCCACGCGCCGCGGCATCGTCGTCTCGGGCACGCGCGGCTCGAGCGGCTCGACCTGCGAGCTGACCTGGGGACTGATCCTGGCGGCGGCGCGGCACATCCCCGCGGCCGATGCCCGCCTGCGCCAGGGCCGCTGGACGGTGCCGATGGGCATGGGCTTGGAAGGCCGCACGCTGGGCGTGGTCGGGCTGGGCCGGATCGGCGCCCAGGTGGCCAAGGTCGGCGCCGCCTTCGGCATGAAGGTGATGGCGTGGAGCCGTTCGCTGACCCACGACAAGGCGGCCGCGGTCGGCGTGCAGCGCGCCGAGCTCGACACGCTGCTGTCCAGCGCCGACGTGGTCAGCATCCATCTGGTGCTGGCGGCCGAGACCCGCGGCCTGATCGGACGGACGCGGCTGGAGACGATGAAGCCGGGATCCATCCTGGTCAACACCGCCCGCGCCGCCATCGTCGACGAGGCGGCGCTGGTCGACGCCCTCAACCAGGGCCAGATCGCCGCCGCCGGGCTGGACGTGTTCTGGGTCGAGCCGCTGCCCGAGGGCCACGCCCTGAAGAGCCTCGACAACGTCGTGCTGACGCCGCATCTCGGCTATGTCACGACCGAGACCTGGCGCCAGTTCTTCGCCGACGTGGTCGAGGACATCCGCGCCTTCCGCGCCGGCAACCCGGTGCGGCTGGTGGGCTAGTGGAGGCGGCGCCAGGCCAGCCCTAGGCGTTCGGCGACGCGGAGCAGGTTCTTGTCGCGCGTCCACAGCAATGCGCCATGAGTCAGCCGCGTGGCGGCCAGCAGATGGGTATCGACAAAGCCGATCCCGCTGCCGAACAGCCGGTGCCGTTCGATGTAGTCCAGCAATTCGGAATCCGTGGCGATCTTGGCTTGCGGCAGTTTCTCCATCGCCGACAGGATGGCTGATCGCCTGGGTAATTTGCCCAGCGCAATCTCCGTCAAGACGCAAGGATGCATCAACGCCTGTTTGGATTCGAGCAAATCCCCCAGCGTCTCGTCGGCAGAGCGGATGTGATCCGCCCAAATCGACGTGTCGACCAGGATCATTGCGCCGTTTGGCGCCGACGGGGCGGAGCCCGGAACTTGGGAGCGATGCCGCCCAGCAGCCGCAGCCGACGCGCGGCCTCGCGTTCGATCAGCGCCTTGAGCGCTTCGTGAACCAAGGCCGATTTTGTCCTGAGGCCGGTGAATTTCCTGGCTTCGGCAATCAATTCGTCGTCGAGAGCGATGGTCGTGCGCATAACTTACCTCCGGCATGAATTATTCATCGATCGATGCCGAAATCAATGCCAAAAAATCCTATCTCAACCGCCCTTCCCAATCGAGGATGAGGATGCGGGCGGCGCCGTAGCGGCGTTCGTCGACCGGTCGGAAATCGGGCGGCGGGGTGAACGCCTCCTCGGCCGCAAGCTCGACCGTGATCCGCGCCCCTTCGGCCAGCCAGCCGGCCTTGGCCAGGTTTTCGAGCGCGCGCGGCGCCAGCCCCGAGCCGTAAGGAGGGTCGAGCAGGGCAAGCGCGTGCTGCCGCTCGGCCGGTCCCGGCCGCGTCGCATCGAGCTTGAGCACCCGGGCGCGCGCAACCTCGCCCAGCGCCTCGACATTGCGCCGGATCAGGCCCAGCGCCGCGGCATCGAGATCGAGGAAGGTGCAGGCGGCGGCCCCGCGCGACAGCGCCTCCAGCCCGATCGCGCCGCTGCCGGCGAAGGCATCCAGCACGACCGCGTCCGCGATCCGCTCCGGCCCCAGGATCGAAAACAGCGCCTCGCGCACCCGATCCGCCGTCGGCCGCACCCGGCGATCCGCCGGCGATTCCAGCACCCGGCTTCTATGCCGGCCCGCGACGATGCGCATCGATCGCCCCCAGCGCCGCGCCCAGCTGCTCCTTCAGCACCTTGCGGTTGACCTCTTCCACCGCGCCGGGTTCGAGCTGGCCCAGCTGAAACGGCCCGTAGGCGGTGCGGATCAGGCGGTTGACGAACAGGCCTTGCGCCTCCAGCACCTTGCGCACTTCGCGGTTCTTGCCCTCGGCCAGGCTGAGCGTCAGCCAGGCGTTGGAACCCTGCTGGCGTTCGAGCGCGGCCTTGATCGGGCCGTAAGCGATGCCGCCGACGCGGACGCCCTGGGCCAGGCGTTCCAGCGCCGCGGCTTCGGGCTTGCCGTGCACCCGCACCCGATAGCGCCGCGCCCAGCCGGTCTCGGGCAGTTCGAGCCGGCGGGCCAGCGCGCCGTCATTGGTCAGCAGCAGCAGGCCCTCGGAATTGAAATCCAGCCGCCCGACCGAGATCACCCGGCCGAGTTCCGCCGGCAGCCCCTGGAACACGGTCGGCCGGCCCTGCGGATCGCGATGCGAGACCAGCAGCCCGCGCGGCTTGTGATAGCGCCACAGCCGCGCCTTGTCGGCGCCGGGCAAGGGCCGGCCGTCGACGGCGATGCGCGCCGGATCGTCGATGTCGAGCGCGGGCGAGGCGACCGCGGCGCCGTCGACCGCCACCCGCCCGGCCAGGATCCAGCGCTCGGCCTCGCGCCGCGAACACAGCCCTGCGCGCGCGATCCATTTCGCCAGCCGCTCGCCCGCCTTGGGCGCGGGGCTAGCGCCGGCAGGCATCGACGAAGGCTTGGAAGATCCGCCGGTCGCCCGGGCCGATGGCGTATTCGGGATGCCATTGCACGCCGAGGCAGAAGCGATAGCCGGGATGCTCGATGCCCTCGATCACGCCGTCGGGCGCGCGGGCGTCGATCGCCACCCCCTGCCCGATCGCCTTGACCGCCTGGTGGTGGGCGGAGTTGACCGGCAGTTCCGCGGCGCCGGTGATGCGCGCCAGCAGCGTGCCGGGCACCACCGCGACCTTGTGGCCGGCCTCGGTGCGCGGATTGGGCTGTTCGTGCGCCAGCGCCCCCGGCACCTCGTCGGGGATGTGCTGGATCAGCGTCCCGCCCAGCACGACGTTGAGCAGCTGCTGGCCGCCGCATATCCCCAGCACCGGCTTGTCGGCCGCCAGCGCGCCCTTGGCGATGGCGGCTTCGAACGCGGTGCGGCGGTCCTTGGTCTTGACCGTGGCGTGGCGCTGGCTGTCGCCGAACAGCGCCGGATCGACGTCGAAGGCGCCGCCGGTGATCAACAGCCCGTCGATCGCCGCCAGCATCGCCGCCGCCTGTTCCGGGTGATGCGGCAGGTGGATCGGCACGCCGCCCGCGGCGGCGACCGATTCGGCGTAGTTCTGCCGCAGCGCGTACCAGGGCAGTTTCGAATAGCCGCCGGGTGGCTCGGAATCCAAGGTGATGCCGATGATGGGGGCGCGACTCATGGCCGCAGCATAGCCGCCTTGGCGGAAAGCTGGTACACCCCCGCGCCATGCAAGGGCCGATGGACTTGGCGCTGGCGGAAGCCGAAGCGGCCGCCGCGCGCGGCGAGGTACCGGTGGGCGCGGCGGTGATCGACGCCGCCGGCCGCGTCCTCGCCCGCGCCGGCAATCGGGTCGAGGAACTGGCCGATCCCGGCGCGCATGCCGAGATGCTGGCGATCCGCGAGGCCTGCCGGGCATTGGGTTCGCCGCGGCTGGTCGATTGCGATCTTTACGTCACGCTGGAGCCCTGCCCGATGTGCGCCCAGGCGATTTCGCTGGCGCGCATCCGCCGGCTGTATTGGGGCGCGGACGATCCCAAGGGCGGCGGCACGGTCAACGGCGCGCGCATCTTCGCCGCCGCCAGCTGCCATCACCGGCCCGAGCTTTACGGCGGCTTCGGCGCCGAGCGCGCGGCCCGCCTGTTGACGGATTTCTTCAAGGCCCGGCGGTGATCTGTTAGCATTGCCGTCGAAAAACCAGGGGACCAAAGATGGAATTCACCTATTCCCAGCGCACCAAGGACTACCTCGAAAAAATCGGCAAGTTCATGGACGACAACGTCTATCCGAACGAGCGCAAGATGGCCGAGCAGATCGAGGCCGGGGGCCGCTGGACGCCACCGCCGTTGATGGACGAACTCAAGACCAAGGCCCGCGGCCAGGGCTTGTGGAACCTGTTCCTGCCGGATTCGAAACTCGGCGCCGGGCTGAGCAATCTCGAATACGCCCCCCTGGCCGAGATGATGGGCCGGGTGGGCTGGGCGCCGGAGGTGTTCAACTGCTCGGCGCCCGACACCGGCAACATGGAAGTGCTGGTGCGCTACGGCACGCCCGAGCAGCAGAAGCAATGGCTGACGCCGTTGCTGGAGGGCAAGATCCGCTCGGCCTTCGCCATGACCGAGCCGGCGGTGGCCTCGTCCGACGCCACCAACATCGAATCGCGCATCGAGCGCCAGGGCGACCACTACGTCATCAACGGCCGCAAATGGTGGACCTCGGGCGCGCCCGACCCGCGCTGCAAGATCCTGATCTTCATGGGCAAGACCGACCTTTCCGCCCAGCGCCACAAGCAGCAGTCGATGATCCTGGTGCCCAAGGACACGCCGGGCATCAAGGTGCATCGCTCGCTGCCGGTGTTCGGCTACGACGACGCCCCCCATGGCCACGCCGAGATCGAGTTCGTCAACGTCAAGGTGCCGGCCGCGAACATGCTGCTGGGCGAGGGCCGCGGCTTCGAGATCGCGCAAGGCAGGCTGGGGCCGGGGCGCATCCATCACTGCATGCGCGCCATCGGCCAGTCCGAGCGGGCGCTGGAATACCTCATCAAGCGGGCCAAGAGCCGCGTCGCCTTCGGCCGGCCGATCGCCGACCAGGGCGTGGTGCGCGAATACATCGCCAACTCGCGCATGGAAATCGAACAGGCCCGGCTGCTGGTATTGAAGGCGGCCTACATGATGGACACGGTCGGCAACAAGGCGGCCCAGGGCGAGATCGCCATGATCAAGGTGATCGCGCCCAATCTGGCCTGCCGCGTCATCGACCGCGCCATCCAGGTCCACGGCGCCGGCGGCGTCTCGGCCGACTTCCCGCTGGCCAGCATGTACGCGCATGCGCGCACGCTGCGCCTGGCCGACGGTCCCGACGAGGTCCACCGCAACGCCGTGGCCAAGGTTGAGATCCGGAAGTTCAATTGAAGGGTTGAAACCGAAGGGCGCGCCGCATCGCTGCGGCGCGCCCCTTTTTATCTGCCGGACTCAGGCCGCCTTGGACACGCGGCTGGCGATGTCGATCCGGCGCGGCTTGAGCGCCTCGGGGATCTCGCGCCTGAGTTCGATGTGCAGGAGGCCGTGCTCGATCGCCGAGCCGATGGCGTTGACGTGATCGGCCAGCTCGAAGCGGCGCTCGAAGGCGCGGCCGGCGATGCCGCGATGCAGGTAGACCCGCTCGGGCGCGCCCGCGGCCTCGGTTTTCTGCTTGCCGGCGACGGTCAGCACGTTGCCGTTCTGCACCACCTCGATCTGCTCGGGCGCGAAGCCGGCGACCGCCATGGTGATGCGATAGCCGTCCTCGGACAGCTTTTCGATGTTGTAGGGCGGGTAGGACGGCGCCGCGTCGTCGACGGCGGCGTCCAGCATGTCGGCCAGACGGTCGAAACCGACCGTGTAGCGCATGATCGGGGTGAGATCGAAACGGGGCATGGCATCATTCTCCGACGAGCAATGTTGCGAATGGTCCGCCGCAAGGGCCGGACCGGTTGCTGCCGGGACCCCCAAAGGGGCGTTCCCGGACGCATCGGATATGGGGGCCGAAATCCGCTTTTCAAGGCCCCGAAAAGCGCGACCCCCGCCCCGCATGGCTGCGGGACGGGGGCCGGAAACGGGTTGACGCCGAGGGCCTAGGACTTGATGCCGAGGCCGGCGTAGCGCTTCTTGAAGCGGGCGACCTGGCCGCCGGCCTCGTTGATGCGCTGCGGGCCGCCGACCCAGGCGGGGTGGGACTTGGGATCGATGTCGAGCGACATCTCCTGTCCCGGCTTGCCCCAGGTCGAGCGGGTCTTGAAGGTCGAGCCATCGGTCATCTTGACCGTGATCTCGTGATACTCGGGATGAATGCCTTCCTTCATGGAAGCCTCCGGCGCGAAAAGCCCGGGGCTTATAGCCAAGCCCGGGCGCCGGGGCAAGTCTTACCGGCTTGCGTCGACCGTGCCCGGTCGCCGCGCCCTCAGGGCATGATCGTTCCAAGCCGCGATGAGCGAGGCTCATCGCAGCTTGGTATCATTCGACGGCGTAGAGCGTCGCCGCCTCGGCCCGGCCGCGTACCGGCACGGTGCCGACCCGATGGAAGCGGAAGCCTTCGCCCGCCGCGCGCATGGTGGCCTCGGTCACCAGCACGCGGGTGCCAAACTGCTTGTTGAGCTGCTCGACCCGCGCCGCCAGGTTGACCGCATCGCCCAGCACGGTATAGCCGGCGCGGTCCGCGGTGCCGACATTGCCCGCCACCACCGGCCCGGTGTTGATGCCGATGCGGGTGCTGAGATGCCGGCCGCCGCCGAAATCGCGCTCGGCCACGGCGCGCTGGATGTCGCGCGCGCAGGCGATGGCGTTGGCGGCGTGATTGGCGTCCTCGACCGGCAGGTTGAAGGAGACGAACACCGAATCGCCGATGAAATTCTGGATGGTGCCGCCGTGGCGGCGGATCGGTTCCATCACCGCCGCCAGGTAGTCGTTGACCAGGGCGATGACCTCGGCCGGCGCCATCGCCTCGGACAGGGTGGTGAAGCCGTCGATGTCGGTGAACAGGATGGTGGCCTCGCGCACATCGGCCGCCAGCCGGCCGCGATCCTTGAGGATGCGCTCGGCCACCGCCTCGGGCACGTAGCGGCCCAGCGTCTCGCGCACGAACTGCCGCTCCTCCAACCCCGCCACCATGGCGTTGAAGCCCATGGTCAGCCGCCCGGTCTCGTCGTCGCCCACCACCGGCGCCCGCGCCGTCAGATCGCCCGCCCGCACCTTGTCTTGCGCCGCCAGCAGCAGCTCGACCGAACGCGTCACGCCGCGGCCGACGAAATAGACCGACACCGGCGCCGTCACCAGCACCAGCCCGATGTCGATCAGGATGACGGCCAACAGATCGAGTCCGTGCGCCTGGCGGATCGGCAGGAAATAGAGCACGTCGAGCGCGATCATCGCCGCCGGCAGGATCGACATGGTGAAGCCGGTCACCGCCAGCCGCGTCCACAGCGACACGCCGTCGGGCGGAATCGTCACGCCATGGGTGTCGAACAGATGGTGCTTGAGATATTGCCGCCGGGAATCGATCAGGAAATAGGTGAGGAAGCCGAAGAAATAGGTCGTCAGCAGGATGTACCAAGCCTGGAACAACACCAGCACGGCGGCATCGATGGTGCCGCCGGCATTGCGCTGAGCCATGGCGGCGACGGCGCCGATGTTGATCGACCCGTGCACCACCGACAGAGCCATGATCCAGAACGCCGAAAGGAAGGTGATCTTGCGGGTGCGGCGAATGGCCGGCGCCAATTCGCCCTCGCCCTTGAGATAGCGGTCGATCGGCCGGTGCAGCACCCACGCCCCGCCGAGCCCGACCACGCCGAAGATCGCCAGCCCCAACCAACCCGCGCCCAGCAGCGCCAACAAATCGCCGCGCGCGACGGTGAACAGGAAATCGAACGCCAGCTGGATCAGCGCCGGCAGCGCCATCGACGCCAGATAGCCCCAGAGATAGAGCCGCGACGAACGCAAACGCTGTTCGGGCGTGCGGTTGTCGGCCATCAGTGCCGCCAAAAATGCTTGGAGACGAACACCATCACCGTGAACAGCTCGAGCCGGCCCAGCAGCATGTCGAAGGTCAGCACCAGCTTGGCCGCGGCCGGCAGCGTGGCGAAGGTGCCGGAAGGGCCGATGACCGCGCCCAGGCCGGGGCCGACATTGGCCAGGGCCGTCGCCGCCCCGCTCAGCGCCGTCACCAGATCCAGCCCGATCAGCCCCAGCAGCAGCGCCGAGACGATGAAGATCAACACGAACAGATAGCAGAACGCCGTCACCGCATCGCCGACATCCGAGGGCAATTGCCGGCCGTTGTAGCGCGGCGTGAACACGCCATGCGGCAAGAGCAGGTGCCGCACCTGCACCCGCGCCCGCAGCAGCAGCACCTGGAGGCGGAAGATCTTGATCCCGCCCGCGGTCGAGCCGGTGCAGCCGCCGACGAAGATCAAGGTGAAGAACACGGCTTGCGCGAACGGCCCCCATTGGCCGTAATCGGCCGAGGCGTAGCCGGTGGTGGTGACCACCGAGACGACGTTGAACAGCGCCTGGCGGAAGGCCTCGAAGAAGGGCAGCTCGTTGCTCCGCGCGTGCCACACCGCCAGCACCAGCGCCACGCCCAGCACCAGACCGAGATAGGCCCGGATCTGCGAATCCCGCCACAGCGCCCCGGGATCGCCCCGGATCGCCCGGATCAGCAGCGCGAACGTCATCCCGCCCACGGTCATGAAGACGATCACGATCCATTCGATCGCCGGGCTTTGCCAATGGCCGATCGAATCGTCCGAGGTCGAGAACCCGCCCGTGCCCATGGTGGTCATGGCGTGGCAGACGGCATCGAAGGCGCTCATCCCCGCCATCCACAGCAGCACCGCGCAGGCGACCGAAAGGCCGAGATAGGTCCAGCCCACCGCGCCCGCGATCTGCGCCGCGCGCGGCAGGATCTTCTCGGAATTGTCCGAGCTTTCGGTGCGGAACAGCTGCATGCCGCCGACCCGCAGCATCGGCAGCACCGCCACGCCCATGACGATGAAGCCCATGCCGCCGATCCATACCAGCACCGAGCGCCACAGCAGCAAGCCGGGCGCCAGCCGATCCAGCCCCAGGATCACGGTCGAGCCGGTGGTGGTCAGTCCCGACATGGCCTCGAACAGCGCATCGACGAAGGACAGCTTGAGCGAGGAGAACATGAACGGCAGCGCGCCGAAGCAGGCATTGGCGACCCAGGCCAGCACGGTCAGCACGAAGGCCTGGCGGGTCGACAGATCGGTGCGATGGCCCGAGCGGTTCATCAGCGCCAGCGCCACGCCGACGAACGCCGTCAGCCCCGATGACAGCACGAACACCCCCCAGTCGATGCCGTCGAAGGCGGCGTCGACCAGCGCCGGCAGCAGCATGAAGGCGCCGAGGATGGTCAGGAGAATGCCGACGACGAAAAATACCGGACGCAGATCGAGCATCGAATCCGATCCGTGGGGGCGCGGGTCCGCCTACATACACCGGGCCCGCGCCGGAATACAGCCGGGGCACTCTTCCGCCACCCTCGGCCCTAAGGTAAGGTCTTGACGGGGCTAGAGGAAAGCGGCCGCAGCGGCCGTGACGAGCAAGGGGGATCGCGCCGCCATGACCGCCATCGCCGCCAAGTCGCGCCATTTCGAGCGCGCCACGGCCCTTTTCGGGAAACTGGCCGGCGGCACCGGCGCGGCCCATGCCGAGGCCTTCGTCACCGGTTATTTCGGGCGCATGGCGGCCGAGGACGTGATGGGGCTTTCGGCCGAGACCCTGGCGGCGATGGCGCATTGCCATTTTCGGCTGATGCGCCGGCGCCCGCCGGGCAAGACCCTGGTCGCGGTCTACAATCCCGCGCTCGATCGCGACGGCTGGGATGCGCCGCGCACCGTGGTCGATGTCGTGGTCGACGACATGCCGTTCCTGGTCGATTCGGTCACCGCCGGGGTCGGCCGCGCCGGCCATCAGATCCATCTCATCGCTCATCCCGTGCTGCATGTCCGCCGCGACAGGAAGGGCGGCTGGCTGGGGCTGGACCGGCCGGGCAGCGGGACGCGCCCGGAATCGGTCATGCATGTCGAGCTGACGACGCGGCTCGGCGCCGAGGACATGGCGGCGCTGCAGGCGCGGATCGAAAAGGTGCTGGGCGACGTGCGGGTGGCGGTGGCGGACTGGAAGGCGCTGACCCTGCGGCTCGAACAGACCGTGGGCGGGATCGACGCCATGCCGCCGCCGCTGGATGCGGCCGAAATCGCCGAGGCCAAGGCCTTCCTGCGCTGGATGATCGACAACCACTTCACCTTCCTCGGCGCGCGCGACTACGACTACATCGTCAAGGGCGGCAAGGAGCGCATGGTGCCGGTGGCGGCCTCGGGGCTGGGGCTGTTGCGCGATCCCGCCGCCCATATCCTGACCAGCGCCCAAGGCGCCACCGACCTGCCGCCCCTGGTGCGCGACTTCCTGCGCCAGCCGCGGCTGTTGATCATCGCCAAGGCCAATGTCCGCGCCACGGTGCATCGCGACGCCTACATGGACTATATCGGCGTCAAGCGCTTCGACGGCGCCGGACGGGTGATCGGCGAGCGCCGCTTCGTCGGCCTGTTCACCTCGGCGGCCTACAATCTCAGCCCGCGCGAGATTCCGCTGCTGCGCCGCAAGGTGGCGGTGACGCTGGAGCGCGCCGGGTTCGGTCCTTCCAGCCATGACGGCAAGGCGCTGGTCAACATCGTCGAGACCTACCCGCGCGACGAGCTGTTCCAGGTCGCCGAGGACGAGCTGTTCGACACCGCGCTGGGCATCCTCCGCCTTCAGGAGCGGCCGCGGGTGCGGCTGTTCGCGCGCCGCGACAAGTTCGAGCGCTTCGTCTCCTGCCTGGTGTTCACCCCGCGCGAGAGCTTCGACACCGCGCTCAGGCATCGTTTCGAGCGCATCCTGGCCGAGGCCTGGAAGGGCCGCAATTCGGCCTATTACACCCAGTTGGGCGACGGCCCGCTGGCGCGGATTCATTTCATCGTCGGCACCACGCCCGGCGCCATGCCGCGGCCGGACCTGGCCGCGATCGAGGCCAAGCTTGCCGCCGCGGCGCGGTCCTGGGACGAGCTGCTGCTGGATGCCGCCGTCGCCCGCCACGGCCACGACGCGGCCGCCGCCCTCTCGCGCCGCTTCGCCGGCGCCTTCCCCGCCGCCTATCGCGACGCGGTCGGAGCCGAGGCCGCGCTGCACGACATCGCCAAGCTGATGCCGCTGGCCGCGGCGGGCGCGATCGCGCTCGATCTTTATCGCCGGCCGGGCGACGACGCGGCCACGTTGCGGCTCAAGATCTACCATGTCGGCGGCGCCATCCCGTTGTCGGACGCGCTGCCGGTGCTGGAGAACATGGGCCTGCGCGTGCTGGACGAGATCCCCCATCACATCGCGCCGCCGGCCGGCGCCGAAGCCACCATCCAGGAACTGCACTTGGTCGAACGCCACGGCCGAGCGGTCGATCTCGCCGCGCTCAAGTCCAAGTTCGAGGACGCCTTCCTGGCGGTGTGGCGCAGCCGGGCCGACAACGACGCCCTCAACAGCCTGGTGCTGAGGGCCGGGCTCGGCTGGCGGGAGATCACCATCCTGCGCAGCTTCACCCGCTATCTGCGTCAGGTCGGCATCGCCTTCTCGAACCAGTACATGATGCAGGCGCTGACCGCCAATCCGGCGGTGACGCGCGCGCTGACGACGCTGTTCCACGCCCGCTTCGATCCCAAGGCCGCCAAGGAACGCGAGCCCGCGCGCCAGAAGGCGCTGCGCCAAGCCATCGCCCAGGCGCTGGACGCGGTCGCCAATCTCGACGAGGACCGCATCCTCCGCCGCTATCTCAACCTGATCGAATCGGCGCTGCGCACCAACTACTACCAGCCCGGCGCCGACGGCCAGCCCAAGGCCTATCTTTCGATCAAATACGATTCGCGCAAGCTGGACGATCTGCCGCTGCCGCGGCCGATGTTCGAGGTGTTCGTCTATTCGCCGCGGGTCGAGGCGATCCATTTGCGCGGCGGCAAGGTGGCGCGCGGCGGCATCCGCTGGTCGGACCGGCGCGAGGACTTCCGCACCGAGATCCTCGGCCTGATCAAGGCGCAGATGGTCAAGAACGCGGTCATCGTCCCGGTCGGCGCCAAGGGCGGCTTCGTCTGCAAGCGCATGCCGACCCAGGGCGGGCCCGAGGCGATGCAGAAGGAAGGCATCGCCTGCTACCAGACCCTGGTTCGCGGCCTGCTCGACCTCACCGACAACATCGTCAAGGGCGGCACCATCGTCCATCCCCAGGCGGTGGTGCGCCACGACCCCGACGATCCCTATCTGGTGGTGGCGGCCGACAAGGGCACCGCCACCTTCTCCGACATCGCCAACGCGCTGTCCAAGCAGTACGGCTTCTGGCTGGACGACGCCTTCGCCTCGGGCGGTTCGGCCGGCTACGACCACAAGAAGATGGGCATCACCGCCGCCGGCGCCTGGGAATCGGTCAAGCGCCATTTCCGCGAGCTTGGCATCGACGCCCACAAGACGCCGATCGCCACCGTCGGCATCGGCGACATGTCGGGCGACGTCTTCGGCAACGGGCTGTTGATGGCGCCGACGCTGAAGCTGGTCGGCGCCTTCAACCACCTGCACATCTTCGTCGATCCCGCGCCGGCCGACCTCAAGCGCGCCTACGAGGAACGCAAGCGCATGTTCGCGCTGCCGCGCTCGGCCTGGACCGACTACGATGCCCGCCTGATCTCGAAGGGCGGCGGCGTGTTCGAGCGCAAGGCCAAGGCGCTGCGCCTCAGCGCCGAGATCAAGCAGCTGACCGGCCTGACCGCCGACGAGGTCACGCCGACGCAGCTGATTCAGGCGCTGCTGCGGGCGCCGGTCGACCTGCTGTGGAACGGCGGCATCGGCACCTACGTCAAGGCCTCGACCGAGACCCATCTCCAGGTCGGCGACCGCGCCAATGACGGCTTGCGCATCGACGGCCGCGAACTGCGCTGCAAGGTGGTGGGCGAAGGCGGCAATCTCGGCTTCACCCAGCGCGGCCGCATCGAGGCCGCCGCCGCCGGCGTGCGCCTCAACACCGATGCCATCGACAATTCGGGCGGTGTCGACTGCTCGGACCACGAGGTCAACATCAAGATCCTGCTGGGCGCGGCGGTGGCCGAGAAGAAGCTGGACGGCAAGAGCCGCGACCGGCTGCTGGCCAAGATGACCGCCGAGGTCGGCGAGCTGGTGCTGCAGGACAACTACCTCCAGCCCCAGGCCATCACCTGCGACGCCCGCCAGGGCGTGCGGCTGCTGGAATCCCACGCCCGCTTCATCCGCCGGCTCGAGCGCGCCGGCAAGCTGGATCGCGCCGTCGAATACCTGCCCGACGAGCCCGAGATCGCGCGCCGCCTGGCCGCCGGGCGCGGCCTGACCCGGCCCGAGATAGCCGTCGTGCTGGCTTACGCCAAGACCACGCTTTACGACGACCTGCTGGACAGCGACGTGCCCGAGGACCCCTATCTCGCCACCGATCTGTTCAAGTATTTCCCGCGGCCCTTGCGCAAGAGCTACGCCCGGCAGATCGAGCGCCATCGGCTGCGGCGCGAGATCATCGCCACCTTCATCGCCAATTCGATGGTCAATCGCGCCGGACCCAGCTTCGTCGATTCGCTGGCCGAGGAGACCGGCGCCCCCGCCGGCGACATCGCCAAGGCCTATGCCATCGTCCGCGACGCCTTCGAGATGCGGACGCTGTGGACCGGGGTGCAGGATCTCGACAACCGGGTTCCGGCCGAGATCCAGACCGATGCCCTGGTCGCCGCCGGCGATCTGGTGCGGCACGGCACACTGTGGCTGCTGCGGCGGCTGCCGCGGCCGTTGGACATCGCCCAGCAGATCGGCATCTTCGCCCCCGGCCTCAAGGCGCTGGGCGACCATCTCGGCCAGGTGCTGACCGAGGACGAAGCCAAGGCCTATCGCTCGGCGGCCCAGAACCTGGTCGGGCGCGGCGTGCCGGAATCGCTGGCCAAGCGCATCGCCGGCATGGCGTGGCTGGCGGCCGGGCTGGACATCGTCGCGGTGGCGCGCGAGGTCAAGCGGCCGGTGATCGACGTCGGCCGGGCCTATTTCTCGGTCGGCGCGCGGCTGGGCCTGGATTGGCTGCGCGGCGCGGCCTTGGCGCTGGCGCCGCAGAACCATTGGGACCGCCAGGCGATCCGGGCGGCGATCGACGACGTCTATGGCAGCCAACGCGCGCTGGCAGCGGCGGTGCTGAAATCGGCCCCGGCCAAGGGCGACCACGCCTGGGAGCGCTGGGCCGAGCGCAACCGCGCCCAGGTCGAGCGCGCCGGCCGGTTGGTGGCCGAGTTCCGCGCCTCGGGCGAAATCGACGTCGCCAAGCTGGCGATCGCCAACCGCGCCGTGCGCGGGCTGACCGGTGAGTGACGCCGCCCTCTCCGGCGCCGCCCCGTCCGATGTCGGACGGCGCGGGCGGTTCTCGTGGGCGCTCTACGACTGGGCCAACTCGCCCTACACCACGCTGATCATCACCTTCGTCTTCAACACCTATTTCGCCAAGGTGGTGATCGGCAACGAGCTCGAGGGCCAGGCCGCCTGGGGCGTGACCATGGGCATCGCCTCGGCCTGCGTCGCCGTGCTGTCGCCGTTCGCCGGAGCTATCGCCGACGCCCGCGGCCAGCGCAAGCCGTGGCTGTTGTTCTTCACCATGCTGTGCGCGGCGGGCGCGACCATGCTGTGGTTCGCCGAGCCGGTGCCGGGGCGGATTCCTTGGATCATGGCGACGGTGGTGCTGGCGACCATCGGCTTCGAGTTCGGCACCGTGTTCTACAACGCCATGCTGGGCGATGTGGCCCGGCCCGGCCATGTCGGCCGGCTGTCGGGCCTGGCCTGGGGCTTCGGCTATGCCGGCGGTTTGACCGCGCTGGCGGTGGCGCTGGTCGGCTTCGTCATGACCGACCGCCCGTGGTTCGGACTGGGCAAGGACGACTACGCCAATATCCGCATCGTCGGTCCGTTGTGCGGGCTGTGGCTGCTGGCGTTTTCCTGGCCCTTGTTCGCCTTCACCCCCGAGCGTCCGGCGTCGACCGTCGATCTCAACCAGACGCTGCGCGCCGGCCTCAAGCGGCTGTTCGAGGTGCTGCGCGATCTGCGCCACAACGCCAACCTGGTGCGCTTCCTGATCGCCAACATGCTTTATACCGACGGCCTGGTGACGGTGTTCGCCTTCGGCGGCATCTACGCCTCGGGCGTGTTCGGCTTCACCCTGACCGAGGTCATCATCTTCGGCATCGTCCTCAACGTCACCGGCGGCATCGGTTGCGTGGCGTTCGGCTGGCTGGACGATCGCGTCGGGCCGCGCCGGACGCTGCAATATTCGGTGTTCGGGCTGCTGGTGTGCACGCTGGCGGCGCTGCTGGCGCCGGATCGGATCTGGTTCTGGATCGCGGGCTCGGGCCTGGGCGTGTTCGTCGGCCCGGCCCAGGCCGCAGGCCGTTCGCTGATGACCCGCCTGGCGCCGGCCAACGAGCGCACCGCACTGTTCGGGGTCTACGCCCTGGCCGGCAAGGCCACCGCCTTCGTCGGTCCCAGCCTGGTTGCGATCCTCACCACCCTGACCGGCAACCAGCGCTGGGGTCTGGCCGGCATCGCGCTGTTCTTCCTGCTGGGCTGGACGATGCTGGCGACGGTGAAGGAGGTTAGGGCATGATCGCTCGGACTCTAGTGCCGGAAGTGGCGCATCCCGGTGAACACCATCGCCAGGCCGCGACGATCGGCCTCGGCGATCACCTCCTCGTCGCGCAGCGAACCGCCGGGCTGGATCACGGCGGTGGCGCCGGCTTCGGCGCAGGCCACCAGCCCGTCGGCGAAGGGAAAGAAGGCGTCCGACGCCACCACCGAGCCGGCTAGCGTCAGCCCGGCATCGGCCGCTTTGCGGGCGGCGATGCGGGCGGAATCGACCCGGCTCATCTGGCCGGCGCCGATGCCGACCGTGGCGCCGCCCTTGACGTAGATCACCGCATTCGACTTGACGTGCTTGCAGATGCGAAACGCGATCAGCAGGTCGGCCAGTTCGTCCGGGCTGGGCGTGCGCTTGGTCGCGGTCTTGAGCTGGGCCGCGGCGACGCGACCGGAATCGCGGGTCTGCAGGAGATAGCCGCCGGCGACGCTGCGTAGGCTCATGCCCGGCGCCGAAGGATCGGGCAGGCCGCCGGTCAGCAGCAGCCGCAGGTTCTTCTTCGCCGCCAGCACGCGCTTGGCCTCGTCCGACGCGTCGGGGGCGACGATCACTTCGGTCATGATCTTGGCGATCTCGGTCGCGGTCTCGGCGTCGAGCGCGCGGTTGCAGGCGATGATGCCGCCGAAGGCCGAGACCGGATCGCAAGCCAGCGCCCGGCGATAGGCCTCGGCCAGGCTGGGACCGACGGCGACGCCGCAGGGATTGGCGTGCTTGATGATCGCCACCGCCGGCGCTTCCTTGGGGTCGAACTCGGCTGCCAGTTCGATTGCGGCGTCGGTGTCGTTGAGGTTGTTGTAGCTGAGCTCCTTGCCCTGGACCTGGCGGGCGGTGGCGACGCCCGGGCGGTTCGCTGCGTCGACGTAGAAGGCCGCGCTCTGGTGCGGATTTTCGCCATAGCGCAACGCCTGGCGCAGCCGCGCCGTCAGCGTCAGCCGCTCGGGAAAGACCTCGCCGCGCTGGCCCGAGAACCAGGCGGCGATGGCGGCGTCGTAGGCGGCGGTGCGGGCATAGGCCTTGCCGGCCAGGCGCCGGCGGGTGTCGCCGGTGGTGGCGCCGCCGTTGGCCGCGATCTCGGCCAGCACCAGGGCATAGTCCTCGGGATCGACCAGCACTGTCACCCAGTCGTGGTTCTTGGCCGCCGAGCGGATCATCGCCGGGCCGCCGATGTCGATGTTCTCGACGCAGGTGGCGAAGTCGGCGCCGCGCGCCACCGTGTCCTCGAACGGATAAAGGTTGACCGCCAGCAGATCGATGCCGCCGATGCCGTGCGCCTCCATCGCCGCGCGATGATCCGGTTTGTCGCGCAGGGCCAGCAGCCCGCCATGGATCTTGGGGTGCAGGGTCTTGACCCGGCCGTCCATCATCTCTGGGCTGCCGGTGTAGGCGGCAACTTCGCGCACCGCCACCCCGGCCGCTTCCAGCGTCTTGGCCGAGCCGCCGGTGGACAGGATCTCGACTCCATGCCGGACCAGCGCCTGGGCCAGTTCGACCAGCCCGGTCTTGTCGGACGCGCTCAGCAGCGCGCGGCGGATCGGCACGCGTTTACTGTGCGGCATGGGCGATCTCCTCCGGGGCATAATCGGGCACCAGCGCGCGCAAGGCGGCGCGCACCGCACCGTTCTCGGCCGGCAGCGCCGCCAGCCGCGCCGCCAGCTGGGCGGCATCGATCATGGCTTGGACCTCGGCCGCCATCACGCCCTCGACCGCGGTCGGCCGCAGCGCGGTTCCGCTTTCGACCAGGACCTCGTGCAGCTTCTCGCCCGGCCGCAGGCCGGTGTAGCGGATCTCGACCTCGCGCCGGCCCGACAGCCGGATCATCTGCCGCGCCAGGTCGCGAATCCGCACCGGCGCGCCCATGTCGAGCACGAACAGCCGCCCGGCCTCGGCCGGCAGCGCGCTGGCCTGCAGCACCAGCTCGACCGCCTCGCGGCAAGTCATGAAATAGCGCGTGGTCTCGGCATCGGTCACGGTCAGCGGGCCGCCGGCGGCAAGCTGGCGCTGGAACAGCGGCACCACCGACCCGGTCGAACCCAGCACGTTGCCGAAGCGGACCACGGCGATGCGCGGCGCGCCCGGGGCGCGCGCCTCGGCCAGGCAGACCAGTTCGGCCAGGCGCTTGGAAGCGCCCATCACCGAGCGCGGCGCCACCGCCTTGTCGGTCGAGATCAGCACCATCGCCGCGGTGCCGGCGGCGCGGCAGGCCGCCGCCACCGTCCGCGTGCCCTGCACGTTGGTGCGCAGCGCCATGGCCGGATTGTCCTCGCACAGGGGTACGTGCTTGAGGGCGGCGGCATGGAACACCAGTTCGGGCTTGAGGTCGGCGAAGATCGCGGCGATGCGCTTCTCGTCGGCGACGTCGGCCAGAATGGCGCGGCGCACGAGCGCGGGATGGCGCTCGGCCAGGTCGAGATCGATGGCGTAAAGCGCGTATTCGCCGTGATCGAGCAGCGTCAGCTCGGCCGGTCCGAAGCCGGCGATCTGGCGCGCCAGTTCGCCGCCGATGGTGCCGCCGGCGCCGGTCACCAGCACGCGCCGGCCCTGGATCAGCCGCGCCATGGCGTCGCGGTCCAGCACCTTTTGCGGCCGGCCGAGCAGGTCCTCGACCTCGATCGGCCGCACCTCCAGCCGCCCGGCGCCGGCGAAATCGGTCAGCCGCGGCAGCCGCGACAGCGCCAGCCCGAGCCGGTCGGTCTCCTCGACCAGGCCGCGCACCGCCTCGCCCTCGATGCGATCGGCGGCGACGATCACCCGCTGCGGCGCTTGCCCGCGCGCCTTGAGCCGCTCGACCACCGCCGCCAGATCGGCCAGCGCGCCCTCGACGCGGATGCCGCGGATGTCGCGGCCGATGCGGTTGTCGCGATGATCGAGCAGGCCGACCACGCGATAGGGCGCGGGCCGCATCCGCGCCATCTCGCGGATGAAGGTGTCGGCCGAATCGCCGGCGCCGGCCAGCAGCACCGGCACCGATTCGCCCGGATCGCGCTCGAACACCGCCGCCAGATTGCCGTCCTTGAGCCAGCGATAGAAAAAGCGCGGCCCCGCCAGCATGACGATCAGCAACGGCCAGAGGATGATCAGCACCGTGCGCGGAAACAGTTCCAGCCGGGTGAGGAAGAACAGCAGCGGCAGGAACACCAACAGCGCCAGCGTCACGCCCTTGGCGATCGCCGCCAGATCGCGGCCCGAGGCGTAATGCCAGATGCCGCGATACATGCCGACCCACCAGAACACCGGCGCGGCGACGGCGGCGAACAGCAGCGTCGCCTCCCACAGGAAGAAGAAGGGCTGCGGCAGGCCGTAGGTCTGATAGCGCAGCCACACCGCCAGCTCGAACGCCGCCGCCGCCATGGCGACGTCGTGCAACGCCACCAGGAGAATGCGTCCGTGCCCGGCCAGCCAGCCGCCCTTGTCGCGCGATTCGCTCATGCGCCGCCGTTATAGCGGCTTTAGAAGCGCGCGTGCAGGGCGGCGCGGGTCAGCACCGCGACCAGGCCGAGCGTCGCCAGCCACCAGCCCTGCCATAACCCGAAGGACAGCATGGCGATGGCGAAGGCGGCGGCAGCCGTCGCCGCGGCGGTGGCGCGCGCCAGCGCATCTGGCATGGCGCCGATCCGCCGCCACAGCGCCGTCATCAGCCAGGCCCCGCACAGCGCGCCGACCAGGCCCAGCTCCAGCCATATTTGCAGGCCGGCATTGTGCGGATGCAGCGCCATCATCTGGCCGCCGACCGGGCTGGTTTCCGCGCCGCCCGGAATCGCCCGCGCGGCATCGAGCCCCCAGCCCAACCAGGGATGTTCGGCGATGCGCTCGCCGGCGAAACGCCAAATGTGAAAACGATGCAGCGCCGAGATTTTCGCTTCCGGCACCAGCGCCTGAATCCGCTCGACCGGCAGCCACAGCGCAAGCGGCATGACCAGCACCGCCAGCGCCGACAGCGCGGCCAGCGCGCGGCAAGCCATGGCGCCGAATCGCCACGTCGCCGCGGCCGCGATCGCGGCCAGCAGAAATGCCAGCTTGGCCGAACTCGACTGCGCCGGGACCAGGATGGCGATCATCGCCAGGCCGGCGGCAAAAGCGCCCAGGCGCCGGCCTTGACGCCAGAGCAGCGCCATCACGACGAAAGTCGAAAGCATCATGACGTCGACCGCACGGTTATGCGCCGACCAGCGCACCAGTGCCGGATCGTAATTTCCGCGCAACGTGTGAAACAGCCAATTGCCGGTGAAGACGTCGAGCGCGATCAGCACGGCGCCGACGGCATAGCCCGCGATCAGCGCGCGCGCGAAGCCGGGCCCGGTCTCGGCGGGAAGTTCCAACAGCAGGACGACGCCAAGGAAGGTGACGATCAGGATCCCGGCCAGCGCGAAGGCGCCCGCCGGATCGACCGCGAACGGTGCCGTGGCCAAGGCCCACAACACCACCACCAGAAACACGCGACCCGGAAATCCGCCCAACGCCGCGACCGCCCGCCGCCAACTCAGCACCGCCGCCGCCAGCGCCAACACGGCGAACAGGCCGGCGATCCAGCCGGCCTTGAGCGCGCCCAGCGGCACCAGCAGCGCCGCCGCCAGCGTCAGGACATGGCGCGCGGCCATGCCACCCCCGCCTCGTCCATGACCTCGCGATAGACCGCAAGCGAGCGGGCGACGAAATCCTCGACCGCGTATTTCGCCACCGCCATCGCCCTCCCGGCCGCGCCCATGCGCCGGCGCAAATCGCGATCGGCGATCAGCCGACCGAGCGCTTCCGCCGTTGCCTTGGCGTCGCGCGCCGGCACCAACAGCCCGGTCTCGCTCGCGCGCACCACCTCGCGGCAGCCCGGCACGTCGGTGGCGACGACCGGCAGGCCCATCGCCGCCGCCTCGATCAGGCCGCGCGGCAGGCCCTCGCGATAGCTCGGCAGGCAGACGACATGCGCCTGGGCCAGCGCGGCCGGCATGTCCTCGGCGAAACCCCACCATTCGACCAGGCCGGATTCGATCCAGGACTGGCGTTCGGCGGCGGGGATATCGGTCGGGTTCTCGGGATCGGTGCGGCCGACCAACACGAAGCGGGCCTCGCTGCCACCTGCCCGCAGAATCCGCGCCGCCTCGACGAATTCGCGCACGCCCTTGTCGCCCACCAGCCGCGCCGGAAACATCGCCGTCACCGGACCCTCGGCCTCGGGCGCCGGCGCGAAGCGCGCCATGTCGACCCCGCAGCCCTCGATCATGCGGATTAGCGCCGGATCGACCAAGCCGCGTTCGACGAACAAGGCGCGGTCGTCGGGATTCTGGAAGATCGCCCGCATCGGCCGCCTGGCCAGCGCCAATCGATAGAGCGCGAGCGCGATCCGCCGCATCAGGCCGACCGCGGCGCCGGCGGTGACGAAGAGATAGCCCAGCCCGGTGACGGCGAAGACGCTGGCCGGCACGCGGCAAAGATGCGCGGCGATGCCGCCATAGCACACCGGCTTCTGGGTCACGGCGTGCATGACGTCCGGTGCGATCCGCCGCACCAGCGCGAGGATCGCCAGGATCAGCCGCGCCTCGCCCAAGGGCGAGCGCCCGCCGCGCGCCAAGGGAATCGGATGAAAGCGCAGGCCCGCCGCGGCAATAACGCGTTCGGCCGCGGCATCGGCCGGGGCGGCGACATGGACCTCGAATCCGGCGGCGCGCGCGGCGACGCCGATAGGCAGCCGATGGCTGACATAGAACGGCGCGTCGTTCATCAGGAACAAGAGGCGGGGCGGGCGGCCGGACATGGCGGGCTTTTAGCATGGCTCTTGGGCAAGTTCGCGCGTTGACAAGGCGGTCTCCGGCACTTAATCAGCCCGCCGTCATGATCGGTGTCCTGATTCGCGTCGCGGTCTCGGCCGGCCTTTTGGGCCTATTGCTGTGGAAGGTCGATCTGGCCGAGCTCGGCGCCCAACTCGCCAGCATGAGCCCGTCCTGGCTGGCGCTGGCCTTGGCTGCGCAGCTGACCGGGATCATCGCCGTCGGTTGGCGCTGGCGGCTGGTGCTGGCGGCGTTGGAGCAGGCGATCGCGCTGGGGGCGGCGGTACGCAATGTCGCCGTCGGCACCTTCTTCAACCAGACCCTGCCGTCCTCGATCGGCGGCGACGCGATTCGGATGTGGGAGGCGCGGCGCCATGGCCTGCCCTTGCGCGAGTCCGTCACCAGCGTGATCGTCGACCGGCTGTTGGGCCTGGCGGCGGTGGTGGTGATGCTGATCGCCGGCCAATGGTTCTATTTCAGCGTCGTACCCGACCCGCGCATGGGCTGGGGCCTGGCCGCAGTGACGCTGGCCGGGATGGCCGGCTTCGTCGTGCTGTTCCTGATCGCGCGGTTCGTGCCCGAGGGCTTCGGCGGCCGGATCGGCGGCGCGCTGGTCAAGCTGTCCTTGGATGCGCGCTCGCTGGCGCTGCATCCGGTGCGATCCCTGCAGGCGCTGGCGGTGGCGGTGGCGCTGCAGGTCTGTTTCGGCGCCATCGTCTATTGCCTCGGCCGCGCCGCCGACGCGCCGTTGGGGCTGTGGCAGGCGGTGCTGCTGATGCCGCCGGTGGCGCTGTTCTCGATGCTGCCGATATCGATCGCCGGCTGGGGCACGCGCGAGGGGGCGATGGTGGTGGCGCTGGGCCTGGTCGGCGTCGGCTCGGCCGATGCGCTGGCGATCTCGCTGGCCTATGGCGTGATCGCGCTGCTGGCCGGCTTGCCGGGCGGCATTCTCTGGCTGCGGGCCAAGCGGCGGGGCGAGATTCCCGCCGGACCGATCGAGGAGCCGAAAATCTAGCGCCCCTTTTCGGCCAGGTTCATCAGGTAGGCGCCATAGGCCGAGCTGCGGATCGGCTCGGCCAGGCGCCGCATCTGTTCGCGATCGATCCAGCCCTGGCGCCAGGCGATCTCTTCCAGGCAGGCGATCTTGAGGCCCTGGCGGCGCTCGATGGTGGCGACGTAGTTGGCGGCATCCAGCAGCGAATCGTGCGTGCCGGTGTCCAGCCAGGCGAAGCCGCGGCCGAGCGGCTCGACCCACAGCTTGCCGCGCTCGAGATAGACCCGGTTGAGATCGGTGATCTCGAGCTCTCCGCGCGGCGAGGGCTTCAGCGCCCGCGCCAGCGCCGGCGCCTCGGGGTCGTAGAAATAAAGCCCGGTCACCGCCAGATCGGATTTGGGCGCCTTGGGTTTCTCGACGATCGACAGCGCGCGCCCGGCGGCGTCGATGTCGACCACGCCGTAGCGTTCGGGGTCGGGCACGCGATAGGCGAACACGGTGGCGCCTTCGTCCCTGCCATGCGCCGTGGTCAGCAGGTCGCTGAAGCCCTGACCGAAGAAGATATTGTCGCCCAGCACCAGCGCCGAATGCGCGCCGTCGAGGAAGCGCTCGGCGATGATCAGCGACTGGGCGATGCCTTCGGGCTTGGCCTGGGCGGCGTAGACCAGCCGGATGCCCAGCGCCGCGCCGTCGCCCAGCTGCTGCTCGAAGCGCGGCAGGTCGTGGGGCGTCGAGATCACCATGATCTCGCGAATCCCGGCCAGCATCAGCACCGACAGCGGATAGTAGAACATCGGCTTGTCGTAGATCGGCAAGAGCTGCTTGGAGATGCCGCGCGTCACCGGGTGCAGCCGCGTGCCGGCGCCGCCCGCCAGCAATATGCCGCGCCGCTTCACGACGCCACCCGGTCGAGGCCCAGCCGCTGGCCGCGATAGCGGCCGCTGCGGATCGATTCCCACCACGCCGGATTGTCGAGATACCAGCGCACGGTGCGCCGCAGGCCGTCGGCGAAATCGACCTCGGGCCGCCAGCCGAGTTCGGTCTTGAGCTTGGTCGAATCGACGGCGTAGCGGCGGTCGTGCCCCGGCCGGTCGGCGACATGCTGAATCAGCCCCCGCCGCGGACCGCCATTGGCCGGCCGCAACTCGTCGAGCAGATCGCAGATGGTCTCGACCACCTTGAGATTGGGAAGCTGGGCGTCGGGCCCGACGATGTAGGTCTCGCCCGGCCGGCCGCGCTCGACCACGGCGCGGATCGCCCGGCAATGGTCCGAGACGTGCAGCCAGTCGCGCACCTGCTGGCCGTCGCCATAGACCGGCAGCTTCTTGCCTTCGAGCCCGTTGAGGATCATCAGCGGGATCAGTTTCTCGGGAAACTGATGCGGGCCGTAATTGTTGGTGCCGACCGTGATCAGCGTCGGCAGGCCGTAGGTCTTGTGGTAGGCGCGCACGAAATGATCGGCTGCCGCCTTCGAGGCGGCGTAGGGCGAGTTCGGGCGATAGGGCGAGTGCTCGGTGAACAGGCCGCGATCGATCGAGCCGTAGACCTCGTCGGTCGAGATCTGGAGGAAACGAAAGGATTCGCGCGCCGCACCCGTCAGCCCGCGCCAGTGCGCCAGCGCGCAATCCAGCAGGTTCTGCGCCCCCAGCACGTTGGTGCGGGTGAAGGCATCGGGCTCCTCGATCGAGCGGTCGACATGGCTTTCGGCGGCGAAGTTGATCACCGCGTCCGGCCGGTGGCGCGCCAGCAGATCGCCGACCAAGCCGCGATCCTCGATCCGGCCCTCGACGAAGACGTGCCGCGCCTCGCCTGCCAATGCCGCCAGCGTCGCCGGATTGCCGGCATAGGTCAGGGCGTCGAGATTGACCACCTTGAAGCCCTGCGCGATCGCCGCCAGGACGAAATTGCCGCCGATGAATCCGGCGCCGCCGGTGACCAAGAGCGTTTTCATCGGCTGGCCTTAACCCCGCCCCTGGGCGCTGTCAATCGACGGCCGCCCGGAAAGGAAGGCCGCCATGCCGGCCAACCAGGCGGCGTGCTGGCGGGTCTTCTGCCAGCGGCCGAGCAGCAGATTGCCCGCCGCCCGCGCCGCGTGCCGCGTCATCAGCCAGGAAGCGGTCCGCGCCAACGCCGCGGACCCGCGATGCTTGCGCTCGATATGCAGCCGCGACCAACCCATGGCGCGGAACTTGATCCAGGAGACGCGCTGGCCAGTGCCCGAGGACTTGCCGCCCTGGTGGAGCGCGACGGCGTCGGCCACACGCACCAGCTCGTGTCCGGCGGCCTTGAGCCGGAGACAAAGATCGTCGTCCTCGTAGAACAGGAAAATCGCCGGATCGAATCCGCCCAGCGCCTTGATCGCGGCGGCGCGCGCCAGCAGCACCGCGCCCGAGAGATGGCCGACCGAAATGTCGCCCTCGGGCCGGATCGGATTCCTCCAGGACCCGGCGGCGACCCGCCGGAAGAAATCGAGATTGTGCGACTGATGGATCGCGCCGTCCGGTCCCATCAGCACCGGACCCAACAGCGCCGCGTGCGGAAAACGGTCGGCGGCGGCGACCAGCGCCTCGACCGAACCCGGCTGCATGACCGCATCGGGATTGATCAGCAGCGCGAATTCGGTGTCGAGGCGCTCGATGCCCAGATTGTTGCCGCGGCCGAAGCCGATGTTTCCGCCGGCGCGGACGATCTCGGCCGTGGGCAAGGCGCGCATGGCGACGGCGACGGAATCGTCGGTGCTGGCATTGTCGACCACCACGACGCGCTTGGCCGGGCGGATCGATTCCAGACAGGCGCCGATCACGCTTGCGCTGTTGAATGCCACCGTCACCGCGCCGACGCGGTCCCAGGCGTTCACGGCGCGGCCTTCCGCCGCAGCACGAATTCGTTGCAGCCATGGCGGCGCCCGGCCGAAGCCTCTGTCGACAGGTCAAAGCCCTTGGTTCCGGCCCAAATACGCACCGAATCGCGGCTGGCCACTTCGAACGGATAACCGCCCAACCAATCGATCAGGTCGATCCACAGATCCATGCCACGCGCGAGACCGCCTCTCCCGCGCAACACCCAAACCAGCCAGCGCAAGCCGATGAAATAAGGCGCGTGGACCAGGATCGCCAAGGGCCGCGTCCACGGCCGCCGCACCCAGTTGCGCTTGATCCACAGCCAGTAACGGCTGATCCAGCCCTGGTCGTTGTAGAGCGCGACATAGAACGTCCCGCCCGGCGCCACCGCGGCCGCCGCCAGTTCCATCGCCCGCCACATCGCCCCGGTGTGATGCAGCACCCCCCAGGCATAGACCAGATCGAAGGTGCCCAATTTGGCCATGTAAGCCTCGTCCAGCGCGCTGCCCTGAGCGACCGTCCAATCGACATCGTCGGGCCGATAGCGCTGGCGCACTTCGCGCGTGCAGCCGACGGAATCGGCATCGTAGTCGAAACTGGTGACCTGGGCGCCGAGCTGGCGCGCCGCCAGGCTCATCAGCCCCGAACCCGAACCGATGTCGAGCATCCGCCGCCCGCCAAGATCGCCGGTGCCCAGCATCTCGACCAGCTTGGCGCGCGCCGAGTCGATGGCGCCGCCCTCGAGGCGCGCGACCAGGCGCTGCCAATTGCGGCCGAAGGCGAAGCGCGGCTCGCTCACGGCTCCTCCGCGACGAAGCGGCCGGCCGGCCAGCGACGGCGATAGCGTTCCTGGCGGACCAGCCGGGCGATGGTGGCCGGAATCTCGCCCGAGCGATAGCGCAGGAACAACAGCACCCGCGCCAGCGTCGAAGACACGCCGATCAACGCGCCCAGGCCGAAGGCCCGACCCGCGCCCATCAGCCGTTCGATTCCATCGCTTTGCCGGGCGGCGTTTTCCAGCACCACCGCCGAGCCGATCATGAAGCGGATACGGCGCTCGAAGGCGCGGACATAGGCCTCGGGCACGGCATCGGCATGCCGGCCGCGCATCAGGCCAGTGGCGCGCGCCAGCACCTCCAGCATGACCTCGGCGTTGGAATTGATCGTCGCCGACAGGCTGCCGCGGCCCGGCCGCCAGGCCATCACCGGATAGGGCACGAAGCAGACGCCATGGCGCATCGCCAGCACGCGGCTGGCGAAGCCGTCGCAGAGCGAACGCAGCTCCTCGTCGAAACCGCCGATCTCCTGCAGCGCCGTGCGCCGGAACACGGTGGCGCCGCCGGCGAACCAGGAATCGATCCGCAGCAGAAGGCGCTTGGCCTCTTCGGGCGGAATGAAGCAGGCGCGATCGAACGGCACCGGCGCATTGGCTGGGCCGATATCGCGCCCGTCCTGGTCGATCATGCGGATCAGGCCCGAGCAAAATCCGGCCGTCGGATAGGCCTCCATCAGCGTCATGGCGCGCTTGAAGAATCCCGGGATCACCCGGTCGTCGGAAGCGCACATGACATGGCATTCGCAGTCCGACATGGCGAGGCTGTCGTTCATCAGCCGCACCACACCGCGATTCTGCGTCCGCGCGGCGAAGCGGATGCGGGCGGGATCGCGCGCGGCATAGGCCGCCATGACCCTGGCCGAATCGTCGGTCGAGGCGTCGTCGACCAGATGGATTTCGTCGGCCGGGCGCGACTGGGCCAGGATAGCTTCGATGCAGCCGCCGACGAAACGGCCGTAATTGCGGTTGGGGACGAAGGCCGAAAGCCGCACGGGCTCAACCCTCCCCGGCGCGGGCAAAGGCGGCAAAATCGGCCTCCGCCGCCAGCAACGCATCGAACCGACCCAGCGCCGCGCGTCGGCCTTGCTTGAGGAACAGCACCGCGTCGCAATCCCGCACCGTGCTCAGGCGATGGGCGATGACGATCACGGTGCGCGTCCCGCCCAGGCGCGCGATGGCGCGGGTCAGTTCGGCTTCGGTCTGGCCGTCCAGCGCTGACGTGGCCTCGTCGAACACCAGCACCGCCGGCCGGCGATAGAGCGCGCGGGCGATGGCGACGCGCTGGCGCTGGCCGCCCGACAGCCGCACGCCGCGCTCGCCGACGCGCGTCTCCAGGCCCTCGGGCAGCGCGGCCACGACTTCGTCGAGCTGCGCCAGCGCCGCCGCCTCGGCCAGGCGCGAGGGATCGATCGCCGTATCCTCGACGCCGAAGGCGATGTTGCGGCGAAGCGTGTCGTCGGTCAGGTAGACCGATTGCGGCACGAAGCCGATCTGGCGCTGCCAGCCGCGCGGATCGCGGGCGATGTCGACGCCGTCGACCAGGATGCGGCCTTGGCCGGGCGCCAGCAGGCCGAGCAAGAGGTCGATCAGCGTGCTTTTGCCGGCGCCGGTCGGCCCGACCACGCCCAGGCGCTGGCCCTTGGGGACGACCAGGTCGAGCCCGCTCAGCGCCTCGCCCGCGGCGCCGTCGTAGCGATAGCCGAGATTCTCGATGCGGATATCCTGGCCCAGCTGCGGCACTTCGCCGGTCGGCGCGGCAGGCGACGGCAGCGCCTCGATCGCCGCCAGGTCGCCCTTGACCTGGCCGATGGCGGCGGTGCCGTAGCGCAGCATCGAGACGCCGTGGACGATGCGGTGCACGCAAGGCATCACCCGCAAGCCGGCATAGGCGTAGAGCCCGAGCAGCTGGATGGTGGAAAGCGTGTCCTGGCCCTGCAGCGCCGTCACCGCCACCACCGCGACGATGACGGCGACGAACAGGGTCTCGACCGCCAGCCGGGGGGTGTGGCTGAAGGCCTCGATCGCGACTTGGGCGGCGGACAGCCGCTCGCGCGCAGCGGCGAAGGCGCCGACGAAGGCGGTCTCGGCGCCATGGACGCGGATTTCCTTGAATGCCCCCAGCGCCTGTTGCATCGCCATCAGCACGGCCTGGTAAGATTCCTGCTCGGTCCGCCCCCAGGCCTGGAAGCGCGGCTGCATCAGCCGCGACAAACCCAGCACCGCCAGTCCTGCGCCCAGCGCCGCAACCAGCGTCGGTCCGGGCGCGATCGCCACCAGCACGCCGAGGATCGCCAGCACCACCACGCCCTCGGACAACAGCGCCACCGCGCCCGCCATGGCGGTGCGGAAGACGACATCGTTGACCATGGTCATGTTGCGGATCAGCTCGGCCGAGTTGCGGGCGAGATGGAAGGGCAACGGCGCCGCCAAATAGGCCGCCAGCATGCGGCGCGTGACGCGCGCGCCGGCGGCGAAGCGCTCGCGCGCCTGCAGCCAGAGATTGGCCATCACCAGCAGGTTCTTGAGCACGAAGAAGGCCAGCAGCACGCCGCACAGCACCAGCACCGCCGCGGTCGGCGGCAAATGTCCGAGCAGCGGGATGGCGGCGGCGGTGGCGGGATCGCTGATCGCCTTGATGGCGGCGAACACCAGGGTCGCGCCGAAGCCTTCCAGCACCGCGGCGCCGACCGCGAGCCCGACCAGGCCCAGCCAGCGCCAGCGCGCTTCGGCGTCGAGCAGATCGAGACAGGCGCGGATGTTGGCGATCATGATGCCAGCGCCGGCACCAGCCGGCCGCGCTCGCGCAGGCGCGGCACCGGCGGCGGCAGATGCCAGTCGATCTCGAGACGACGATGCCGCTGCACCACCAGCCGCGCGACCGCCGGCGGCAGCGGCACCAGCACGGAAGCCCGGTCGGCGACCTGCCCGGGGGCCAGCACCGGCAGGCCGTGGCAAAGCGTGCCGACGCGGCTCGGGTCCTCGTCGACGAAGAACTGGGCACGGCCGTCCAGCGCGCCCATCAGCCAGGAACCGCCAACGGCGGTGCCGAACACGCCGAGGCGGCGGGCGCGGCCGGCGACCTCGCGCGCGCGTTCGATCAGCCGTTCCATCCAGGCGATGCGGCGTTCCAGCCGCGCGATCGAACGCGCGGCGTGGCCGGGATCGAGCGCGGGCGGATCCGCCCGGCCGG
>VGDZ01000039.1 GCA_016869515.1 Alphaproteobacteria bacterium | reverse complement strand
CGCGGGGCCGGCAGGCGCTACTGGTGCCGGACCGCCGCCGGTGGGCGCGGGACCGGGTCCCGATGCCGGCGGCGTTCCGCCGGAGGCGGCGAACAGCGCCGGCTGCGCCGGCAGCGAGGTCAACGCCGTCGCCACCTGCGCCACGATGTCCATGCGCGACATGGTGATCGCCGGACTGGGCGCGACGTAGAAACTCGACACCGTGGTGGCTTGGTTTTCGCCGCTGAGCGTGGTCGTGCCCGAGCCGTTGGAAATGGTCAGGCTGCCGACATTGCCCGAGGGATCGCGCGCCAGGGCATAGCTCGATGCCGTGCCCTCGGGACCGGCGGTCGAGGCGATCGCGGTGCCGCGGATGCCGATGGTCGCCACCGGCGTCTTGATCGTCATGCCCTCGGAATTGACCTTGGCGATCTCGCCCGAAACCAGCAGGAAGGCGCCTTGCAGCACCGACAGGCCCAGCGAGCCGCGACCGGAATTGGGATCGAACACCATGGAGTCGAGCGCCATGCGCGCGCTCTCGCCCAGGCTGAAGGTGGTCTTGTCGGTGAACAGGATGCCGATCGAACCGCCCTTGCCGGATTCGACCACGTCGCCCTGATAGACCGGATCGCCGGCCTTCAGCTGGCTTTTGCTGCCGTTGGCGTGGGTGACGTTGACCGTGCCCGAGATCTTGTCGACCTTGCCGATCGCATCGCCGCCGGCTCCCCCGCCGCCGGCCTGGGCGTATTGCCCGGGCGCGATCGAGCCCGCCAAGCGCGAAGCCAGCGAGCCGTCGACCATCAAGCCGGTGTCGGACACCAAATCGGGCGGCGTGTCGCTGGCGAAATAGTCGCGCACGACCACGGCCTGGCCGGCTTCGTTGCGCAGGACCAAATCCGTACCTTGTCTCTGGTAATCGGCGCCCAGCACGAAGCTGCCGCCGGGAATCACGACTTTCCCGCCGGCCGACCCGGCCTCGACGACCGCGGTCCCGCTGGTCGCGCCAGCCTGCCCTTCCGTCGGCTTCAGGACCGCCAAACGGGTTCCTCCCCTAAGACTGTTCTAGTCTTCAATACGTATCAATATCCTATCGTAATCCCGCAGCTTGAACCAGAACGATAGGTAGACATTTTCGCGCATTGGGAACGGTTTGGGTCGACCGGCCGGATGATCGCCGTCCGCCCGTCCCGGTGGCTAAAAGCCGTGGCGTTGCCATTGCTACAATCCGACGATTGACTGCGCGCGCGGAAAGCTTGATCGTAGCCGGACCGGATCGTGGGTCGGTCCGGCATAGGGGGCCAGCCATGACAAAGCGTCGAATTCCATCATTGCTCGCTTCGGCCGCCCTCTTGGCGATGCTGGTTGCCGTTTCGGCGCCGTCGTCCGCCGCCGACCTGCGGGTCGGCTTCACCCAGGATGCGCTGACGCTCGATCCCGCCAACCATCGCAAGCGCGAGACCGAGACCATCATCCGCAACATCTACGACGGGGTGATGACCCAGGCCGCCAATGGCGAGGTGCTGCCGGAGTTGGTCGAAAGCTTCCGCCAGATCGATCCCACCACCTATGAGGCGGTGCTGCGGCGCAACGTCAAATTCCACAGCGGCGAGCCGATGACCGCGGAGGACATCAAGTTCACCTTCGACCGCCTGACCAAGGACAAGGCCATGGGCGGCGAGACCAGCCCGCGCCAGTCGCTGCTGGGTCCGTTGCAGGATACCATCGTGGTCGATGCCCACACCGTGCGCTTCAAGCTGAAGGAACCCTGGCCGGTATTCCCGCGGATGCTGCCGGTGCAGGAAGTGGTCAGCAAGGCCTGGGTGACGCGGGTCGGCGATGCCGCGCTGGCCGGCCAGGCCAACGGCACCGGGCCCTTCAGGCTGGTCGAATGGCGGCGGGGCGACAGCATCATCATGGAGCGCTTCGCCGATTACTATGGCGGCACGCCGGCGATCCCGCCGGCGGGACCGGCGCGGGTCGACCGCGCGATCTTCAAGATCATCCCCGAGAACGCCTCTCGCGTCGCCGCCCTGTTGGCGGGCGAGGTCGAGATCATCAACGAAGTGCCGATCCACATGATCGGCCAGATCGAGCGCTCGGGCCGCGCCCGCATCGCCAAGGCCAACGGCACCCGCACCTTCTTCATCGCCCTCAACGTCACCAAGCCGCCGTTCAACGACGTCCGCGTCCGCCGCGCCGCCAATCATGCGGTCGACAAGAAGCTGCTGATCGACAAGCTGCTGGGCGGTGCCGCGACCTCGGTCGCGGGCGTGCTGAGCCCGGAATCCTTCGGCTTCAAGCCCGGCATCCGCGAATACCGCCACGATCCCGAACAGGCGCGCAAGCTGATGGCCGAGGCGGGGCTTTCGGGCGGCGTCGATGTCACCATCGACACCGAGGGCGCCTTCAAGGACCAGGCCGAGGCCATCGCCGCCATGCTGACCCGGGTCGGCATCCGCGCCAAGGTCCAGGTCTGGGAAGGGGCCGTGCTGACGCCGGTGTGGCGGGCCCAGAACAAGACCCGCGACATGTACCTTTCCTCTTGGGGCAGCGGCGCGCTGGATCCGACCGGGATCTTCGTGCCCACGCTCAAGACCAAGGATCGCGGCAATTCCTCGGGCTATTCCAACGCCGAAGTCGATCGGCTGCTGACGCTGGCCGACGGCGAACTCGACCCGGCCAAGCGCGCGGACATGTATCACCAGGCCGAGCGCATCGTCGCCGAGGAGGCGCCGTGGCTGTTCCTGTGGGTGCCGCAGGACATCTACGCCATCAGCAACCGCGTGCGCGGCTGGGAGCCGGGCTCGGACAGCCGCATCAACCTGCACCGGGCGCATTTCGTCAACTGATCGGGCGCCCGCTTTCGGCATGCGGTTTGGAGTCGTCCTCGAGCGCCTGGCGCAGCTGATCCCGGTCCTGTTCGGCGTCTGCCTGGTGGTCTTCCTGATGGTCACCCTGACGCCGGGCGATCCGGTCGAGATCATGCTCGGCAACGAGCGCTCGACGCCCGAGCAGGCCGAGGAACTGCGGCGGCAGATGGGCCTGCACCTGCCGCCGCACGAGCGCTTCTTCGCCTTCATCGGCAACGCCGTCACCGGCGATTTCGGCCGCAGCTTCTTCCATCGCCGGCCGGTGATCGAGGTCATCGCCGAGCGCCTGCCGGCGACGCTGGAACTGACCATCGTCGCCATGACCATCGCGCTCGGGCTGGCCATTCCGCTCGGCATTCTGGCGGCGCTCAAGCGCGGTTCGTGGCTGGACCGCGTCGCCACCATGGTCTCGCTGGCGGGGGTGTCGATGCCGGGATTCTGGTTCGGCATCATGCTGATCATGCTGTTCGCGGTGCATCTGGGCTGGATGCCGGTCTCGGGCCGGGTCGACTACGCCCTCGAAGTGCCGCGGCTGACCGGCATGATCCTGTTCGACAGCCTGGCGCATGGGCGCTTCGACACCTTTCGCGATGCGCTGCATCACATCCTGATGCCGGCGCTGACGCTCGGGCTGGCGATGTCGGCGCTGCTGATGCGGGTGACGCGGGCCTCGATGATCGAGGTGCTGCAGCAGGACTACATCCTGTTCGCCGAAGCCAAGGGCATCGGCCGGGCGCGGCTGATCCTGCGCCACGGCCTGCGCAATGCGCTGATCCCGACCGTCACCGTGGCGGCGCTGGAGACCGGCTATCTCTTGGGCGGCAACACCATCGTCGAGACGGTGTTCGGCTGGCCGGGGCTGGCGCGGGTGATCGTCGAGGGCATCTTCTCGCGCGACTATCCCTTGGTGCAGGCCGGGGTGCTGGTGATCGCGCTGATCTATGTCGGGGTCAATTTCGTCGCCGACCTGCTCTACACCCTGATCAATCCGCGGGTGAAGCTGTGACCGTGCGCGCGCTCGACAATGCCGGCGCCGAGTCGATCCTGGCGATCAACCTGCGCCGCTTCGGCCGCGACCGTTTCGCCGCCATGGCCGGCGCGATCGCCATCGGCTTCGTGGTCATGGCGGCGTTCGCGCCGTGGCTGGCGCCGCACGATCCGTCTGATTCCGACCTGCTGCGGCGCCTGCAGCCGCCGGCCTGGATCGAGGGCGGCGATTGGGCCTTCCCGCTCGGCTGCGACAGCCTCGGCCGCGATCTGCTGTCGCGCATCGTGCACGGCGCGCGGGTCTCGCTCATGGTCGGCGTCGCCGTGGTGCTGCTGGCGGCCGCGGTCGGCACCGCCGCCGGGCTTGCCGCCGGCTTCCTGCGCGGCGCGGTCGATGCCGTGATCTCGCGCGTGGTCGACGTGCTGCTGGGCTTTCCCTATCTGATCTTCGCCATCGGCCTGATGGGCATGATGGGTCCCGGGATCGAGAACATCGTGCTGGCGCTGGTCTACAAGGAATGGACCATCGCCTGCCGGGTGATCCGCGGCGAGACCCTGGCGGCGCGCGAACTCGACTATGTCGAGGCGGCGCGGGCGGCCGGCGCCTCGCCCGCCCACATCATGTTCCGCGAGATCCTGCCCAATATCCTTTCGCCGCTTCTGGTCGTGGCCACCACCCGCATGGCCACCATCATCATCCTCGAGGCCAGCCTGTCCTTCCTCGGCCTCGGCGTCCAGCCGCCGATGGCGTCCTGGGGCTCGATGGTGGCCGACGGAAGGTCCTACATGTTGGAAGCCTGGTGGATCAGCGCCTTTCCCGGCATCGCCATCTTCCTTCTGGTGCTGAGCATCAACCTCGCCAGCCAGGGGCTGCGCGACGCCTTCGATCCGCGCTATCGGCCATGAGCGCGCTGCTCACCATCCGCGGCCTCGCCACCCATTTCCCGACCCAGCTCGGCCTGGTCAAGGCGGTCGACGGGGTCGATCTCGACGTCATGCCGGGCGAATGCCTGGGCGTGGTCGGCGAGTCGGGCTCGGGCAAGAGCGTCACCTTCCTCAGCGTGCTGGGCCTGGTGCGCGCGCCCGGCCGGGTGGTCGCAGGTTCGATCCGCTTCGATGGCCAGGAGTTGGCCGGTCCCGATCCGCGCGCGGCCCGTGCCCTGCGCGGCCGCGCCATCGCCGTGACGTTGCAGGATGCGGGCACGGCGCTCAACCCCTCGATGACCGTCGGCAATCAGATCCTCGAAAGCCTCGGCGCCCACGATCCCGGTCCGTCCGCGGCCGACCGGCGCCGGCGCGCGCTCGACATGCTGCGGCTGGTCGGCATTCCCGAACCCGAGACCCGGTTCGAGGACTTTCCGCATCAGTTCTCGGGCGGCATGCGCCAGCGCGTCATGCTGGCGATCGCGCTGGCTTGCCGGCCGCGGCTGTTGATCGCCGACGAGCCGACCAGCGCGCTCGACGTCACCATCCAGGCCCAGGTGCTCGACCTCTTGGCCGAGCTGCGGGCGCGGCTCGGCATGACGGTGGTGCTGATCACGCACGATCTGGGCGTGGTGGCCGAGCATTGCGATCGGGTGGCGGTGATGTATGCCGGCCAGGTGGTCGAATGCGGTCCGACGCGGCAGGTGATCGACCTGCCGAGCCATCCCTATACGCGCGGGCTGCTGGATTCGACGCCCGATCTGTCGCGGCTCGACCGCAAGCTGCGGCCGATCGAAGGCCAGGTGCCCGAGCTGATCGCGCTGGGCGCGCATTGCCGCTTTCGCGACCGCTGTGGCTTGGCCGAGCCGCGCTGCGATTCGGCCGTCGCCATGCGCGCAGTCGATGAAGGGCATAGCGCGCGCTGCGTGCGGGCGGGAGAAGACCAGCGCAGCGTGCGCGCGGGGGAAACGCCGTGACCTCTGGCGCATCGGACGGCCCCTTGGTCGAGGTGCAGGGTCTCGGCAAGAGCTTCGCCGCGCGCTCGGGCCTGTTGGCGCGGCTGTTGCGCCGCGGCGGGACGATCCGGGCGCTCGACGGCGTCAATTTGTCGATCCGGCGCGGCGAGACCCTCGGCCTGATCGGCGAAAGCGGCTGCGGCAAGAGCACGCTGGCGCGCGTGCTGCTGAGGCTGCAGGAGCCGAGCGCGGGCACGATCCGATTCGACGGCGAGGACATCACCGCGGCCGATCGCAACCGGCTGCGCCAATTGCGCCGGCGAATGCAAATCGTCTTCCAAGACCCTTATGCCGCGCTCAATCCCCGCCAGACGGTCGAGCAGATCGTCGGATTGCCGCTGCGGATCGCCCAGCGCCTCGGCCGCGAGGCGGCGCGGCCGCACGTCGCCGCGATGATCGAGCGGGTCGGCCTCAAGCGCACCCATCTCAACCGCTTCCCGCATCAGTTCTCGGGCGGCCAGCGCCAGCGCATCGGCATCGCCCGGGCGCTGGTGGCGCGGCCCGATTTCGTGATCTGCGACGAGGCGGTGTCGGCGCTGGACGTGTCGATCCAGGCGCAGATATTGGGGTTGCTGCAGGAACTGCGGCGGGATCTGGGCCTGACCTATCTGTTCATCAGCCACAATCTGGCCGTGGTCGGCCATGTCAGCGACCGCATCGCGGTGATGTATCTGGGCGAAGTCGTCGAGCTGGCGCCGGCGCGCGCGGTGCTGGCGGCGCCGCGCCATCCCTATACCCAGAGCCTGCTGGCGGCGGTGCCGCGGCTTGCGGCGCGCGACGCCGCGATCCGCCCGAAACTGGCCGGCGAGCCGCCCTCGCCGATCGCGCCGCCGCCGGGATGCCGGTTCCATCCGCGCTGCGCCAAGGCGGTCGACAGCTGTCGCACGACCCGGCCGACCTTGCGAGACATCTCGCTAGACCATGCCGTCGCCTGCCACTTGGCGGACAATCCATGATCGAGGTCAGCCTGGTCGGCGATGCGCATTCGCGCGGCCTGCAGCAGGCCGATTGCCCGCCTCGCGTTCGCGGGTTGGTGCGGCGCTGGATCGGGTTGCGGCGGGCACGAGCGGCATCGGTGTTGCGTACCCGCGCCGGTCGCCGCATGGCGACGGCGCTATGGGATCATCTCGGCCGTCATCACGCCGATGCGCTGGCCGAGATCGAGGGCATGGCCGAAGGCTTCGGCCTCGTCGCCGAGGACCTGTTCCTGGCCATGCACGCGGTCGCCCTGCGCGAGTCGGCCGCTCGGCCCTGGGCCGAAGACGGCTGCACCACCGTCGGCCTAAGGCTGCGCAGCGGCACGGTCCTGGGCAAGAACCGCGACGTGCCGGGCGACGTGCTGCCGCTGCAGCGCGTCTTTCGCCAGCACGATCCGAATTGGCGTTGCGGTCCCATCCTCGGCATTTCGAGTTTGGGCAGCGCGCCGTGCGCGTCCAGCGGCATCAACCGCGCCGGTCTGGCGCTGGCCGACACCCAGGTCGCGACCCGCGATCACGGGTTGGGCGTGTCGCGCTATATCCTGATGCAGGAGCTGCTGGCGCATTGCGCCGATGTCGACCAGGCGCTGATGCGGATTCGTCGCACGGCCCATCTCGGCGGCGGCACTCTGGTCCTGGCCGATGCCGGCGGTACGCTAGCCACAGTCGAGCTGGGGCATGGCCGACAGGCGATCGAGCGGCGGCGCGCCGGCATCGTCGTCCGCACCAACCATCATCTCTCGCCCGGTTTGCGCGGCGCCAATGCCGAGCCGGCATCGAGCGCGGCCGGACGAAATTCGCGCGGGCGGCTGGACGTGGCGCGGCGATTGGCGGCGACGCTGACGCCCGATTCGACCCGCTCCGACATCGCCGCTTTGTTCGCCCGTCACGGGCCGCCCGAGCCGGATCTCTGCCGCCACCGGAAACCGTCACCGGCCGAAACCATTTCGCTCGCCTTGTTCGCGCCGCAAGACCGTGGACTTTGGTTCTGGAACGGCAGACCTTGCGGCGTTTCGCCCACTTGGCACGGGCTCGATTGAAGGTTCAGGAAAGGCACCATGAAACCGATCCGCATCATCACCCCTACCGGCCATCTCGGCACCACGCCGCTGGAAAAGGCCAGTTTCGAGCGCGGCTGCGCCGCCAATCCCGACTACATCATCGCCGATTCCGGCAGCGCCGACATCGGCCCCTACCCGTTGGGCGCCGACAAGTCGGCCTCCAACGAGGTCTGGCAGCGCCACGATCTCGAGGCCATGCTGGTGGCGGCGCGCAAGCTCAAAGTGCCGATGATCATCGGCTCGGCCTCGGATACCGGCACCGATCGCGGCGTCGACCAGTTCTGCGGGCTGATCGCCGACATCGCCGCGCAGCACGGCCTCGGCTCGTTCCGCATGGCGCGCATCCACGCCGAAGTGAAGGTCGCCGAGCTGATCCGGCGCCGCAAGGCGGGCGCCACGATCCGCGGGTTGAACGGCCGGCCGGATGCCGACCTGGCGCTGCTCGAGCGCACCGATCGCGCGGTGGCGGTGATGGGCACGGCACCGATCCAGGCGGCGCTGAACCAGGGCGCCGAGGTGATCATCGCCGGCCGCAGCAGCGATTGCGCGATCTTCGCCGCGCCGCTGCTGAACGCCGGGCACAGCGAGGCCGACGCCTTCTTCTGCGGCAAGGCGATGGAATGCGCCTCGTTCTGCGGCGAGCCGTTCATGGGCAAGGAGACCATTCTCGGCCTGGTCGATGGGCAGGGTGTCCATGTCAGCGCCATGCACCCCGGCCAGCGCTGCACCCCGGCCTCGGTCGCCAGCCACGCCATGTACGAACGCCTCAATCCCTTCCGCGAATACGTCCCCGGCGGCTATCTCGACATGACCAATTGCCGCTACGTGCAGGAGGACGAGCGCACCACCCTGGTCACCGGCCAGGTTTTCGTGCGCGACAGCGCGTTGTGGGTCAAGCTCGAGGGCTCGGGCAAGATCGCCGAGCGCGCGCTGTTCATCGTCGGCATCCGCGATCCCTACACCATCGCCAACATCGACGCCGCCATCGCCTGGGCCAAGGGCAAGCTGACCGAGCGCTTCGGCCCGATCGGCCGCGACTACGACGTGTTCTATCACACCTTCGGCCGCGGCGCGGTGATGGGGGCGATGGAGCCGACCCAGGGTCACCAGGCGCTGGAACTCGGCATCGTCGTCGAGGTGACCTGCGCCGACGCCAAGCAGGCCGAGGTAATCTGCCACATCGCCGCCAAGAACCTGTTCTACGCCCGGCTGCCCAATGTGCGCGGCACCGCCGGCACCGCCGCCATCATGTCGGACGAGGTGCTGCACGCCCGCGCCGCCTACGAATGGACCCTCAACCACGCCATCCAGGCCAGCCGGGCCGACGAGTTCTTCACCACCCGCTTCGACACCGTCCGCGGCTGACCGCCCGTCCGAGGAATAGCGCCATGAAACTGGTCGATCTCGCCACCACCATCCGCAGCAAGAACGCGGGGGTGGATCACATCACCTTCGACATCATTTGCCGCGAGCGCGCCAAGTTCGAGCGCGTGCGCGACAGCGGGGCGCTGAGCCGCGAATCGGTCGCCAAGCTGTTCAAGGTGCCGCTCGAACGCGTCACCGACTTCGTCGTGTTCGAGCCGGCCAACGCCGTCAAGTTCACCATCCGCCGCGTCCAGCCCAGCGGCTGCAAGGGCGAGACCGACATGTTCGGCTCGCAACAATACGCGCCCTTGTTCGACGTCGAGATTCCCTGAGCGGATCAAGCCGGCGCGAGCGGGAAATGGCAGGCGACGGCGCCTGACCTGCCGCCATCGAGTTCGGGCATGATCTCGCGGCAGCGCTGTTCGCCGCGCGGGCAGCGGCCATGGAACCGGCAGCGGCGCGGATCGGGATCGACCGGGCTGACCGGCTCGCCCTCGAGCCGCGGGCGCGCGCCGCGCCGGCCGGTGCCGGGAATGGCGTCGATCAGGGCCGCGGTGTAGGGGTGGCGCGGGCGGTCGAACACCGCCGCGGTCGGCCCCGCCTCCATGCAGCGGCCGAGATACATCACCATCACCCGCTCGCACAGCATGCGCACGACGGCGAGGTCGTGCGACACGAATAGGTAGGACAGGCCGAGCTCGCGCCGCAGCCGGTCGAGCAGCTTGAGGATCATCGCCTGGATCGAGACGTCCAGCGCCGAGGTCGGCTCGTCGAGGATCACCAGCGCGGGCTCGACGGCGATGGCGCGGGCGATGCCGACCCGCGCCTTCTGGCCGCCCGACAGCTGATGCGGAAACCGGCCGAGCAGCTCGCCCGGCAGGTTGACCAGCTCGGCCGCGTGCGCGACGCGAAGGCGCAGCTCCGTACCGGCCAGCCCCTTGAGGCGCTCGAGCGGATCGGCGATGGCATCGAAGGCGGTGTGGCGGGGATTGAGGCTTTCGTCCGCGTCTTGGAACACCATCTGGATGCGGGCGCGATCCGGGACCTGGGCGAAACGTTCGGCCGGGATCGCCGCCAGATCGCGGCCCTCGAACAGGATGCGGCCGGCGCCGGGATCGATCAGGCGTGCGATCAGCTGGGCGAGGGTCGACTTGCCGCAGCCCGACTCGCCGACCAGCCCCAACGCCTCGCCGTGCGCGAGTTCGAAGTTCACGCCATCGACCGCGTGCAGCCGGCCGCCGCCGCGCAAGCCGAAATGCTTGCTCAAGCTCTCGATTCGCAGCAGCGCGCTCACGCCGCTCTCCAGCAGGCGACGGCGTGGCCGGGCGCGCGCTCGGCCAAGGGCGGCGGTGCGGCGTCGCATTCCGGCCGCCGCCGCTCGCAGCGCTCGGCATAGCGGCAGGGCGGCAGGTCCTCGCGCGTCAAGTCGGGCAGCGCGCCGCCGACGGCGGCGATCTCGCCGATGCGCGATCCGCTGCGCGGCGTCGCCGCCAAGAGGCCGCGCGTATAGGGATGGCGCGGTTCGGCCAAGAGCCGCGCCGTGGGCGCGCATTCGACCACTTGGCCGGCATGCATCACGGCAATGCGATCGCAGTAGTCGCCCGCCAGCGCCAGGTCGTGGGTGATGAACAAGGTCGCCATGCCACGGGCGCGGGCGAGATCGCGCAGCAGGTCCATGATCGCCGCCTGGGTGGTGACGTCGAGGCCGGTGGTGGGCTCGTCGGCGATCAGCAAGGCCGGCTGGCAGGCCAGCGCCAACGCGATCATCGCCCGCTGGCAAAGCCCGCCCGAAAGCTCGAACGGATAGGCCATCATGCGCCGCGCCGGATCGGGAATCCGCACCATCGCCAGCAGGCGCTCGGCTTCGCTCTCGGCCGCGGCGCGGTTCATGGGACGATGGGCGCGCAGCACGTCGACCAGTTGCCGGCCGACTGGCCGGATCGGATTCAGCGCCGCGCGCGGGTTTTGGAAGATCATCGAGATCGCCTGCCCGCGCAGCGCCGCCAGCCGCGCGCGGTCCGCGCCCAAGAGATCGAGCCCGCGAAAATCCAGCCGGCCGCCGCCGATCCGCGCCGCCGGCTCGAGCAGATCCATCACCGCATAGGCGGTGACCGACTTGCCCGAACCCGACTCGCCGACCACGCCCAGCATCTCGCCTTGGGCGATCTCGAATCCGACCCGGTCCAGCGCCCGCACCCGCCCGCCGCGGGTGACGAAATCGAGGCTGAGCCCGCTCAGCGCCAGCAAGGGCCCGGCCGCGCTCATGTCCGCCGCCTGGGATCGACCAGATCGCGCAAGCCGTCGCCCAACAGATTGAAGCAGAACACCGCCAACACCAGCGCCGCGCCCGGGAACAGCGCCGGCCACCAGCGGCCGCCGGTGATATAGCTCGCGCCCTCGGCCACCATGATGCCCCATTCCGGCGTCGGCGGCCTCACGCCGAGGCCGATGAAGGACAAGCCGGCGGCATTGAGGATCGCCCAGCCCATGTTGAGCGACATCTGCACCACCAGCGTCGGCATGACGTTGGGCAACAGCACGCCCAGCACGATGCGCCAGGGGCCGTTGCCCGACAGCCGCGCCGCCAGCACGTAGCCGGCCTCGCGGCGCTGGTTGACCTCGGCGCGGGCGATGCGGATGTAGAACGGCAAGTTGATCAGCGCCGTGGCGTAGATGATGTTGGCGACGGTGTTGCCCAGCGCCGCCACCAGCGCCATCGCCATGACGAACAGCGGAAACGCCATCAGCACGTCGACCAACTGGCCGACGACGCGATCGACCAGGCCGCCGAGATAGCCGATCGCGGCGCCGATGGCGCTGCCGGCGGCGAAGGACAGCGCCACCGCGCTGACCGCGATCGTCAGGTCGATGCGGGTGGCGACGATCACCCGCGAGAACACGTCGCGGCCGAGCTGATCGGTGCCGAACCAATGCTTGGCCGATGGCGGGCGCAGGGCGTTGGGCACGTCGCTGGCGATCGGATCGAAGGGCGCCAGCGCCGGGCCGAAGATCGCCAATCCCACCAGCAGCACGAACAGCACGAACGCCGCCAAGGTCACCGGATTGGCGGCGATGACGTGGCGGGCGTCGCGCCAGAAGCGCTTCATCGCTCGAAGCCGATGCGCGGATCGATCAGGCCGTAGATCAGGTCGACCGCCAGATTGAGGAACACGAACAGCGCCGAGACCGCCAGCACGAAGCCCTGCACCGGGGCGTAGTCGCTGACGACGATGGCGTCGAGCGCATAGGAGCCGATGCCCGGCCAGGCGAACACCTTCTCGACCAGCACATTCGCGCCCAGCATGTAGGACAGCACCATGCCCAGCGTCGTCACCACCGGAATCAGGGCGTTGCGGAAGGCGTAGGTCAGCAGCACCTGCCGCCGCGGCAGGCCGAGCGCGCGCGCGGTGCGGACAAAATCGCTCGACAGCACGCCCAGCATCGAAGCGCGCGTCATGCGCGCGATCGGCGCGATGGCGAACAGCGCCATGGTCGCCGCCGGCAGCGCCAGTTGCTTGAGCGCGGCCAGGAAGCGCTCGGGGTTGCGGTTCAGCAGGCTGTCGATCAAGAGCAACCCGGTCACCCGCGGCGGCTGGCCGATGAAGACGTCGATGCGCCCGGTCGGGTCCGGCGCCCAGCCCAGCAGATAGTAGAACAGGTAGATCAGCACGATGCCGGTGACGAAGGTCGGCACCGAGACGCCGGCGGTGATCACCACCCGCGCCAGATGGTCGAGCCAGGAATTGGGCCGCGTCGCCGCCGCCACCCCCAACGGCAGCGCCACCGCCATTGCCAGCAGAAAGGCGACCACGGTCAGCTCGATCGAGGCTGGAAGGCGGGCGAGCAGGTCGCGCGCCACCGGCTGGCCGGTGGTCAACGACTGGCCGAGCTCGCCCCGCGCCAAGTCGCGGACATAGATCGCCAGCTGCTCGGGCAGGCTGCGATCGAGGCCGAGCTTCGCGCGCAGCGCCAGCAGCTCGGCCTGGCTGGGGTTGGGACTCGAGGCGAAGAACACCGCCGGATCGCCCGGCAGCAGCCGCATCAGCACGAAGGTGAACAGCACCACGCCGAGCAGGATCGGCACCGCCATCGCAAGGCGGCGCGCGGCATAGCCCAGCCAGCGCCCGCCGCTCATGGCTGGGGATGCGGCCGATCGATCATCGCCTTGCCCTTCCTCCCGTCGGCACGCCTCGCCCCCGCGCGCCGCATCGATCCGAGACTGGCCGGCGGTCGCGGCGATTGACAAGCCCGGTCCACGCTCCGAATATAAAACGACGTTTTTAATATTGAAACGAGAGCGGCGAGCCAGCGGGACCGGTGCGGCGCCGAGGAGCGGGCATGGATTTCCGCATGACCGAGGAACAGCGCCTGTTGGCCGGATCGGTCGCGGCCTTCGTCAAGGCCGAGATCATGCCGCACGAGGACCTGGTCGAGCGCACCGGTACGGTGCCCGACGACCTCGCCGAGCAGATCAAGCGCAAGGCGATCGCCGCCGGCTTCTACGCCCTCAACATGCCGGCCGAGCATGGCGGCGGCGGCCTGGATGCGGTCGAGCGCGCCGTGGCCGAGATCGAATTCGGCCGCGCCAGTCGCGCCCTGCAGATGCTGTGCAACCGGCCGGCGCCGATCCTCAAGGCTTGCCGCGGCGATCAGATCGAGACCTACCTCAAGCCCACCATCCGCGGCGAGCGCTTCGACTGCTTCGCCTTGACCGAGCCGGGTGCCGGTTCCGATGCCCGCGCCATCGTCACCCGCGCCGTCGCCGACGGCGACGACTACGTCATCACCGGCACCAAGCAGTTCATCACCAACGCCATGCGGGCCGACTTCATCATCGTCTTCGCCGTCACCGGCGTCGATCAGGGGCCGCGCGGCCCATCGAAGCGCATCACCGCCTTCCTGGTCGACAAGGCCAGCCCGGGCGTGTCGGTGGCGCCGTTGAAATGCGTCTCCAATCGCGGCCTGATCTCGACCATCGTCAGCTTGGCCGATGTCCGCGTGCCCAAGCGCAACATCCTCGGCGCCGAGGGCCAGGGTTTCGCCATGGCCAAGTCGTGGATCTTCTCGGGGCGGGTGATGCTTTCGGCCAATTGCGTAGGCCTGGCCGAGCGCGCCATGGCGCTGGCGGCGGCCTGGGCCAATACCCGGGTCGCCTTCGGCCAGCCGATCGGGCGCTTCCAGGGCACATCCTTCAAGCTGGCCGACATGGCGACCGCGATCCATGCCGCACGGCTGATGGTGTTCGATGCCGCGCTGAAAATGCGCGATGAGACCCTGACCCAACGCGAGGCGGCGCAGGTCAACCTGTTCGCCTCGGAAATGGTGGGGCGGGTGACCGACGAGGCGCTGCAGATTCATGGCGGCCTCGGCATCACCGAGGACCTGCCGCTGCAGCGCTTCTGGCGCGACGCCCGGGTCGAGCGCATCTGGGAAGGCACCTCCGAGATCCACCGCGACGTCATCGCCAAGGACGTGCTGCGCGAGTTCGCGCGTTGAGAGGCCGAGCATGGATTTCGATCTGACCGACGCCCAGCGCGACGCGCGCCAGGCCCTGCGCGCGTTGTTGAAGCGCGAATGCCCGATCGAATACGTCCGCGAATGCGACGAGGCCGAGCGCTTCCCTACCGAGCTGTTCGCCAAGCTGGCCGCGGCCGGCTGGCTCGGCCTGCCGATCCCCGAAGCCTACGGCGGCAGCGGCGGCACGTGTTTCGATCTGACGCTGTTCCTCGAGGAACTGGCCGGCCATTTCGAGGCCGCGGCCAACATCTACTACACCACCATCGTCATCGCCGCCGATGCCCTGACCCATTTCGGCAGCGAGCAGCAGAAGCGGTCCTTGCTGCCGCGCCTCGCGCGCGGCGAATTGCGCTTCGCCTTTTCGCTGTCCGAGCCGGGTTCGGGCTCGGACGCGGCTTCGCTGCGCACCCGCGCCGTGGCCGAGGACGATGGCTGGTTGATCAACGGCCAGAAGATGTTCTGTTCCTGCGCCCAAGTGGCCGACTACATCCTGCTGATGGCGCGCACCGACACCGAAGCCCCCAAGCATGACGGCATCACCATGTTCCTGCTCGATCCCAAGACCAAGGGCGTCGAGCGGCGGCGGCTGAAGAAGCTCGGCCTCAAGCCGATGGACCTCAACGAGATCTTCCTCGGCGACGTGCGCATTCCCAAGGACGCCGTGATCGGCCAAGTCAATCGCGGCTGGCGCAACGTGCTCAAGACGCTCGACTACGAGCGCTGCTGCCTGTCGGCGGTCAATGTCGGCGCGGCGCAATCGACCCTCGACAAGGCCATCTCCTACACCGCGCAGCGCGAGCAGTTCGGACAGAAGATCGCCCAGTTCCAATTGACCAAGGCCAAGCTGGCCGACATGCAGATGGAGATCGATGCCGCCCGGCTGCTGCTCTACCGTTCCGCCTTCCTGGTCGACAAAGGCATACCCAACCCGAAGGAATCGGCGATGGCGAACCTGTTCTCCTCCGAGACCTATGTCCGCGCCGCGCTCAACGGCATGCGGCTGATGGGCGGCTGGGGCTATCTGATGGAATACGACATGCAGCGCCATTTTCGCGATTCCAAGCTGGCCGAGATCGGCGGCGGCACTTCGGAGATCCTGCGCATCGTCATCGCCCGCGAATTGGGGCGCTGAACCGGCCATGGCCGCCGAGCTGGTCGTCGCCAACGGCACGGCGGTGCTGCCCACCGGTGCCGTCGCCGCCGACGTGGTGACCGGCGAGGGTCGCATCCTCGACGTGGTCGAACCGGGCAAAGGACGGGCGGCGCGGATCGTGGATGCGCGCGATCGCATCGTCCTGCCGGGCGGCATCGACGCCCATGTCCATTTCCTGATCGGCTTCATGGGCCAGCGCAGCGTCTACGATTTCCACTCGGGCACGGTCGCGGCCTTGCGCGGCGGCAATACCGCGGTGATCGACTTCGCGCTGCAGCGCCGCGGCCGCAGCCTGATGGACGGGCTCAAGCATCGCCGCGTCCAGGCCGATCGCCACGTCGCCTGCGATTACGGCCTGCACGTCATCGTCACCGACGTCAATTCGGCCAGCCTGGCCGAAGTTCCGGCCATGGCCCAGGCCGGGGTTGGCTCGTTCAAGGCCTACATGGTCTACGAAAAGGAGCAGCTCAAGGTCGACGACGGGCCGCTGCACGATTTGATGCGCGCCGCCGGACGCGAGGGGCTGCTGGTCGGACTGCACGCCGAGAATGCCTCGATCATCGACCAGGAGACCGCCCGGCGCTTGGCCGCGGGCGAGACCGCGCCGATCTTTCACGCCCTGACTCGGCCGATGATCGCCGAGACCGAGGCGATCTCGCGCGCGCTGCTGCTAGCCGAGGACGCCGGCTGTCCCGTGCACATATTCCACCTCGCCAGCGGCCCCGGCCTCGATCTGGTGGCGGCGGCGCGGGCACGCGGCCGTCCCGCCTTTGCCGAGACTTGCAGCCATTATCTTGCTCTGACCGACGAGGCCTACCAGCGGCCGGATGCGCACCTCTGGGTTATGAGCCCGCCCTTGCGCGACGCCGCAGTGCAGGCGCGGCTTTGGCGCGGACTGGCGGCGGGCGAGCTGGCGGCGGTGACCTCGGACGATGCCTCCTACAGCGCGGATGCCAAGCGCCTGGGCGCGGCCTCCTTCGCCACCACCGCCAACGGCGTTCCTGGCGTCGAGCATCGTCTGCCGCTGCTCTACACCCACGGCGTGCTGGCGGGCCGGATCGACCTCATGCGCCTGACCGAGCTGTGGAGCGCCTGGCCGGCGCAGTTGTTCGGGCTGGCGCCGGCCAAGGGCGCGATCCGTCCCGGCGCCGATGCCGATCTGGCGATCATGGACCCGCAACAGAAGCGGCGCATGGATGCAAGCTGCAATTACGGCGCCATCGGCTATACCGCGTTCGAGGGGCAGGAATTGTCGGGTTGGCCGGTGATGACGATCCGCCGCGGCCAGGTCGCGGTCGAAGACGGCCGCTATCTCGGCAAGGCCGGCGAAGGGCGCTATCTCGCCCGGACGCGGCCGATGCTGCCGCCGCTGGGGCCATGAGCGCAGCGGGGCGCATTCCCGTCATCCTCGTCACCGGCTTTCTCGGCAGCGGCAAGACTACGCTGATCGCGGCGATCCTGAGCCAGCCCGGCTTCGACCGCACGCTGGTGGTGGTCAACGAATTCGGTGAAGTCGGGATCGATCACGATCTGCTCGAAGCCTCGAGCGAGGACGTGGTGCTGCTGGCCAATGGCTGCCTGTGCTGCACCATTCGCGGCAATCTGGTCGACACCCTGATCGATGCCCAAGCCCAGGCGCAAGCCGGGCGCCTGCGCCGGTTCGAGCGAGTGGTGATCGAGACCTCGGGCCTGGCCGATCCGGCGCCGGTGTTGGGCTTCGTCCTCGGCGATGCGCGCTGGCAGGCCGACTACGTTTTGACGGGCGTGGTGACGGTCTGCGACGGCCTCGCCGGGCTTGCGGCCCTGGACCGGTTCCCCGAAGCCGTCAGCCAGGCCAGCCTGGCCGACCGCCTGGTTATCACCAAGGGCGACATCGCGCCGCGTGCCGCGGTCGATGCGCTGCGGGCGCGATTGCGAACGCTCAATCCCGGCGCCGATATCCTCGAGGTCTCGCGCGGCGCCATCGAAGCCCGGCGGATTCTCGATCTCGACCGGCCGGCAGCGGAAGAAAACCCGCCGCCGCCGCATCGTCACGACGATGACGATGCCGCCGATCGGGCGCTGCGTCGTCACGGCATGGCAAGGCGCCGCTACCTCGTGACGCCGCTGGACCAAGCCGGCCTCGAACGTTTGACCGCGGCACTGCGCGATGCGAACGGGCCCGATCTGCTGCGGATCAAGGGCCTGCTGCGGCTGCAGGGCGATGCGCGCATCGCCCTGATTCAGGGCGCCATGACCGGGCTGGCGCCGCCCGAATTGCGGGCCATGACGATGGAAGGGCCGGGGCGCCTGGTCCTGCTCGGTCGCGAGGACGCGCTCGGCCGCGCCGATCGGGCGCTGGCGCCGTTTCTGGATTCGATTCAGCCGCCGGACGGGCGGTAACCCAAGCGATCCGAGACCTGGCGCGCGCCTTCGAGCGCCATGCGGCGCAGCTTGGGCAGGCGGCGGGCGACGAAACGTGAGCTCGGGCCGGTGACGCAAAGCGACGCCACCACCTTGCCCGATAGATCGCGGATCGGCGCCGCCACGCCGGCCACGCCGAGGGACCATTCGTCGATGCATTCGGCCGCGTCCGTGCGCCGCACCCGCGCCAGCTCCGCCGCCAGCTCGGCCCGGCCGACCAGGGTGCGTTCGGTGCGGCGCGCGATCTTGGTCATGGCCTGGGCGACGTAGTCTTCCGACTGAAATGCCAGCAAAGCGCGGCCGATCGAGGTGCAATGCAGCGCAACCCGCGTGCCGACGCGCGAAAAGATCTGCAAGGGCTGATTGGAATCGACCTTGTCCAGGATCAGCACGTCGAGATCCTGGACGATTCCCAGCAGCGTCGCCTCGCCGCTGTCCTGCGCCACCGCCTCCAGCACCGGCCGCGCCACCTCGCGCAATTCGAGCCGCTGCACCACGCCGACCCCCAGCTCCCACAGCTTGGTGGTCAGCGCGTAGCGGCCGCTTTGCGGATCCTGCCGCACGAAGCGATGCCGGCAAAGCGTGTCGACCAGGCGGTAGACCGTGCTTTTGTTGAGCCTGAGCTCGCGCGCCAACTGGCTGATGCCGATCGGCGCCGTTCCCGCCGACAGGGCTTCGATCAGGGACAGGGCTTTGACGACCGTCGCCGACATGGGCGGGCTCCGTGCGAAAGGGGTGGCGCAATCTATGCCAGGCTCGCGCCACGTTTCAAATAGTGAAACGCAGTTGCAGAAAAATCCGCGGCGCGGCGTGCTAGCCTTCGCAGGCGAAGGACGCGCGACGACCGCGGGGCCGCGAACGGCGGCCGGGGGCTGAGAGGGACGTCGCGACCGACTGCCAAGCGAGGAGACCCCGACCATGAAACGGCGTGAATTCCTGAAGGGCGCATCGACCGCGGCCGCGGCGCTGGGCGCGGGCGTAGGCCTGCCGAGCGGAGCCGCACGAGCGCAGGCGCGCGCGGCGACGCTGCGCGTGGTGCAGGAAGCGCTGCCCAATACGCTCGATCCAGCCGGCCTCGGCGGCAACCCGGCCGCCAACGGCTACAGCTGGAACGTCTACGACCGCCTGCTGACCTTCGGCCGCCAGACCCTGCCCGGCGGCAGCGAGGCCTACGACTACTACAAGCTCGAACCCGAACTGGCCGAGAGCTGGCAGGAATCCTCGACCGGCACCGCGGTCACCTTCAAGCTCCGCCAGGGCGCCACATTCCACGACGGCACGCCGGTGACCACGGCCGACGTCAAATGGTCGCTCGACCGCGCCGTCAGCGTCACCGTCGCCAAGAACCAGCTCGGCACCGGATCGCTGGAAAAGCCCGAGCAGTTCGTGGTGGTCGATCCGCACACCCTGCGCGTCGATCTGCCGCGCAAGGACCGCTACACCCTGCCCAACCTGACCATCTCCTTCCCGGCGATCATGAACTCGGCGCTGATCAAGAAGAGCGCCGCGGCCGACGACCCCTGGGGCGCGGAGTGGCTGAAGCGAAATTCCGCCGGCGGCGGCGGCTACAAGCTGGAGAACTACGAACCCGGCCAGCAGCTGGTGCTGGCGCGCCATGACGGCTGGAAGTCGGGCCCGCGCCCGGCCTTCGAGCGCATCATCCAGCAGCTGGTGCCGACCGCCGCCAACCGCCGCGCCCTGATCGAGCGCGGCGATGCCGACGTGGCGATGGACGTGCTGCCGCGCGACATCGCCGACCTCGACCAGACCGGCAAGTACACCATCGTCTCGACGCCGCAGGTCAACGCCTTTCAGTTCATCGCCATGAACAGCCAGATGAAGCCGTTCGACGACGTGCGCGTGCGCCAGGCGGTGGCCCACGCCCTGCCCTACAAGGCGATGTTTGATGCGGCGCTGCTGGGCCGCGGCCGGCCGCTCTACGGCGGTCCGGCGGGCGCGCCCGCCAGCAACGCCTTCCCGGCGCCGCATCCCTACAACACCGATCTCGACAAGGCCAAGGCGCTGCTGGCGGCGGCGGGCCTGCCCAACGGCTTTGAGACCACGTTCTCCTTCGACATCTCGGGCGCCTCGATCGCCGAGCCGGTGGCGGCGCTGGTGCAGGAAAGCCTGGGCAAGGTCGGCATCAAGGTCACCATCAACAAGGTGCCCAGCGCCCAGATCGGCGAGTTGCAGACCAAGAAGGAGCTGCCGTTCTTCTATTTCACCTCGGCCGCCTGGCTGCGCGACACCGACTACTTCTTCCGCATCTTCTACCAGGGCACGACGCGCTGGAATTTCGGCAATTTCAACAACCAGGAAGTGGTCAAGCTGGTGGCCGACGCGCGCTGGGAGACCGATCCGGCCAAGTACGACGCCATGACCAAGCGCATGATCCAGATCGCCAACGAGCAGGCGCCGATGCTGATGCTGTGGCAGCAGGCGCAGGAGCTGGCGGCGCAGAAGTCGGTCAAGGGCTTCGTCTACTACTTCCACCGCCAGGTCGATTTCCGCAAGCTGACGCGCGCCTAACTCGCGTCAGGCGGTACCGGCGCGACCGGCCTCGGATTTGCTCCGGGCGCCGGCCGCCGCCCATTCGCGGTCCTGCAGCTTCCGCCAGTCGATCTTGTTGCTGGCCGAGCGCGGCAGCGAGTCGACGAACTCGACCAGCCGCGGCAGCTTGTAGGCCGCCATCCTGCCGCGCGCCCAGGCGACGATCTCCGGCGCCTCGATGCGGCCGCGGAATTCGGGCTTGAGCACGATCAGCGCCTTGACCGTCTCGCCGCGGCGGGCGTCGGGCGCGGCGACGACGCAGCATTCCTGCACCGCCGGATGGGCATAGAGCTTGGCCTCGCATTCCGCCGGCCAGATCTTGTAGCCGCTCATGTCGATCATGCGCTTGAGGCGATCGACCGCGAAGAAATAGCCCTCGGCGTCGCGATAGCCGAGATCGCCGGTGCGCAGGAAGCGGCGGCCATCGCGCGGCACGAAGGCTTCGGCGTCGGCATCCGGCCGGTTCCAGTAGCCGCGCATGACCTGCGGGCCGGACACCCAGATTTCGCCTACCTCCCCCGTCGCTTTTTCGGCCAGGGTCTCGGCATCGACCACCAGCGCCCGGGTCTCGAAGATCGGGATGCCGAGGCATTGCGGCTTGGCGCGCGCGGGCGGATTGAGATGCGTCGGCGCGATGGTCTCGGTCATGCCATAGCCTTCGATGAAGGTCAGGCCGAAGCGCCGCTCGAGGGTCTCGGCCACCGCCGCCGGCATGGCGGCGCCGCCGCCGGTCAGCGTGCGCAGGCGCGAAAAGCAGCGCCCATCGAACCCCGGGCTCGACAGCACATCGACGATCATGGTCGGCGCGGCGTTCCAGAAGGTGACGCCATGGCGCTCGAACAAGGGCGGGATCAGCTCCTTGTCCCAGCGCGCCATCAGCACCATGGTGGCGCCGGCGAAGATACCGGCGTTCATCGACCCCTGCATGGCGGCGACGTGGAACAGCGGCATGAAGGCGGTGACCACGGTGTCGCGATCGAAGCCGTACCACAGCGCCTGGGCGACGGCTGTGAACTGGACGCCGCGCTGGGTGTGCATGCAGGCCTTGGGGCGTCCGGTGGTGCCCGAGGTGTAGGGCAGGACGCAGAGATCGTCCTCGGCGGCGTCTGCCGGCGGCGCCATCGGCGCGCCCGCCAGCGCCTCGGACCAGGCGACGAAGCCGGGCGGCAGCGGCTCGACCCGGCGGCTTGCCGCGACCACCTCGGGCAGGCGATAGGGACAATCCGCCGGCAGCGCCTCGGCGTAGCGCGCCACCACCACGCCTTCGAGCCGCGGCGACAAGGCGGCGAAGCGCTCGACCTGCTCGCTGCCGATCAAGGCGATGCGCGCGCCGCTGTCGCTACGGAAGAATTCGAGTTCCGCCGTCAGATTCATCGGGTTAAGCGGCACCACCACGCCCCCGGCGGCAAGAATGGCGTAGTAGCCGACGACGAATTGCGGCGCGTTCTGCATGTCGAGCAGGACCCGATCTCCCTTGGCAAGCCGGCACGCCGCGCGCAAATAGCCAGCCAGCCGCAGTGCCTGGTCGAGCAGCTGGCGATAGCTGGTCTCGCCGCCATAGAAGGCGATGGCAGGGCGCTCGGGCCGCGCCTCGGACGCGCGCCGGAGATTGGCGAACAGGCCGCCGGGCGGAAGCGCCACCGTGCTCGGCAGGTAATTCGGCCAATGCGGCGGCAGTTCGATCGGCGGCGCGGTCATGCTCCTCGGTTCACAGGATGAAATCGGGTTTCAAGATGCTACAGGCGGCGATCCCCCGGCGCAAACCATGGCCAGCCGCGGCGATTTGAAGGACAATGGCGCCATGACGAAGGAAGCGAGCGCGCGGCGGCCCTCGGCCTCGCATTGGGGCGCGTTCGATGCGGAGGTGCGAAACGGACGCGTCGTCGCCCTGCGGCCGGCGGCGGAGGATCCGCAGCCTTCGCCGTTGGTGCAATCGCAGCTGGACGCGCTTTACGCCGACAATCGCGTCAGCCGGCCGATGGTGCGCGCGGGCTGGCTCGAGGCCGGACCCGGCGGCCGGCGCGAACGCCGCGGCGCCGAACCTTTCGTCGCCGTCTCATGGGACAAGGCGCTGGAGCTGGTCGCGGGCGAACTGGCGCGGGTCAAGTCCCGGCACGGCAATGCCGCGATCTATGGCGGCTCCTATGGCTGGGCCAGCGCCGGCTGGTTCCACCAGGCCAACTTCCAACTGCATCGCTTCCTCAATTGCTTCGGCGGCTTCACCGCCAAGACCGACAGCTACAGCTACGCCGCCGGCATGGTGCTGATGCCCTATGTGCTGGGCAGCAAGGACCTGGTCGCCGGCCGCAGTCATGCCTGGGACGCCATGCTGGGCAATACCCGGCTGATGGTGATGTTTGGCGGCCTGCCGCTCAAGAACACCCAGGTCGATTTCGGCGGCACCCTGGCGCACACCACCGCAGATTGGCTGCGACGCATCAAGGCCGAAGGCACCGAGTTCGTCGGCATCACGCCCCATCGCGGCGATCTGCCCGATTTCCTCGCCGCGGACTGGCTGGCGCCCCGGCCCAACAGCGACACCGCCCTGATGCTGGCGCTGGCCCATACCCTGCTGGTCGGGGGACTGCACGACCGCGCTTTTCTCGACCGTCATTGCATCGGCTTCGCGCGTTTCGCCGACTACCTGACCGGCAAGACCGACGGCGTCGTCAAGGACTGCGCCTGGGCCGCGGCCATTACCGGCCTTGGCGCCGCCGACATCGCTGCCCTGGCGCGGCGCATGGCGATGGGACGGACGCTGATTACAGTCACCTGGTCGCTGCAGCGCGCCGATCACGGCGAACAGCCCTATTGGGCGGCGATCGCGCTGGCCGCCATGCTGGGCCAGATCGGCCAGCCCGGCGGCGGCATCGGCTTCGGCCATGCCTGCGAGGGCGGCATCGGCCTGCCGCGCGAGCGAGTGGCCAATCCGCGGCTGCCGATCGGCGACAACCCCACCGGCAGCTCGATCCCGGTGGCGCGCATCGCCGACATGCTGCTGCATCCCGGGCAGAGCTATCGCTATGACGGCCGGACCCATCGCTATCCCGACATCCGCCTGGTCTATTGGAGCGGGGGCAATCCCTTCCACCATCACCAGGACCTCAACCGGCTGGTGGCAGCCTGGCGGCGGCCCGAGACCGTGATCGTGCACGATCCGTGGTGGACCGCCGCGGCCCGCCATGCCGACATCGTGCTGCCGGCGACCACCGGGCTCGAGCGCAACGACATCGCCGCCAGTTCGCGCGATCCTTTCGTCCTGGCCGTGCACCAGGCGATCGCACCGGTGGGCCAGGCGCGCAACGACCACCACATCTTCGCCGCGCTGGCCGACCGGCTGGGCTTCGGCCGCGGCTTCACCGAGGGCCTGGACGAAATGGGCTGGCTGCGGCGGCTCTATGGCGAGCTGCGCGCCTCGGCCGAGCGCAAGCAAGTGGCGATGCCCGAGTTCGACCGGTTCTGGGCCGAGGGCAAGGTCGCGATCCCGGCACCGGACGAACCCTTCGTCGCCTTGGCCGATTTCCGCCGCGATCCCGAACGCAACCGCCTGCCGACGCCCACCGGCAAGATCGAGCTGTTCTCGGACACCATCGCCGGTTTCGCCGAACCCGACTGCCCGGGCCATCCCGCCTGGCTCGAGCCGGTGGAGTGGCTGGGCTCGCCCGTGGCCGCGCGCTATCCCTTGCATTTGATCTCGGGCCAGCCGCGCCATCGGCTGCACGGCCAGCTCGACATCGGCAGCGCCAGCCTGGCGGCCAAAGTCGCCGGCCGCGAGCCGATTCAGATCAATCCGCAAGATGCCGCGGCGCGCGGCATACGCGACGGCGACGTGGTGCGGGTGTTCAACGATCGCGGCGCCACCTTGGCCGGTGCCGTGGTCTCGGATGCGGTGATGCCGCGCGTGGCCTATCTCACGGTCGGCGCCACCTACGATCCGCTCGAACCCGGGCGGCCGGGATCGCTCGACAAGCACGGTTCGGCCAATCTGCTGACCCTCGACAAGGGCGCCTCGAACCTCTCGCAAGGCCCGATCGCGCACAGCTGCCTGGTCGAAATCGAGCCCTATCGCCAGCCGGCGCCGCGCGTGACCGCGTTCGAGGCGCCGGCAACTCGAAACTGATCGGCGAAGCGTTCCGCTCTGCGGTGGACCCCCTAACCGGATCGCCAGGACCGCCTTGCGCATTCGAAGCTGGCGGCGGCGGTGGCGTCACCAGAGCGATAACGCGGCCAGCTCGGCCATTCGCAGAGCGGACGAGACCGGGTCGCGGCGAAAGGCGGCCGGTTGGGCTGCTCGATCACCTGCAGATCGGCAGGTGCCTTGCCCGCCTCGACCCAGCCCGCCAGCGCCGACAGCATGTCGACATTGGCCGGCGCGCCCGATCCATCAAAAACCTCGACCCGGTCGCGTTCGACCGCCGCGCGCGGCTCCCAGGCTGCCGAAGGGGGATTGGGGAAGGCTGTCTATAGATAATAGCACGGAAGGGCAATGCAATGGGCGGAACGGCGCGGAGCGGGGCCGGCTAGGGGCACCAAAAGCGCGGAGCGGAGCCTACTCGGCGCGGAACCGAGCCGCAAATCCGCGCATACGAGCGCCAAAGGCGCGGAGTGGCGCGCAAATGCGCGCAAATGGACAATTTTTAACTGCCCATGTCTTTGATTGTATTGGGCAATCGAGGTATGTCGGGGGCAAGGGCCGAAATTGGCCGTTAACCCATGGCTTAATATCAGTCCGCGTTGACCGGTCACGGTCAACGCGCCCTCAGGCGCCGGGCGGGCGCATCCGCGCTAGACCGCGATCGGTTTGCATGGAATTGCAGATGCATTTCCATGCAAACCGTGAATCGCGGTCCAGAGCAGGCTACGAGGGCAAGATTCACGTTTGGTCTTGAACCGCCAGTTCAAGACCAAACGATCTTGCCCTTGGCTCACGCGCCGAAAGGCGCGCGGCCTCAATGGCCGTTCCAAGCCGCGATGAGTCACGCTCATCGCAGCTTGGTATAAGACGACGCTATCCGTCGAGACGATTCACTTGTCCATCAGCGGACCGCCCCTCGGCTCCCGCTCCGGAGCGCGATTCACGGCCGGAACGGAGCGCTTGCGCAATTCCGTCCGGGCCGATCGCACCCCGGGGCCAAAACCCTCGGATCGGTCGGTCGGGACAATATAGGAACTTGCGGCCAAAATGTCAATCCCTTTTTGTTCCCATCTACTGAGGGCGAGAGACTGAGGGTGAGAGAGCGAGGGCGAGCGCCCCCCAGGCAATGGCGGCAATGGCGACATGGACGTCGAACGCATGCCGGCCGGCATCGAGACCGACGCCCCGAGCCCGATGGTCTACGATCGTTTCGGGCTTGACGGGCGGACCATTCCTCCGCCCCGGGGCGCCGTTGGGGATATAGGCGCTTCGGCGGCCGCGAGCAACCTTGCCTACAGAAACGCCAAACTCGGACAACGACCATGCACTGCCAGCCCTTGGCAACCGGCCGCCGATCCTTGTAAGGGTCTGGCCCTGGTTCGAAGCAAGGACTGAAACGACATGAGCGCGTCCGAGCAGCCTTGGGATGTCATCGTCGTCGGCGGCGGCAATGCCGCCTTTTGTGCGGCGCTGGCGGCGCGCGAGCGGGTGCGGCGGGTGCTGGTGCTGGAACGCGCGCCCGAAGCGGAATCGGGCGGCAATTCGCGCTTCACCGCCGGGCTGATGCGGGTGGCGTTCGACGGCGTCGAGGACCTCAAGCGCGCCATTCCCGACCTGACGGCCGACGAAATCGCCCGCACCGATTTCGGCACCTATTCGGCCGACCAGTTCCTCGACGACATGGCGCGGGTGACCGAGTACCGCTGCGATCCGACCCTGACCGAGATCCTGGTCCGGCGCAGCCTCGACACGGTCGAATGGATGCGCGGCAAGGGCGTGCGCTTCACCGCCGCCTGGGGCCGGCAGGCCTTCAACATCGGCGGCAAGTTCAAGTTCTGGGGCGGGCTGATCGTCGAGGCCGTCGGCGGTGGCCCCGGCCTGGTCGAGAACCTGACCAAGGCCGCGCAGCGCGACGGCATCGAGGTCTGGTACGGCGCGCGGGCGCTGTCGCTGCTGGCCGACGACGACGGAATCAAGGGCGTGACGGTCAAGCGCCAGGGCCGCACCGTCACGCTGCGGGCGCGGGCGGTGGTGCTGGCGGCGGGCGGCTTCCAGGCCAATCCCGAATGGCGCACGCGCTATCTCGGCCCGGGCTGGGAACTGGCCAAGGTGCGCGGCACGCGCTTCAACACCGGCGACGGGCTGGCGATGGCACTGGCGGCCGGCGCCGCCGCCGCCGGCAACTGGTCGGGCTGCCATGCCGTCGCCTGGGAGCGCAACGCGCCCGAGTTCGGCGACCTCGCGGTGGGCGATCAGTACCAGAAGCACTCCTATCCCTGGGGGGTCTATCTCAATGCCGAGGGCCGGCGCTTCGTCGACGAGGGCGCCGATTTCCGGAACTACACCTACGCCAAATACGGCCGCGTCATCCTCGGCCAGCCCGGACAGTTCGCCTGGCAGATATTCGATGCCAAGGTGAAGGCGCAGCTGCGCGACGAATACCGCATCAAGCAGGTCACCAAGGTGGTGGCCAATACGCTGGAAGAGCTGGTCGAAAAGCTGGACGACGTCGATCCCAAGCGCGCGCTGGCCGAATTGCAGGCCTATAACCGCGCCGTCCGCACCGACGTCCCGTTCAATCCCAACGTCAAGGACGGACGCTGCACCGAGGGCCTGGCGCTGCCCAAGTCGAATTGGGCCAACACCCTGGATACGCCGCCCTTCGAGGCCTATGCCGTGACCTGCGGCATCACTTTCACCTTCGGCGGCGTGCGCATCACGCCCGAGGCCCAGGTGCTGTCGAGCGACGGCGATCCGATCCGCGGCCTCTACGCCGCGGGCGAGATGGTCGGCGGTATTTTCTATTTCAACTACCCGGGCGGCACCGGCCTGACCAACGGCGCCGTCTTCGGCCGCATCGCCGGCACCAGCGCGGGCACGGCGGCGGCGTGAGCGCGGTTCTACGGCCCTGCCGCGTCACAAAAAAAGCTCTACGACGCGCAATGCGTGCTGGGCTTTCGTCTGGTTGCGGGGACGCGCAATCCCCGAGGGTTGTCGCTCGTTTGCTCGATATGATCTGCCCCCTTTAGCGCCTCCGAAATACCGTAGAACGCCCCCTCCGCCGACCGCCGATGGACGCTTCAATGAGTCCGAGGCGCACGCGCCTCGGAAATAGTTCGCGTTCGCGATTGTCATGCTCGGCCGCGACGAGCTTCAATGAGGCCGAGGCGCACGCGCCTCGGAAATGGTCGCGCCCGAATATGCCCACGTCCACGGAGTCCACCTGCTTCAATGAGGCCGAGGCGCACGCGCCTCGGAAATACGGCTGGATTGCGGTCAAAAGGGAACCGCGTCAAGCGCTTCAATGAGGCCGAGGCGCACGCGCCTCGGAAATCGCATGGTCGGCGCGGAACTAAGGCGGATCATTTTGAGCTTCAATGAGGCCGAGGCGCACGCGCCTCGGAAATAGTGAGGCGGCGGGGACACGATGCCATGACGCACACCAGCTTCAATGAGGCCGAGGCGCACGCGCCTCGGAAAGACGGCGGACCAGGAGTCGCGCGACCCCTCGGACCAGCTTCAATGAGGCCGAGGCGCACGCGCCTCGGAAATGCGAACTCGCACGCATAAACGATGCAAGCACCCAGGCGCTTCAATGAGGCCGAGGCGCACGCGCCTCGGAAATGGCGCTGGACTACCTGCGCCAGCACGCTGGCGACATGATGCTTCAATGAGGCCGAGGCGCACGCGCCTCGGAAATACCCACGCCCGAGCAGCTGGCCAAGGACGAATGGGTGCTTCAATGAGGCCGAGGCGCACGCGCCTCGGAAATTTACTTCGATCCATCCTGTCTCTTTCGTCTTCGGGAGGCTTCAATGAGGCCGAGGCGCACGCGCCTCGGAAATTAAGCGCTAGCCAGTATAGGGCGCCTAGGAATGGCGCGCTTCAATGAGGCCGAGGCGCACGCGCCTCGGAAATCACGGTTCGTGGACCTTAATGGCCGCGCCTGCGAGTCCGCTTCAATGAGGCCGAGGCGCACGCGCCTCGGAAATCGCGGAAGACGGGCGCTCTGGTCAAGCTGAAAGACCTGCTTCAATGAGGCCGAGGCGCACGCGCCTCGGAAATGGGCCGGCGGTAAGCAGTCCACCGAGCGCATGTATGACGCTTCAATGAGGCCGAGGCGCACGCGCCTCGGAAATGAGGTCTCTGAT
>VGDZ01000038.1 GCA_016869515.1 Alphaproteobacteria bacterium | reverse complement strand
CGGCGGCGCGCGGACAGCGCGGGCGGAAGGCGCAACCCGGCGGCAGATCGAAGGGCTGCGGCGCCGAGCCCGGGATCTGGCGCAGCTTGGCGCCGGGCGCGGACGCCGCCGGCACCGAATCGATCAGGCCGCCGGTGTAGGGATGGCGCGGCCGGGACAGCACCGCCTCGGCCGGGCCGTGCTCGACGATGCGCCCGGCGTACATCACGCAAATCCGATCGGCCAGGCTGGAGACCACCGCCAGGTCGTGGGTGATCCAGATCAGCGCCGTGCCCGATTGCTTTACCAGCGCCTGCACCTCGTGCAGGATCTGGGCCTGGATCGAGACGTCCAGCGCCGTGGTCGGCTCGTCGGCGACGATGACTTCGGGCCGATGCAGCATGGCGGTGGCGATGGCGACGCGCTGGCGCAAGCCGCCCGACAACTGGTGCGGATAGGCCTCCAGCCGCGCCTCGGGCTCGGGCACGCCAACCCGGCCCAGCGCCTCGCGCGCCCGCGCCCGCGCCGTCGCCCGATCGACCGCGTCATGGGCGCGCACCGCCATCGCCATCTGCTGGCCGACGGTCAGGACCGGATTCAAGGTCATCGCCGGATCCTGGAAGATCATGGCGATGCGCTTGCCGCGCAGGGCGCGCAATTCGTCCGCTTCCAACCCGACCAGCTCGCGGCCGTCCAGCCGGATCGAGCCGCCGACGATCCGTCCCGGCGGATCGATCAGCCCCAGCAGCGAAAAGCCGGTGACGCTCTTGCCGCAGCCCGATTCACCGACCAGGCCCAGCACCTCGCCGCGGGCGAGCTCGAACGACACCCCGTCCACCGCCTTGACCGCGCCGGCGCGGGTCAGGAAATGGGTGGCAAGATCGCGCACCGACAGCAAGGGCGCGGTCATCGTTTCAGCCTTGGATTGAGCTGATCGCGCACCCGATCGCCGACCAGGTTGATGGCGACGATCAGGAGGATCAGCGCCAGGCCGGGATAGACGCTGATCCAGGTGCGGCCGTTCATCAGATGCGGAAAGCCGTTGGCGATCAGCATGCCGAGCGAGGGCTCGGTGATCGGCAGGCCCAAGCCGAGAAAGCTGAGCGTGGCCTCGAGCGCGATGGCGTTGGCGATCTGCACCGTGCCGACCACGATCAGGGGCGGCAGGCAATTGGGCAGCAAATGGCGCCAGATCACGCGCGCGCCCGACAAGGGCGTCGCCAGCGCCGCCTCGATGTAGTCCTTGCGCCGCTCGGCCGAGGCGGCGCCGTGGGCGGTGCGGGCGAAATAGGCGTACTGCGCCGCGATCAGCGCCACCACCAGCTGGCCGCGCCCCTGACCCAACAGCGCCACCAGGATCAACGCCAGCAGGATGGCCGGGAACGAGAGCTGCAGATCGATCACGCGCATGATCGCAGCCTCGATGCGGCCGCCGCGATAGGCCGCCAGCACGCCGAGACTCGATCCCACCACGAAAGCGACCGCGCCCGCCATCAGCCCCATTTGCAGGCTGATGCGCAGGCCGTGAACGATGGCGCTCAGCATGTCGCGGCCGGAAGGATCGGTGCCCAGCCAGTGGACATAACCGCCGCTGCCGACATGGCCCGGCGGCCGTCGCGCATCCATCAGGTTCAGGGTCTTGAGATCGTAGGGATTCTGCGGCGTGATCCAGGGCGCCAGCAGCGCCAGCGCCAGCAATGTGCCCACGACCGCCAGCGCCGCCACCGCCACCGGATCGCGCCGGTACTCGCTCCAGAACGCGCCGAGCGGGGTTTCGACCGTGGCGCTCACGCCGTCCGCCCCTGCCGCAAGCGCGGGTCAAGCACGGCATAGACCAGGTCGACCACCAGGTTGATCACCACGAACAGGAAGGTAATCAGGATCAGATAGGCCACCATCACCGGCCGATCGAGGGCGGTGATGGAATCGATGATCAGCTTGCCCATGCCCGGCCAGGAGAAGATGGTCTCGGTCACCACGGCGAAGGCCAAGGTGGTGCCGAGTTCCAATCCGAACACCGTCACCAGCGGAATGGCGATGGTCTTGAGTACATGGCGGAACAGCACCAGGGGCTCGGACAGTCCCTGGGCGCGGGCGAACTTGACGAAATCCGACAGCATGGCCTCGCGCGTGCCGGCGCGGGCCAGCCGGGTCAGCATCGCCAGCTTGAACAGCGACAGATTCAATGCCGGCAGGAGAAGGTGCATCAACCCATCGCGAGTGAGAAAGCTCCAGCCGACGCCGAAGACCTCGACCGTGGCGCCCCGGCCGCCGGCGGGCAGCCAGCCCAGATGCACGGCGAAGGTCAGGATCAGGATCAAGCCGACCCAGAAGGTCGGCAGGCTGAAGCCCAGCACCGACAGCCCCATGATCAGCCGCGCCGGGATCGAATCCGGCCGGTAGCCGGCATACATCCCCAGCGGCACGCCGATCAGCGTCGCCGCCAAGGTCGCCGCCAGCGCCAGTTCCAGCGTCGCCGGCAGGCGCGACAGGATCAGCTGCAGCGTCGGCAGGGCGTAAAGGAAGGAGCGGCCGAAATCGCCCTGCAGCGCGTTGCCGAGGAACACCAGGTATTGCCGCCACAGCGGCAGGTCGAGGCCGTAGCGGACGATGACCTCGGCGCGCAGCTTCTGGTCGGCGTCGGGCGGGATCAGCACGTCGATCGGATTGCCGATGGCGTAGACGCCGGTGAAGACGATCACCGACATCGCCAGCATGATCGCCGCCGCCTGCAACAGGCGCTGGATGACGAAACCGAGCATGAGGCGCCGGAGCGAGGCTTGCGGTCAGCCGGCCGCGGCCAGGCAGTGCCGCGCCACCTCGGCATGGGTGGCGAACCAGGCGCCGCCGCCGGCCTTGATGTGGCGCAGCAGCGCCTCCAGGATCGGCATGCGCGAGCGATGGCCGATGATGTGCGGGTGCATGGTCAGGATGAACAGCCCGCCTTCCTCGCGCGCGCCGTCGTACTCGGCCTTGAAGATCTCCAGCACCGCCGAGGGCGGGGTGTAGGGCCGGAGCGCGCTCATCCGCACCATGTTGAAATAGACCGCGTCGTCGCGGATCCATTCCGGCGGCAGCTCGACCACGCCGGTGGGCTGGCCGTTCTCGACCAGCTCGTAGGGCTCGTCGTCGGCCATCAGCGAGGAATCGTAGAGCAGCCCCATCTCGCGCACGATCGACAGCGTGTCGGGGCTGAAGTCCCAGGACGGCGTGCGCATGCCGACCGGGCGCTGGCCCGAGACCTTCTCCAGCACCTCGGCGGCGCGATACATCAGATCGCGTTCGTCGCGCCGCGCCAGGGTCGAGTTGCGTTCGTGGATCCAGCCGTGGATGCCGATCTCGTGGCCCTCGGCCGCGACCCGGCGCTGTTCCTCGGGATAGAGCAGCGCCGTCACCGCCGGCACGAAGAAGCTGGCCTTGACGCCGTGCTTGGCGAGGAAGCGCAGGATGCGCGGCACGCCGGCGCGCGCGCCGTACTCGCCTTGCGACAGCCTGCCGGGCGAGGTGTCGCCGTCGCGCAAGGGGATGGTGTCGTGATCGGAATCGAACGACAGCGCCACCGCGCAGCGCGCGCCGCCCGGCCAGGTCTTGGGCTTGAGCGAGCGCCCGGCGCGCACCCGCCCGACATGGCCGCGCCAGGTGGCCTCGTCCCACTGCCAGGGCTCGAGGCCGCCCGGGGGCTTGTCCATCGCGCTTGTTCCCTCGCTCGGGCTAGCCCTTGCGCTTGTAGAAATAGGCCAACGTTTCCTCGTCCACCCGCGGCGCCAGTTCGACCTTGGCCGCCTGGCCGGCCCAGGCGGTCTGCAGCACGATCAGCGAGATGTAGGCGCGATCGGCCACGATCTTCTCCATCGCTTGTTCGTAGAGCGCGCGGCGCTTGGCGTCGTCGAGCGTGCGGCGGCCTTCCTGCAGCAGCTTGTCGACCTCGGGGTTGGAATACTGGATGCGGTTGAACTGGCCGAGGCCGATGTTGGGCGCCGGCGTATGCGCCATCGAGCCCAGCGTGTAGGAGGCCTCGCCGGTCAGCGTGCCCCAGCCGTTCATGAAGGCGCTGTATTCCAGCCGCGCCTGGGCCGGAAAGTAGACCGTGCGGCTGATCGCCTGGACGTTGGTGGTGACGCCGATCTTGGCGAACATCTGGCCGAGCGCGCCGCAGGTCGGGCCGTCGCCCGGCAGGCGGTCGTTCGAGCAGTAGAGGTCGATCTTGAAGCCGTTGGGATAGCCCGCCGTGGCCAGCAGCTCCTTGGCCTTGTTGATGTTGTGGACCTTGGCCGGGATCTTGGTCGAAGACCCGAAGAAGCCGTCCGGCATCAACTGGCCGGTCGGCTTGCCGAAACCTTCCAGCACGATGTCGACCAGGGTCTGGCGGTCGATCGCCAGGTCCAGCGCCTCGCGCACCCGCGCATCGCGGAACGGATTCTTGGCCAGCGGCTTACCGTCGTTGTCGTAGACCTTGGGGGTCTGCTCGCGCTGGTCGAGCTGGAGGTTGAAGACGTAGACCGAATCGCCCTTGACCGTGGCCAGCTTGGGATCCTTGCGCAGGGTCTCGAAATCGGCCGAAGGCACGTAGTTGATGACGTCGACCTGGCCCGCGCGCAGCGCGGCGACGCGCGCCGGATCGGCCGGGATCTCCTTGCGCACCACGCGCTGCCAGGGCGCGGCCCCTTTCCAGTAGCCGTCATGGCGCTCCAGCACCAGATCGCCCTTGGGCGTCCAAGAAACGTATTTGAACGGCCCGGTGCCGATGGCGGCCTTGCCGGAATTGAACTCCTGCGGCGCGCTTTCCTTGGTGTTGGCGGCGGCGGCGGCCTGGGCCGAGACCACGAACAGCCGCACGAAGTCGTAGGGCAGCGTCGCCACCGGCTCCTTGGTCTTGAAGCGGATGGTGTAGGGATCGGGAATCTCCATCGCCGCCACGCTCTTGACGTAGATCGCGGTGGTGGTCGGCCCGGTGACCACCGGCATGCGCTCGACCGAGTACTTGACGTCGGCCGCGGTCATTTCCTGGCCGTTGTGGAACTTGACCCCGCGCCGCAGCTTGAATTCCCACGTGGTGTCGTCGACCGCCTTCCAGCTCTCGGCCAGCCAGGGCACGACCTGGTTCTTCTCGTCGGCCCAGACCAGGGTGTCGAAGATGTGCTTCGCCGCATCGGCATGGGTGCCCAGCGCCGAGAAATGCGGATCGAGCGATTCCGGCCCGCCGCGCACGCCCATGGTCAGGGTCTGCGCCTGGACCGTGCCGAAGGCCGCGACCGACAGCGCCAGCGCCGCCGCAAAAGTCCGCAAACGAGTTTCGATCCGCATGAGGTCCTCCCAGACAGGATTGGATTTTGCGGGACTCTGGCACGCCGCGCCCCGCCGCGACAAGCCTTGACGCCGGGCGCGCCCGCCCGCCAGGATGCCGCGCAGGCTTTGCGGTTTTTCGCCCGGAGAAACGCGTGCGTATCCTCGACATGAACTGGATGATGGTCGAACGGCAGGTCCAGCGCGACGACCGCGTCGTGCTGCCGATCGGCTCGGTCGAACAGCACGCCTATCTCAGCCTCGGCGTCGACATGATCCTGTCCGAACGGGTCGCGGTCGAGGCGGCCGAGCCGCTGGGCGTGCCGGTCTATCCCGCCCTGCCTTTCGGCATCACGCCTTATTTCACGGCATTCCCGGGCACCGTCAGCCTCAAGGTCTCGACCGCCGTAGCGCTGGCGCGCGACATCCTCGATTCGCTCGAGCGCACCGGCTTCCGCCGCGTGCTGATCGTCAACGGCCATGGCGGCAACGCGCCGGTGGGCGCGCTGGCGCAGGAATGGATGGCCGAGAATCCGGCGGTGACGGTCAAGTTCTACAATTGGTGGAACGCGCCCAAGACCTGGGACAAGGTGATGGCGATCGATCCTTTGGCCAGCCATGCCTCGTGGATGGAGAACTTTCCTTGGACGCGGCCGCCCGGGCAGAAATTTCCCGACGAACGGCGGGCGATGGTCGATCTCGAAAAGCTGCGGGCCTCGAATCCGGCCGAGGCGCGCAAGCTGCTGGGCGACGGCAATTACGGCGGCTATCACGTCCGCGACGACGCCGAGATGATGGAACTGTGGCGCGTGGCCGTGGCCGAGACCCGCGCCGCGATCGAAGGACCCTGGCAGTCATGAGCGAACCGATCGTCATCTGGGGCGCGGGCGCGGTCGGCGGCACCATCGGCGCCTATTGGGCGCGCGCCGGCCATGACGTGCTGTTCGTCGACAATGTCAGCGACCATGTCGCGGCGATGAACGACACCGGACTGGCGATCGAGGGCCCGATCGAACAGTTCACCGTCGCCGCCAAGGCGGCCGAACCCGGGCACCTCAAGGGCCGCTTCCGCCGCATCGTGCTGGGGGTCAAGGCGCACCACACCGAGGCGGCGACGCACATGCTGGCGCCGCATCTGGCCGAGGACGGCTTCGTGCTTTCGGCCCAGAACGGCCTCAACGAGCCGGTCATCGCCCGCGTCGTCGGCGAAAGGCGCACCATGGGCTGTTTCGTCAATTTCGGCGCCGACTGGCTGGGGCCGGGCCGCATTCTGTTCGGCGGGCGCGGCGCGGTGGTGGTGGGCGAGATCGACGGCACCGTCACCCCGCGCGCCCGCGACATGCACGAGCTGTTGCAGGTGTTCGAGCCCAATGCCGTGCTGACCGACAACATCTGGGGCTTTCTCTGGGGCAAGCTGGGCTATGGCTCGCTGCTGTTCGCCACCGCCTTGACCAACGAATCGATCCGCGACTGCCTGGCCTCTTCTCGCCACTATCCGATCTTCCGCCGCGTCGGCGAGGAGGTCAACGCCGTGGCCGACGCCAAGCGCATCAAGTGCCTGGGCTTCAACGGCTACGATCCCGCCGCCTTCCGCCGCGACGCTTCCGAGGCCGCAACCCGCGCCTCGCTGCAGGCGATGTCGGACCACAACAAGAAATCGGCCAAGAGCCATAGCGGCATCTGGCGCGACCTGGCGGTGCGCAAGCGCAAGACCGAGGTCGATGCCCAAGTCGGCGTGGTGGTGGCCGAGGCCAAGGCGCTGGGCATCGCCACGCCGACCCTGGCCAAACTCGCCCAGCTCATCCACGACATCGAGGACGGCAAGCGGCCGCTGTCGCTCGACACGCTCGATCTGCTGGCGGCATGAAGATCGAGTTTCCCGGTCGTACCGTAGTCGTCACCGGCGCCGGCCACGGCCTCGGCCGCGCCATCGCCCGCGGCTTCGCCGATATGGGAGCGCGGCTCTATGCCTGCGATCTCAACGCCGAAGGCCTGGGCGAGACCTCGGGCGGACGCATGACGGTGCGGGCGATGGATATCGCCGAGCGGGGCGCGGTGCAGGACTTCGTCGGCCAAGCCGCGCGCGAGACCGGCCGCATCGATGTCCTGGTCAACTGCGCCGGCGGCGTGCGCGGCCAGGTCGGCCGGCCGTTGGAGACCATCACCGACGTCGATTGGCGGGTGATCTTCCAGTCCAATGTCGACGGCGCCTTCTTCTTCAGCCAGGCGGTGGCGCCGGCGATGAAGGCCGCCGGCAAGGGCCGCATCGTCAACATCTCCTCGGGCGCCGGTCTCGGCGTCAGCCTGACCGGCATCCAGGCCTATGCCTCGGCCAAGGCGGCGCTGATCGGCCTTACCCGCCAGCTCGGCCACGAACTCGGGCCGTTCGGCATCACCGTCAATTCGGTGGCGCCGGGCTTCGTGCGCTCGAACCCGGCCACCGAACGCCAATGGGAAGCCTATGGCGCCGAGGGCCAGAAGCGCCTGGTCGAGGCCATCGCCTTGAAGCGCCTCGGCACGCCGGCCGACATCGTCAACGCGGTGCTGTTCCTGGCCTCCGACCAGGCCGGCTGGATCAGCGGCCAGACGCTCTCGGTCGACGGCGGAAAATAGCGCGCGCTCAACGCACGCGTTCGGCTTCGAAGCGGTGCGAGGGCACCACGATCTCGTCCTGGGCCTCGATCAGCGCCGGCTCGGCCAGGCCGAGATCGGCGGTGTGGCGCAGGATGCCGTAGGTCGCCGCCACCGCCTGCTCGAAGGCCCAGCGCTCGCCGCGATGCTTGAGCCAATAGCCCAGGAACAGCGCGGCGAACATGTCGCCCGCGCCGTGGGGCACGCGCTCGATCCGCGGCGTCGCCAGCAGCCACGCCCCCTCGCCCGTAACCAGCAGCGTCTCGACCACGTCCTCGGCCGCATCGGCCCGTTCGAACGACGTCACCACCACCGTCCGCGGCCCCCATTTGCGCACCCGATCCGACGCCGCCAGCGCGCCGTCCAGGCTGTCGATCCGCCGGTCGGTCAGGCGTTCGAGCTCGAACTGGTTGGGCGTGATCAGATCCGCCGCCGGCACCAGGCGCTGGCGGAAGAAATCGGGCAGATCGGCGGCGGCATAGACTCCGGTCGACTTGTCGCCGAACACCGGATCGACCAGCACCACCGCCTTGGGATTGGCCGCGCGCAGGCGCAGGATCGCGCCCCAGGCCTCCTGGCCGTTGGCGGCGCTGCCCATATAGCCGGCCAGCAAGCCGACGCAACCGGCCAGCAGGCCGCGTTCGGCTACGCCCTCGATCAGCCCCGCCACCTCTTCGGCCGGCAGCACGCGGCCCTTGAAGCCGCCATGGCCGGGATGGTTCGAAAACAGCACCGTCGGCACCGGCCAAGTCTCGATCCCGAGCCGCTGCAGGCAAAACACGCCGGCCGACAGGCCGACATGGCCGTAGGCGACCTGACTGGATATCGCGAGCACCGTCATCGTCGCTGGTTTAACATGCCGCCATGGCAGCAGACATCGTCATCCGCGCCGCGCGCAGGCGCGATGCCGCCGCGATCTGGCGATTGCTGCGCGCCATGGCGCGCTACGAGAGACTCGAGGCCCATTTCCGCACCACACCCGCCGCCATCGCCCGCGATCTCACCGGACGACGCCGCCGCGCCGAATGCGCCTTGGCCTGGCGCAACCGAAGGGCGGTCGGCGTCATCATCTGGTACGCGACCTATTCGACTTTCCATCCCCGCGCCGGAGTCTTCGTCGAGGACGTGTTCGTCTCCGCCCGCCTGCGCCACGGCGGCGTCGGCCGCGCGCTTTTGGCCCATGTCGCCCGCCGCGCCTTGGCCGCGGGCGGATCCTATCTTTCGCTCGAGGTCTTGAATTGGAACCCGGCCATGGGTTTCTATCGTCGCCTCGGCTTCGCCGCCAAGACCGGCTGGCGATCCTTGGGTCTGGCCGAGGCCGCGTTGCAGGATCTCGCCCGGTCCGCGTAAGGAATCCCCATGCCCGCCTCGCTTCGTCCGCGCCGCAGCCTGCTCTACATGCCCGGCGCCAATGCCCGCGCTCTCGACAAGGCCCGCGGCCTGCCGGCCGACGGCCTGATCCTCGATCTCGAGGACGCGGTCGCGCCCGACCAGAAGGCGCTCGCCCGCCGCCAGGTGGTCGAGGCCCTGGGCAAGGGCGGCTATGGCCAGCGCGAGCTGGTGGTGCGGATCAACGGCCTCGACACGCCGCATGGCGCCGAGGACGCGGCGGCGGTGGCGCGCGCGGGCGCGCATGCCGTGCTGCTGCCCAAGGTCGAAAGCCGGGCCATGATCGAGGCGCTGGAGATGCGGCTGCGGGCCGCGGGCGCGCCCGAGGACCTCGCCATCTGGTGCATGATGGAAACGCCGCTGGGGATTTTGCGCGCCGAGGAAATCGCCGCCGCCGGGCCGCGCGTCGCCTGCCTGGTGATGGGCACCTCGGACTTGACCAAGGACCTGACCGCGCGCCACACCGCGATGCGGCTGCCGATGCTGACCAGCCTGTCGTGGTGCCTGCTGGCCGGACGCGCGCATGGACTTGCGGTGCTGGACGGAGTCTATCTCGATCTCGACGACGAAGCCGGCTTCGCCGCCAGTTGCCGCCAGGGAGTCGAACTCGGCTTCGACGGCAAGACCTTGATCCATCCCAAGACCATCGCCGCCTGCAACGCCGCCTTCGGTCCCTCGCCCGAATCCATCGCCTGGTCCAAACGCATCATCGCCGCCCATGCCGAAGCCGAGCGCCAAGGCAAGGGCGTGGTGCTGGTCGAAGGCAAGCTGATCGAGAACCTGCATGTCGCCGAGGCCAAGCGGCTGGTGGCGCTGGCCGAGGCGATTGCGGGCTTGGAAGCGGGCGCCGCGCCGTGAAGCCCGACGGCAATTTCTTCGAGGATTTCAGCCTCGGCCAGATCCTGGCCCATGCCACGCCGCGCACCCTGACCGCGGGCGACGCCGCAGTCTATCTGTCCCTGTTCGGCGCCCGCCACCCGCTGCATTGCGCCGAGCCCTTTGCCCGCGGGCTCGGCCTGCCCGGGATGCCGATCGACGACTGGCTGGCCTTCCATGTCGTCTTCGGCAAGACCGTGCCCGATGTCTCGCTCAACGCCGTCGCCAATCTGGGTTATGCCGAGGGGCGCTGGCTGGCGCCGGTTTTCGCCGGCGACACGGTGACCGCGCGTTCCGAGGTCATCGGCCTGCGCGAGAACTCCAATCGCCAATCCGGCGTGGTCTATGTCCGCACCACCGGATCGAACCAGCGCGGCGAGCCGGTGCTGAGCTATGCGCGCTGGGTGATGGTGCACAAGCGCGACCACGGCGCGCCGGCGCCGGCGTCGGCGGTGCCCAAGCTGGCCGCCGCGGTCGCGGTCGAATCCCTGATCTGCCCGCAGCTCGCGGGCTACGACCCGACCGCGACCGGCGACGATCGCGCTTTCGAGGACTACGCCGTCGGCCAGCGCATCGACCACCAGGCCGGCATCACGGTCGAGGACGCCGAGCACATGATGGCGACGCGGCTTTATCAGAACACGGCGCGGCTGCATTTCGACCACCACGCCGCCGCCAAGGGCCGCTTCGGCAAGCGGCTGATCTACGGCGGCCACGCCATCAGCCTGGCGCGCGCGCTGTCGTTCAACGGCCTGGCCAACGCTTGCCGCGTGCTGGCGCTGAACGGCGGCCGGCACGTGGCGCCCTTGTTCGCCGGCGACACCGTCCATGCCTGGAGCGAGGTGCTGGAAGCCGAGCCCCTACCCGGGCGCGCGGATGCCGGCGCGCTGCGCCTGCGCCAATTCGCGCTCAAGAACCGCGATGCGGCGGGCTTCCCAGGAGCGGTCGGCGAAGGCTACGATCCGGCGGTGATCCTGGATCTCGACCTGTGGGTGGCGGTCCCGCGCCGCGCCGCCATGGTCTAGCGCCGGCTTCGGGGAGCAGCGATGCCAAATCTCGACAAGCGTCTCGATTTCGTCTTCCGCGACTGGGACCATGACGACCGTCCGGGCGCGGCGGTGGCGGTGCTGAAGGGCACCAAGACCATCTACAGCCGCGGCTTCGGCCTCGCCAGCCTGGAACACGGCCTGCCGATCTCGGTCGATACCCGGTTTCGCATCGCCTCCATCACCAAGCAATTCACCTGCGCGCTGGTGCTGCAGCTGGCCGAGGACGGCAAGCTTTCGCTCGACGATCCCCTGGGCAAGTTCCTGGCGCCGGTGGCGCCGTTTGCGGCCAACCTTTCCTTGCGCACGCTGATGCACAACGCCAGCGGGCTGCACGACCATCTGGCGCTGGTGGCCTTGGCCGGCGGCGGCTTCGATCGGCGCCTGCGCGAGCCGGCGCTCAACGATCTGATCCTTCGCCAGCGCGGGGTCAACTTCCAGGCCGACACCGCCTTCGGCTATTCCAACGCCAATTTCCTCCTGTTGACGCGGGTGGTGGAAAAGGTCGCCGGCCAGTCCTTCGAGGCGCTGTTGCGCCAGCGGCTGCTGGCGCCGCTCGGCATGGACGACACCGCGCTGGTGCGCGAACCCGAGACCGTGGTGCCCAACCTCGCCACGCCCTACGTCAAGACCGCCAACGGCTATCGCCGCGCGCTGTTCGCGCTCGACGTCACCGGCGACGGCGGCATGGTCTCGACCGTGGCCGATCTCGCCAAGTGGATGCGGGCCATGGTCAAGCCGCCGCCGCGGCTCAAGGCGACGCTGGAAGGTTTGGCGACGCGCGACAGCTTCCGCCCCAGCCGGGTCGCCAACCGCTATGCCTTCGGCCTCGAGCACGGCATCTTCCGCGGCGTCGGCACGATCTCGCATGGCGGGCTTTTGCCGGGCTGGCGGGCCGAGTTCCTGCGCATTCCGGAACTTGATTTGGGCGTGATTGTGACTGCCAATGTCGATGCGCTCGATCCGCTGGTGCAGGCGCGGCGCGTGGTCGAGGCCATGGTCAAGCCGCAATTGGCGCCGATCCCGGTGCCCAAGCCTCATGCCACCCCCGAACCGGGTCATTATTGGCACGAGGCCAGCGGCACGCTGGTGCTGATCGAACGCCGCGATGGCGCGCCGCGAGCGACGATGTGGGGCACGCCGATGCGCCTGCAGCCGGTCGACGCCACGCGCTGGGTGGCGGTGCGCGGCGTCTTTCCGCTGACCTTCAGCGTCGCCGAGGGCGGCCTGCGGATCGAATCCAGCAATGGCCGCGGCATGGTGCTGGAGCGGCTCAAGCGCCTGGTCAAGACCGGCCCGCACGATCTGGTCGGGCGCTATCACGCGCCCGAGCTGGGCGGCGAATGGATCGTCACGCACGAGGGCCGTACGTTGGAACTGCAGATCCGCGGCGATTTCGGCGCCTCGGGGCCGTGGCCGGTGACGCCGATCACGGCCGATGCCGCCGAGGTCACCATCGTCTCGCCGCCCTGGACCGCGACCTATGTCATCCGCCGCCGGCGCTACGATACCGGCTGGACCTCCAGCCTGGTGCTGACCGGGGCGCGGGTGCAGAACATGGTGCTCAAGCGCATCTACGGCGACGACGAATGAAACGCGGCGCGGCCCTTGGCTTTGCCCTTGCTATCGGCCTGCTGGCGGCGATGGCGCCGGCGCGTGCCCAGGACGCTTACCCCTCGCGGCCGATCAAGCTGATCGTCGGCTTCGCCGCCGCCGGCGCCACCGACGTGGTGGCGCGGCTGGTGGCGCGCGGCATGAGCGAGGAGCTGGGCCAGAACGTGCTGGTCGAGAACCGGCCCGGCGCCGGCGGCGCGCTGGCCACCGACGCCGTCGCCAAAAGCCCGCCCGACGGCTACACCCTGTTCGTCGGCGCCAGTTCCAACCTGGTGATGAACATAGCGCTGCACAAGAACCTGCCCTTCGACATCGACCGCGATCTGGTGGGTATCGCGTTGCTGACCCGCAGCTCGACCATCCTGTTCGTCCATCCCGGCTTTCCCGCCACCGACCTCAAATCGCTCGTCGCCCAGGTCAAGGCCAACCCCGGCAAGTACAATTACGGCTCGGCCGGGATCGGCTCGATCACCCATGTCGTGTTCGAGTATTTCCGCCGCGCCGCGGGCAATCTCGACATCGTCCATATCCCCTATCGCGGCGCCGGGCCGACGGTGCAGGATTTGCTGGCCGGGCGGATCGAGATGGCGATCGACGGCATGGGCTCCTACAACGCCCACGCCAAGTCGGGCGGGCTGCGGCCGATCGCGATCTCGCCGGCGCGGCTGGCCGAGGCGCCGGACGTGCCCAGTTTCGCCGAGGCCGGCCTGCCCGATTTCGAGGGCTATACCTGGAACGCGGTGCTGGCGCCGCGCGGCACGCCGGCGGCCGTGATCGACAAGCTCAATCGCGCCGTCAACAAGGCGCTCGAGCATCCGCTGGCGGCGGCCCAGTTCGAGAAGCTGGCGGTCGAGGTGCTGCGCGGCTCGACCCCCGCGACCACCGACGCGTTCGGCCGCCGCGAACGCGCCAAATGGCTGCCGCTGATCCGCGACATGGACATCAAGGCGGAGTGACCGCCCAGGGATTGACCGCCTTGGCGCCGAGGCCGGCGACGTCGGCAAGATTGCGCGTCGCCAAGGTCAGATCGTGGACCATCGCCGTCGCTGCCATCAATCCGTCGATCGCCGGCACCGGCCGGATCGCCGCCATGCGGCCCCAGGCTTCGGCCACCGCCCGGTCGATGCCGAGGATTCGCGGACCGAAGGCGCGCGTCAGTTCGACCAACCATTGTTCGAGGCGTTCGGCCTGGTGTCGGTCACGGCGGCGCAGCCGCTCGATCCCGTTGCGCACTTCGCCCACCGCCAGGACGCTGAGATAGAGGTCGTCGTCGTCCAATTCGGCGTACCACGCGGCGACATTGGCATCGCAAGCGCGGCCTTTGCGCACCTCGGACACGACATTGGTGTCGATCAGATAGGTCACAATGCGATCTTGCGGCCGAAATCGCGCGGGCGTTCGAATTCCAAGTCGCCGAACGGCGCCGCCGCAAGCAAGGCCTTGAGTCCGATCTTGCCTTGTCCGGCGAGCTGCTGGGTCAGCGCCAGCTTGACTTGCAGCCGTCGCGCCGGATCCACCAGCGCCTTGGCGACGCCGCGCAACAGCGCCGCATCCTCGGCGTTGGCCAGCACTTCCACCCGCACCCGGCCTAGCCGTTTCAGGCGTTGCCGGTGCGCGGCCAAGGCGCTGCGTTTCGGTCGGCTCATCCCGTTGTTCCTATTTCCGGAATTATATCCGGAAATGATTGAGGCGGCTAGGGCATGCTCGATCTGTCTTGAACCATAGGGTTCAAGACAGATCGCGGATCATGCCCGCGTATCCCGCTCTGGACCGCGATCCGCGGTTCATGGGGAATCGCGGCCGTGATTCCCTAGGAACCGATCGCGGTCTGGACCGCCGCCTCCGCCCCGCCCCCGCCGGATTGACTTGAACCGCGACGCCGATCACTATTGCCCCCAAGCATTCGCTTCGTCGGCGGTCTTAGACCCACCGACCGGCCTCAGGCCGCGAAAGGAAGTCCATGGCTCAGGTCGAACGTCCGCTGTCGCCGCATCTTCAGGTCTACCGCCCCCAAATCACCTCGGTCCTGTCGATTCTGCACCGCCTGACCGGCGTCGCGCTGGCTGGCGGCGCCGTGCTGCTGGCGTGGTGGCTGATCGCCGCCGCCACCGGGCCCGAGGCCTTCGCGCAGGTCCAGGCCGCCTCCTCCCACTGGCTGGGCAAGCTGGTGGCGGTCGGATTCCTGTGGGCGCTTTGCTATCACTTCTGCAATGGCGTGCGGCATCTGGCCTGGGATGCGGGCTGGGGCTTCGATCTGCCGACCACCGAAAAAACCGGCTGGGCGGTTGTCATCGGCTCGGTCGTCCTGACCGCGCTTGCGGTCGCGTTGGCTTGGGGCGGCGCGCCATGACCATGCGCAGCGCGCTCGGCCGCGTGCGCGGCCTCGGCTCGGCCCATGCCGGCACGCACCACTGGTGGATGCAGCGCGTCAGCGCGCTGGCCTTGATCCCCTGCACGGTCGTGCTGGTGGTGGTGCTGGCGCGGCTGGGCGCGGGCCAGCACGCCGACGTGCTGACCGCTTTTCGCATGCCCTGGCTGGCGGTGACGGCGATGGTGGCGGTGTTCGCGCTGTTCTGGCATCTCAAGCTCGGGCTGCAGGTGGTGATCGAGGACTACGTCCACGGCCGCGCCGCCGAGCTGGGATTGCAGCTTTTCAACACCGCCTTTTGCGTGGTGCTCGGGCTCGCTTGCGAGCTGGCGCTGCTCAAGCTGGCGCTCTAGCGCGGGACCCCGAGCGATGCCCCAAGCCTATGCGATCGTCGATCACGCCTATGACGTGGTGGTGGTGGGCGCCGGCGGCGCCGGCCTGCGCGCCGTGGTCGGCTTGGTCGAACAGGGCCTCAAGACCGCCTGCCTGACCAAGGTCTTCCCCACCCGCAGCCACACCGTCGCCGCCCAGGGCGGGATCTCGGCCGCGCTCGGCAATATGGGGCCGGACGATTGGCGCTATCACATGTACGACACCGTCAAGGGCTCGGACTGGCTGGGCGACCAGGACGCGATCGAATACATGTGCCGTGCCGCGCCCGAGGCGATCATCGAGCTCGAGCACTACGGCGTGCCGTTTTCGCGCACGCCCGAGGGCAAGATCTACCAGCGCGCCTTCGGCGGCATGACCATCGAATACGGCAAGTCCCAGGCCTTGCGCACCTGCGCCGCGGCCGACCGCACCGGGCACGCCATGCTGCACACGCTCTACCAGCAGAGCCTGCGCCACAAGGCCGAGTTCTTCGTCGAATACATCGCGCTCGACCTCTTGATGGACGACGACAGCGCCTGCCGCGGCGTGCTGGCCTGGAACCTGGACGACGGCACGCTGCACCGCTTCCGCGCCCAGTCGACCGTGCTGGCCACCGGCGGCTACGGCCGGGCCTATTTCTCCTGCACCTCGGCCCATACCTGCACCGGCGACGGCAACGCCATGGTGCTGCGCGCCGGCCTGCCGCTGCAGGACATGGAGTTCGTCCAGTTCCACCCCACCGGCATCTACGGCGCCGGCTGCCTGATCACCGAGGGCGCGCGCGGCGAGGGCGGCTACCTGGTCAACGCCAACGGCGAGCGCTTCATGGAACGCTACGCCCCCTCGGCCAAGGACCTCGCCAGCCGCGACGTCGTCAGCCGCGCCATGACCATGGAAGTGCGCGAGGGCCGCGGCTGCGGCAAGGACAAGGACCACATCTTCCTCCACCTCGACCATCTCGATCCGGCGGTGCTGGCCGAGCGCCTGCCCGGCATCTCGGAATCGGCCAAGATCTTCGCCGGCGTCGACGTCACCCGCCAGCCGATCCCGGTGCAGCCGACGGTGCACTACAACATGGGCGGCATCCCGACCAACCCCGGCGGCGAGGTGCTGACCAAGCGCGGCGCCGACGCCAACGCCAAGGTGCCGGGGCTGATGGCGGTGGGCGAGGCGGCCTGCGTCTCGGTCCACGGCGCCAACCGCCTGGGCTCGAACTCGCTGCTCGATCTGGTGGTGTTCGGCCGCGCCGCCGCCCAGCAGGCCGGCAAGACCGTGACCAAGGGCGGCGCCGCGCCCAGCGCGCCCAAGGCGTCCGAGGAACGGGCGCTCGGGCGCTTCGATCGCTTCCGCCACGCCCAGGGCAAGGAGCCGACCGCCAAGCTGCGGCTCGGCATGCAGCGCGTCATGCAAGGCCATTGCGCGGTGTTCCGCACCGGACCCTTGCTGGAAGAGGGCGTGCGCGAACTGGCGGCGGTGCGCGCGCGCCTGCCCGAGGTGTCGGTGACCGATCGCTCGCTGGTGTGGAATTCGGACCTGGTCGAGACGCTGGAGCTGGACAACCTCATGTCCCAGGCGGCGGTGACCGTGTCCGGCGCCGCCAACCGCCTCGAAAGCCGCGGCGCCCACGCCCGCGAGGACTACCCCGAGCGCGACGACGCCAATTGGATGAAGCACACCTTGGCCTGGTGCGACGACAAGGGCCAGGTGACGATCGACTATCGCCCGGTGCATCTCGAAACGCTGACCGACGAGGTGCAGACCATCCCGCCCAAGCCCCGGGTCTACTGAGCGGCGCGAGGACATCAGCCATGGTCGAATTCGCCCTGCCCAAGCACGCTCAGGTCCAGCCCGGCAAGACCCATGCCGCGCCCGAGGGCGCCAAGCGGCTGAAGGAGTTCCGCATCTACCGCTGGAACCCCGACGACGGCCGCAACCCCCAACTCGACGTCTTCCAGGTCGATCTCGACGATTGCGCGCCGATGGTGTTGGACGCGCTGATCAAGCTCAAGAACGAGGTCGACCCCAGCCTGACCTTCCGCCGTTCCTGCCGCGAGGGCGTGTGCGGCTCCTGCGCCATGAACATCGACGGCACCAATACGCTGGCCTGCACCAAGGCAATCGAGGAGGTCGAAGGTCCGGTCAAGGTCTATCCGCTGCCGCACATGGCGGTGGTCAAGGACCTGGTGCCGGACATGCGGCATTTCTACGCCCAATACGCCTCGATCGAGCCCTGGCTGAAGGTGGAGTCGTCCCCCCCCAGCCGCGAGCGGCTGCAATCCAAGGCCGAGCGCGACAAGATCGACGGGCTTTACGAGTGCATTCTCTGCGCCTGCTGCTCGACCTCGTGCCCGAGCTATTGGTGGAATTCGGACCGCTATCTCGGCCCGGCCATCCTCTTGCAGGCCTATCGCTGGCTGGTCGACAGCCGCGACGAAGCCACCGGCGAACGGCTCGACCAGCTCGAGGATCCGTTCCGGCTCTATCGCTGCCACACCATCATGAATTGCGCCAAGACCTGCCCCAAGGGCCTCAACCCGGCCAAGGCCATCGCCGAAATCAAGCAGATGATGCTCGCCCGCCAGGGGTGAGCGTCGCTTGTCCCAACTCGCCTTCCGCAATCCTGCTTGCACGCAAGATCGCGCTCCCCCCTAGACCGCGATCGGCTCCTAGGGAATCGCGGCCGCGATTCCATATGAACCGATCGCGGTCTAGCCGAAAGCGCCGCCTACACCCGCACGATCTTGCCGGGGTTCATCAAATTGTGCGGGTCCAGCGCCAGCTTGATCGAGCGCATCAGCGCCACCGCCTCGCCGTGCTCGGCGGTGAGAAAGTCGATCTTGCCGTAGCCGACGCCGTGTTCGCCGGTGCAGGTGCCGCCCATCGCCAGGGCGCGCATCACCAGCCGCTCGTTGAGGCGCTCGACTTCGGCCACCTCCTTCGGGTCCTCGGACTTGAAGACGAAGGTGAGGTGGAAATTGCCGTCGCCGACATGGCCGACCAGCGGCGCCGGAATCGGGCTGGTGGCCAGATCGGCCTTGGTCTCGAGAATGCAGTCGGTCAGGCGCGAGATCGGCACGCAGACATCGGTCGCCCACAGCCCGCAGCCGGCGCGCAGCGCCTTGTTGGCGTAGGCGGCGTCGTGCCGCGCCTGCCACAGCTTCGAGCGCTCCTCCGGCCGCAACGCCCAGCGGAAGCCCTCGCCGCCATGCTCGGCGGCGATCGCCTGCACGGTCTCGGCCTGTTCCTTGACCCCGGCCTCGCTGCCGTGGAATTCGAGGAACAGCGTCGGCGCCACCTTGTAGTCGAGCTTGGAATGGCGGTTGATGGCGTCCATCTGCACGTCGTCGGCCAGCTCGATGCGCGCGATCGGCACGCCGGTCTGGATGGTCTGGATGACGGCATCGACCGCGCCCTTGATCGAGGCGAACGAACACACCGCCGAGGAAATCGCCTCCGGCACCGGATGGAGGCGCAGCGTCACCTCGGTGAATACGCCGAGCGTGCCCTCCGAGCCGACGAACAGCCGGGTCAGGTCGTAGCCCGCGGCCGATTTGCGCGCCCGCCGCGCGGTGCGGATGACGCGGCCGTCGGCGGTCACCACCGTCAGCCCCAGCACGTTCTCGCGCATGGTGCCGTAGCGCACCGCGTTGGTGCCCGAGGCCCGCGTCGCCGACATGCCGCCGATCGAGGCATCGGCCCCGGGGTCGATCGGGAAGAACAGCCCGGTGCCCTTCAAGTGCTCGTTCAGCGCCTTGCGCGTCAACCCGGGCTGGACGGTGACGTCCATGTCCTCGACCGACAGCCGCACCACCTGGTTCATCTGCGCGACGTCGATGCACAGCCCGCCCTTGAGCGCGGCGACATGGCCTTCCAGCGAGGTGCCGGTGCCGTAGGCGATGATCGGCACGCGATGCGCGGCGCAAACCTGCACCGCCGCCTGCACCTCTTCGGTCGACTGCGCGAACAGCACCGCATCGGGCGGGGCGGCGCCGTGATAGCTCTCGTCGTGGCCGTGCTGCTCGCGCACCGCGGCCGAAGTCGACAGCCGTTCGCCGAAGCGCTGGCGCAGGATGTCGATCGCGGTGTCGACGGGCTTGGGTCGGGCGCTCATCGCGGCTCCTCGGGAAATTGGGGCGCGCGACTCTAGGCCGGGCGCGGCGCGGCGGCAACCGGCTTTGGTTTTCCGGCCGCGAATCCCATATCCTGGTGCGATGTCCGTCCCCTCGCCCTTGATCCACCGCGCCGTCGTCCGGCCGGAATGGGTCGACTACAACGGCCACATGAACGTGGCCTTTTACGTGCTGGCCTTCGACCAGGCGACCGACGCGCTGTTCGACCGGCTGGACATCGGCGCCGCCTACGTCAAGCGCGCCAACGCCTCGTTCTTCACTCTCGAGGCCCATATCTGCTATCGGCGCGAAGTGCGCGAGGGCGATGCGCTGGCGATCGCGGTGCGGGTGATCGATCTCGACGACAAGCGCCTGCATTACGTCTCGACCATGACCCATGCCGAACAGGGCTACGTCGCCGCCACCTGCGAATGGCTCAGCATCCATGTCGACATGAACACCCGCCGCTCGGCCGCCTTCCCGCCCGAGGTCAAGGCTAGGCTGGCGGCGCTCAAGGCCGAGCACGACGCGCTGCCGCCCTCGGACGCGGTCGGCCGGCGCATCGGACTCAAGCGATGAGGGCCTGGCTGCTCATGCTGGCATTGCTGGCGCCGGCGGCCGAGGCCGCCTGCAACGACCCGCCGCGGCCCAAGGTCGATTGGCGGCGCTGCGGGCTGGAAGAGCACCGCCATCCCCGCGCCCAGTTGGCAGGCGCCGATCTGCGCGAGGCAAGGCTCAACCGCGGCGATTTCAGCCAGGCCGATCTCGGCCAGATCGACGGCCGCCGCGCCAAGTTCATCTCCGCCCGCCTGCCGGGCGCGCGGCTGGACGGGGCGAAGCTGGTCGAGGCCGACTTCACCCGCGCCGATCTTTCGGGCGCCTCGCTCAAGGACGCCGATCTGACCCGGGCGCGGCTGTTCGATACCAATCTGCGCGGCGCCGACCTGTCCGGCGCGCGCATCGACGGCGCCGATTTTCTCAGCGCCGATCTCTCGGGCGCGACCTGGACCGACGGCAAGACGGTCTGCGCCGAAGGCTCGCACGGCGCCTGCAACTGACGGCGATGGACGATCCGTTCGAATTGGCCGATCCCGGGCCGCCCGCCGTCGCCGCCGCGCGCGAGCCCTATCTCGATGCGCTCAATCCGCCGCAGCGCCTGGCGGTCGAGACCACCGAGGGGCCGCTTCTGGTGCTGGCCGGGGCCGGCACCGGCAAGACCCGGGTGCTGACGGCGCGGCTGGCGCATCTGCTGGCCACCGGCCGCGCCTGGCCCTCGCAGATCCTGGCGGTGACCTTCACCAACAAGGCGGCGCGCGAAATGCGCGAGCGCGTCGTCGCCATCGTCGGCCCGCGCGCCGAGGGGCTGTGGCTGGGCACCTTCCATTCCGTCGCCGCGCGCATCCTCCGCCGCCACGCCGAACTGGCCGGGCTCAAGCCCAATTTCACCATCCTCGGCGAGGACGACCAGCTTCGCCTGGTCAAGCAGGAGGCCGAGGCGCTGGGCATCGACCTCAAGCGCTGGCCGGCGCGGCTGGCGCTGTGGGGGATCGAACGCTGGAAGGATCGCGGCCTCGGCCCCGACCAGGTCACCGCCGGCGAGGCGGGCGAGCTGGCCGGCGGCAAGCTGGTCGAGCTTTACGCCGCCTATCAGGCGCGGCTGCGCTCGGTCAACGCCGCCGATTTCGGCGACCTGCTGCTGCACAATTTGACCATCTTCCGCGCCCAGGCCGAGGTGCTGGCGGACTATCAGCGGCGCTTCAAATACATCCTGGTCGACGAGTACCAGGATTCCAACGTCGCCCAGTATCTCTGGCTCCGGCTGCTGGCGCAGGGGCGGCGCAATCTGTGCGTGGTCGGCGACGACGACCAGTCGATCTACGGCTGGCGCGGCGCCGAGATCGGCAACATCCTGCGCTTCGAGCAGGATTTTCCCGGCGCGGCGGTGGTGCGGCTGGAGGAGAACTACCGTTCGACCCCGGCGATCCTGGCCGCCGCCTCGGGGCTGATCGCGCACAATGCGGGGCGGCTGGGCAAGACGCTGTGGACCCGCGGCGAGCCGGGCGAGAAGATCCGTGTCCAGGGCTGCTGGGACGCCGAGGACGAGGCCCGCTTCGTCGGCGACGAGATCGAGGCGCTGCAGGCCAAGGGCGAGAAGCTGTCCTCGATCGCCATCCTGGTGCGCGCCGGTTTCCAGACCCGCGCCTTCGAGGAACGCTTCGTCGCGCTCGGCCTGCCCTATGTCGTGGTCGGCGGCACGCGCTTTTTCGACCGCGCCGAGATCCGCGACGCCAACGCCTATCTGCGGACGATCGTCCAGCCCGACGACGATTTGGCCTTCGAGCGAATCGTCAACACTCCCAAGCGCGGCCTGGGCGAGGCCGCCTTGCAGATCGTCCATCGCCTGGCGCGGGCCGAGCGGATTTCGCTCTGGCGCGCGGCTGCCAAGCTGATCGACAGCGACGACCTCAAGCCCAGGCCGCGCAAGGCGCTGGCCGAACTGATCGCCGCCTTCGCGCGCTGGCGCGATCTGGTCGATCAGCTTTCGCCGCCGGCGCTGGCCGAGCGCGTGCTCGACGAGTCGGGGCTGGTGGCGATGTGGCAGGCCGACAAGTCGCCCGATGCCCCCGGCCGGATCGAGAACCTGCGCGAACTGCCGCGCGGCATGGAAGGCTTCGAGACCCTGGCCTCCTATCTCGACCATGTCAGCCTGGTGATGGATCTCGAGGCCGCGGGCAATGCCGATCGCGTCAGCCTGATCACGCTGCACGGCGCCAAGGGGCTGGAGTTCGACACGGTCTTCTTGCCGGGCTGGGAGGAGGGCGTGTTCCCCTCCCAGCGCTCGGTCGCCGACCAGGGCCAGAGCGGCCTCGAAGAGGAACGCCGCCTGGCCTATGTCGGCCTGACCCGCGCCAAGCGCCGGGTGTTCGTCTCCCACGCCCAGTCGCGGCGGCTGTTCGATCGCTATACCGACGGCCTGCCCTCGCGCTTCATCGAGGAAATTCCGGCGGCCGAGATCGAGCGCATCCTGCCCCAGGGCCTGGGCGGCGGCGAAGGCCTCGAAGGGCCGCTGGGTTTCGCCGAGCCTTTGCACGCGTCGCGCTTCGCGCCGGTGCGCGGACGCGGGCCGAGCCTCGATGCGCGCGCCGAGCGCGTGCCCGAACGCGCTTCGCCCGGCGGCTTCCGCGTCGGCCAGCGCATCCGTCATCCCAGCCTGGGCGCCGGCCAGATCGTCACCGTCGAGGGCGACAAGCTCGGCATCCTGTTCGACAAGGGCGGGGTCAAGAAGGTGATGGGCGCGTTCGTGGAACGCGCATGAGCAAGCGCCGGCGGCTGTGGCAGGCGCGCTTCGCGGTCGCGCCCGAACGCGTGGCGGCGCTGGAAAGCGCGCTCGAGCCGCTGTTCTGGGCGGTGTCCAGTTTCGCCCAGCCCGGCGGCGCCGCGTGGATCGTCACCGGCCTGGTCGAGGGCAAGCCCGATCGCGCGGCGCTGAAACGCGCCAGCGGGCTCGATCCCGTGCTGGCGCCGATCGACAACGCCGATTGGGTGACCAAGGCGCTGTCCTATCATCCGCCGCTGACGGTCGATCGTATCCATATCCGCGGCAGCCACCATCCCGGCCGGCCGCCGGCCGGCGCCAGGACCTTGCGCATCGACGCCGGCATCGCCTTCGGCACCGGCCAGCACGAATCGACCCAGGGCTGCCTGGCCCTGATCGGCCGGCTGGCGCGCGCCCGCAGGATAGGGCGCGGGCTCGATCTCGGCTGCGGCTCGGGCGTGCTGGCGATGGCGATGGCGCGGCTGTGGGCGAGCAAGCGCATCCTGGCCATCGACATCGATCCGCGCGCGGTCGGCGTCGCCCGCCAGAACGTGCGCCGCAACGGGCTTGGGGCGCGGATCGAAGTCCGCACCGGCGCGCGGCCGCCCGGGCGCGCGCGCTTCGACCTGATCGCCGCCAATATCCTGGCCCGGCCGCTGATTCGCCTCGCGCCCGCGCTCGGCCGCGCCGCGGCGGCGCGGGGCCATGTCGTGCTGTCGGGGCTGCTGACCGGCCAGGAAGCCGGCGTGATCGCAGCCTATGTCCGCGCCGGATTTGGGCTCGCCGGCCGCTGGCGGCGCAACGGCTGGTCGGCGCTGATGCTGAAAAAGAGAACCCGCGCCCCTGAGGGGCGCGGGTTCTGACCCTGTCCTGGGAGGGATTCGCTCTTTTCGGGGGGAGGGATCAGAGCGTCAGGGTCGTTGCTTGCGCTTCGACTTAGGCCGCGATCGGGCGGCCGGCATCGGCGCGGTTGTCGTTGACGGCGCGCGGCGTTTCCGCCAGGCCTTCGCCGTAGACCACCGACTGGATCTCGCCCCGGGCGATGCCCAGGTCGGCCAGCATGCGGTCATCGAGACCCATCAGCTCGCCATAGGCGCGCCGACGCGCGGACCAGGCGCGATAGCCCTCGACCAGCTTGGCCGCGCCGCGCTTGAGCACGACGACGCCGTCGGCGACCAGCTCGGCGACGACGATCGCCCGCTGCATCTGGGCCTGTTCGACCAGGCGCTGCATCTGCTTGACGTCCAGAGTGGCCAGCGGCTCGTCGGAGACCGGCAGGGTCGATTTCGTGGCGGGGGCAGTCATGATAGGCTCCTTTGGGTCCGGGGTTCTCGGCCGGACAGGTGTGAATATAAGTCCTTTCGCAGTAGCGAGAAGAAAGGTCTTCGCAATGCAGCAATCCAAATTTGCATACAATGAAAATATTTACTTAACAATGTGTTAAGTTGCTTGGTATGCCAGATTCCATGATCACACCAAACTCCCGTCCCGACCTTTCCGCCCACCTCTTGGCCCTCCGCCAGGCCCTGATCCAAAGCGATTTGGTCGGATTCCTGGTCCCCAGAGCTGACGAACATCAAGGCGAATACATACCGCCGTCAAGCAAGCGCCTCGCTTGGCTGACCGGCTATTCCGGCTCGTTCGGCATGGCGGTGGTGCTGCGCGAGGAGGCGGCGATCTTCGTCGATGGCCGCTATACGCTTCAGGTCCGCAGCGAGGTCGACACCGCGCGCTTTCAGCCCTTCAACGTCGCCGACCTTCAGCCCCCGGCCTGGCTTCAGACCAAGCTCAAACCGGGCGATCGCATCGGCTACGACCCTTGGCTGCACACCCCCGACGAACTCGGTCGCTTCGATCAGGCCCTGTCCAAGGTCGGCGCCAAGTTGGAACCGCTGGCGGCCAATCCGATCGACGCCTTGTGGTCGGATCGGCCCGCGCCGCCGCGGGCGGCGATCCGGCCGCACGATCTGCGCTTCGCCGGCGAGACCTCGGCCGACAAGCTCAAGCGCGTCGCCGCCTCGCTGGCGGGCGAGGGCGTCGATGCCTTCGTCGTCAGCCAGCCGGATTCGATCGCCTGGCTGTTGAACGTGCGCGGCGGCGATGTCGCCAACACGCCCTTGCCGTTGTCCTTCGCCGTGCTGCGCGCGGGCGGCGACCTGGCCTGGTGCGTCGATCCGGCCAAGCTTTCGCCCGAACTGCTGGCGCATCTCGATCCGGCGGTGCGGCCGCTCGAGCGCGACGCGCTGGCCGGCGAGCTTGACCGGCTGGGCGCCGAGAAGCGCCGGGTCGGAATCGATTTCGCCGCCAGCCCGGCCTGGATCCAGCAGCGCCTGGAAAAGGCCGGCGCGCTGGCGCGGCGGATGAACGATCCCTGCCAGGCGCCCAAAGCGCGCAAGAACCCGGTCGAACTGGCCGGCACCCGCGCCGCCCATCGCCGCGACGGCGCGGCGCTGAGCCGCTTTTTGGCCTGGCTTGCGCGCGAGGCGCCCACGGGCCGGATCGACGAACTCGGCGCCGCCGACCGGCTGCATGCCTTCCGCGCCGAGGACAACCTGTTCCGCGAGCCTTCCTTCACCACCATTTCCGGCGCCGGCCCGAACGGCGCCATCGTCCACTACCGCTCCTCGCCCGCGACCAACCGCCGGCTCGAACCCGGTCAGCTCTATCTGGTCGATTCCGGCGGCCAGTATCTCGACGGCACCACCGACGTCACCCGCACGGTCGCCATCGGCGCACCCAGCGCCGAGATGCGCGACCGCTTCACCCGCGTGCTCAAGGGCCATATCGCGCTGGCCACCTGCCGCTTCCCCAAGGGCACCAGCGGCTCGCAGCTGGACGCGCTGGCGCGGCTGGCGCTGTGGCAGGCGGGGCTCGACTACGACCACGGCACCGGCCACGGCGTCGGCTCCTATCTCGGCGTGCACGAGGGGCCGCAGCGGATTTCGAAACTTCCCAACACCGTGGCGCTGGAGCCGGGGATGATCGTCTCCAACGAGCCCGGCTACTACAAGACCGACGCCTACGGCATCCGCATCGAGAACCTGGTGACGGTGGTCGAGGACAAGCGGCCGGGCGACGAGCGGCCGATGCTGGGCTTCGACACCTTGACCCGCGCGCCGATCGACCGCGCGCTGATCGACCGCGGCCTGCTGACCGCGGACGAGGTCGCCTGGGTCGATCGCTTCCACGCCCAGGTGCGGGAGGAAATCGCGCCGCTGTTGGCGGGCGATGCCGCTGCGCGCGCCTGGCTGGAAATGGCCACGCGGCCACTGGATTAATCGGCCGCCGCGCCCTGGCGCGGCTCCCACAGCCGCATCAAGGGCGGGCGCTGGCGGCGATAGCCGATCATCAGCCCGCGCAGGGATTCGAGAAACGAGGCGCGGTCGAAGCCGCCGCGATCCCCGCCCCACACCGCCAGCGCGGCGGGATAGGGTGCGGGCCGCACCCAGGTGCCGAAGCGCATGCGGCCATGCAGGAACCAGAAATGGGCGTCATGGGCGACGTCGCGCGACCACCAGCGCGCCGGCACCCGCGCCGGAATCAGGCCCACCACCAGCTCGGCCTCGCCCGCACGCACCGCCTCGCGCGCCCGCGCCGTCCAGGCGCCGACTTCGCCGGTGCCGGGCGGGCAGAGATAGACCCGTCCCGACCAAGGCTGCGTCAGCCCGTCCTCGGCGCGCGTGTAGTAGCGCTCGGCCCAGATCGGCGCCCGCGCCGGATCGAGGGTCGGCGAACAGGGATCGAGGCCGAACGGCCGGCTGTGGCCGAAGCCGGCTTCCATCGCCGCATACAGCGAGGCCGACAGCCAGCCCGGGGTCGACCATTCGACCGGATCGCGGCCGAGCGGCGCCGGATCCGACCTCATTTGCCCTCGGGCCTGTCGAGCCGCGCGCCGTCCAGCGCCCGCGCCGCGCGGCCGCGCTCGTCCTGCTCGCGCGCGCGCTCGGCTTTGCTGCGGCCGTGGCGGGCGCGGTTGGCGTCCGCATGCGCCGCAGCCGCGGTCCGCGCTTTGGCTTTCCTGTGGCGGCGCAAATTGACGATTTCGGCCATCACCCCAATCTTGCCACGATTCGCCCATAGGCTATGACTGACCGAAATCTGGATCGGACGATTCGGCCTTGCGGCTCGTGCTCTACATCTTAGGCGGCCTGATCGGCGCTGCGCTGGCGGCGGCGCTGGCGGTGCCGTTCCTGGACTGGAACCGCTACAAGCCCGAGATCGCGGCGCTGGTCGAGGAGACCACCGGCCGCAAATCCTGGATCGACGGCGACATCCGCCTGCGCGTGCTGCCCGCGCCCGAGCTGGCGGTGGCGGGGGTGCGGCTGGCCAATGCCCGCGGCGCGGTCGATCCCGATCTGGCGCGGCTCAAGGCGCTGGAGCTCCGGCTGGCGTTCTGGCCGCTCTTGGCCGGGCGGATCGAGATCGGCCGCGTCACTTTGGTGCAGCCTCGGCTCAGTCTCGAAATCCTGGCCGATGGCAGCCGCGCGTGGGAGCTGGGCTTGCGCGTCGGCAACGGCAAGGCGGCCGATCCCGACGGTTTCAAGCTGCAGCATCTGGCGATCGAGGCCGGGACGCTGACTTTCCGCGATGCGCGCTCGGGCCTGGTCGAGCGCTTCGAGGCCATGGACCTGACCGGCGGCTTCGATTCCTTGGCTGGGCCGTTTCAAGCCAAGGGCACGGCGGCGGCGCGCGGCGTCACCCTCGGCCTCGAGGCGGCGATCGGCCGCATCGACGGCTTCCGGCCGATCCCGATCAGCCTCGGCCTCGGCCTGCCGGCGGTGAAGGCACAGGCGCGGCTGACGGGCTCGCTGTCGGCGGCGCGGGCCGATGGGCAGTTCGCCGGCCGGCTCGATCTTTCGGCCGAGCATTTGGGAGCGTTCCTGGCAACGCTGGACCGCGCCCAGGGCGGACGCGGCGACACCCCGCCCTTGACGCAGTCGCTTGCGGCCACGGCCCAGGTCGCGGCCGGGATCGATCGCGTCGCGCTGGAGGGCATCGCCCTTCGCCTGGGCGAGGCGCGCATCCAAGGCACCGTCAAGGCCGCCTTCCCGGTCGGGCTGACGACGCTCGACATCGGCCTCTCCACGACGCGGCTGGATCTCGATCCCTGGATCGCGGCGCTCGCGGCCCAGCCCAAGCCTGCCGCCGCCACCTCGACCCGGCCGCGTGCGCTCTTCGCCTTGCCGGCCGATCTTTCCGGCACGGTTTCGCTTGTCGCCGAGGCGTTGCAGCTCAATGGCGCGCTGGTGCGCGAGGCGCGGCTGGAAGCCGAGATCCGCGACCGCCGCGCCCAGTTGCGACAGCTTTCGGCCCAGTTTCCGGGCGGCGCCCGCGCCGGCCTCACCGGCAGCCTGACCTCGACCGCCGGCGGCGCCGCGTTCGATGGCCGGATCGAATTGCAGGCCGACAATCTGCGCGGGCTGTTGGGCTGGGCCAAGCTCGATCCCGGCCCGGTCCCGCCCGACCGCTTGCGCCAGACCGATCTGACCGCACGCCTGCAATTCGCGCCGGATTCGATCGCCGCCCGCGAGATCGATCTCAGGATCGACGGCTCGCGGCTGACCGGCTCGGTCTCGGCCGCGCTGGCGGCGCGGCCGGCGCTGGTCGGCGATCTCAGGCTCGATGCCATCAACCTCGATGCCTATGGAATCTTCGGCGGCGGCGGATCGGCCGGAACGACCGACTGGTCGGCCCTGGCCGAGGTCGACGCCGATCTGACCTTGGCGGTCGAAAGCTTCACTCTGGCCGGCCAGCAGGGCCACAATCTGGCGCTGGCCGCGGGCTTGCGCGCCGGCGGCGCCAACCTGCGCCAGCTGACGGTCGAGCGCTGGGGTGGCGCCAGCCTGCGCGCCGGCGGCCAAGCCATCGACCTGGCGCGCAAGCCGCGCTTCGGCCTGCAGATCGAATCCCATGCCGCCGATTTGGCGACCTATCTGCGCCTCGCCGGCGCCGATCCCGGGCGCGGGCTGAGCGGCCTCGGCCAGGTCGCGCTCAAGGCGACGATCGACGGCGATGGCGAGGGCATCGCCGCAACGGTGGATGCCGCAGCCCAGCATGCGCGCCTGCTCGGGCGCGGACGGCTGGCGCTGGCCGCGGGCGGCACCAGCG
>VGDZ01000037.1 GCA_016869515.1 Alphaproteobacteria bacterium | reverse complement strand
CAACCGCTTGGCCAAGGGTTCGATCGCCGCCCGCGCCAGGCCGAGGTCCATCTTCATCTCGCCGCCAAGCAGGCCCTTGGGCGACAGCCGCCCCAGCACCAGATTGGCGTCGGTGACGGTGGCGTCCTTGCCGCCGCGGCCATAGCAGGCCGGACCCGGCTGGGCGCCGGCGCTTTGCGGCCCGACCTTCAACAAACCGTCGCGTTCGAACCAGGCGATCGAACCGCCGCCGGCGCCGACGGCGTTGATGTCCAGTGCCGGCAGTCGCGCCGGATAGCCCTCGATCCACTTGTCGAAAGCGGTGGCGGCGGCGTGGCCGCGGATCAGCGAGACGTCGGCGCTGGTGCCGCCCATGTCGAGCGAGATGACGTCGGGCAGGCCCGACAGCTTGGCCATGTGGATGGCGCCGACCACGCCCGCGGCCGGACCCGACAGCGCGGAGCGGATCGGAAAGCGCCGCGCCCGCTCGACCGACATCAACCCGCCCGAGGACTGGTTGATGCCAAGCGTGACCCCGGGTGCGACCGCCTTCACGCCCACCGCCAGATCGGCCAAATAGCGTTCCATCACCGGCTGCAGGAAGGCGTTCAGCACCGTGGTCGAGAGCCGTTCGTATTCGCGGAACTCGGGCTGAACTTCCGAGGAGATCGACAGATACATGTCCGGGAGCGCGCGTGCCAGCGCATCGCGGATCATGCGTTCGTGCTCGGGATTGACGAACGAGAACAACAGACACACCGCGCAAGCGTCGGGCTTGGCCGCCACCATCGCCTGGGTCAGCGCCCGCAGCGCCTCCGCCGTCAGCGGTTTGACCGCCTCGCCCTTGGCCGAGACCCGTTCCGTCGCCTCGAAGCGCAACTCGCGCGGCACCAGCGGCGTCGGATAGTCCGCCTGGAAGTCGAACACCTTGGGGCGGATCTGGCGGCCGATCTCGATCAGGTCGCGGAAGCCTTCGGTGATCACCAGCGCCACCCGACCGCCCTTGCGCTGGATCAGCGCGTTGGTGCCGACGGTGGTGCCGTGCGACAGCCGCGCCAGCTGCCCGAGTTGGATGCCGTGCCGCCGCGCCATTTCGCGCAGGCCTTCGACCACGGCCTCGGCCGGGTTGCGCGGCGTCGACGGCGTCTTGTGCAGCCGCACCGCGCCGCTTGCGGCGTCGAAGGCAAAAAAGTCGGTGAACGTGCCGCCGACGTCCACCCCGATCATCCAGCCCATGGTCCGCCTGTCACCGCTCTTGGCAAATAAAATACGCGGTGTATTATAATGCCCACGCATCGGGAGTCAAACCGCGCCATGCCCCGCCGTCCCAGCCCGCCCCGCAACGGCGGCCGCGGCCAGCCCAAGGGCCAAGGCAGCCGGCTGGTCTATGCCGCCCTGCGCGAGCGCATTCTCGCCTTGGCCCTGGCCCCCGGGCTCGATCTCGACGAACCGGCGCTGGTGGCGGAATTCAAGGTGTCGCGTACGCCGGTGCGCGAGGCTCTGATCCGCCTCGCCAGCGAGGGCCTGGTCGAGCTTACGCCCAATCGCGGCGCGCGCGTGGCTTCGCTCGATCTTTCCGACGTCCCGCAGCTGCTGGAGGCGGTCGAGCTCAACCAGCGTGCGGTCAACCGCCTGGCTGCGCTGCGGCGCCGGGCCGAGCACGTAGCGGCGATCGAAAGCGCCGAGCGCGGCTTCGCCGCCGCCGTGCGCGCGGGCGATTTTGCCGCCATGACCGACGCCAACAAGGCCTTTCACGACGCCATCGGCCGGGCCTGCGGCAACCGCTATCTGATCGAGCACGGCGAAAGCCTGACCACCCGCACGCTGCGGCTGGCGCGGCTGAATCTCGAATCGGCCGACGACGCGCCGCGCTATTTTCCGACCGTGGTCCGCCATCATGCCGCCATCGCCCGGGCGATCCGCCGCGGCGATGTCGAGCGCGCCGATCGCCTGGCGATCGCCCATGCGAAATTGTTTCGCGAGCGCGTCGCGCGCTACATCGACCTCAACACCGCCAGCCTGATCAAGCTCGACCAAATCGCACCGGAGCGACGGCGGTGAACTGGTCAGGCCGCCAGCCGTCCGAACGCCGGCACCAGCAGCGCCGCGAACGGCCGGCACAATTCCATCTGCCTGCGGTCATAGGCACCTTCGCGGTCGAGCAGGTTCATCGTCCCCAGCACGCGGCCGTCATAGACCACCGGCCAGTTGATGGTGGCGCCGAGACCCAGGCTGGCGATCAGCTCATGGTCGGGAAAGGCCCAGCGGATCGCAGCGGGATCGCGGCCGAGATAGGGTTCCCGCCGGCCCAACACCAGCTCGCCCCAGGGCGTCGGCGCCATCGCCTTGCGGCCACCGACCGGATAGGCCGTCGGATTGCTGGTGTAGACGCGCTGGACCTGGCGATCCTCGGTCGTCACCAGCAGCGTGAACAGGCGATGGCCGACCAGGCCGGCCAAGGCGCGTTCGATGCCGCGGAAACCGGTCTCGGGCTGGCCGGGCTCGGCCAGGGCGGAAGCGGCTTGGGCGACGGCGTGTTCGAAATCCATGGCAGGTCCCTCGGTTTGGCGTCAGTATGGCGCGCGCGGCCCGGACGATGAACGCCTATTCCTTCGCCCATCTCGCCTATCACGCGCTGACCGGACATCGGCATTGGCGGCCGGCCTGGCGCGACCCCGCGCCCAAGGCGTCCTACGACGCGATCATCGTCGGCGGCGGCGGACACGGCCTGGCCACGGCCTATTATCTGGCCAAGAATCACGGCCTGGCCAATATCGCGGTGCTGGAGAAAGGCTGGATCGGCGGCGGCAATACCGGCCGCAACACCACCATCGTCCGCTCCAACTACCTGCTCAACGCCAACGCCCAGCTTTATGAATTGTCGCTCAAGCTCTGGCACGGGCTCAGCGCCGATCTCAACTACAACGTCATGTTCAGCCCGCGCGGGGTGCTCAACCTGGCGCATTCCGATGCCCAGTGCGATGCCTTCGTCCGCCGCGGCAATGCCATGCGGCTGAACGGGATCGATGCCGAGTTTCTCGACCGTGATGCCGTCCGGCGCATGGTGCCGCTGCTCGATTGCTCTAGCGCCGCGCGTTATCCGGTTCACGGCGGGCTGCTGCAAAGGCGCGGCGGCACGGCCCGCCACGACGCCGTCGCCTGGGGCCTGGCCCGCGCCGCCGACGCGCGCGGCGTCGACATCGTCCAGAACTGCGAAGTCACCGGCTTCCGCATCGTCAATGGCCGCATCGAGGGGGTCGAAACCTCGCGCGGCCCGATCGCGGCACCCAAGGTCGGCCTGGCCGTCGCCGGCCATAGCGGCCAGGTGGCGGCGCTAGCCGGGCTGCGGCTGCCGATCGAAAGCCACGTGCTGCAGGCCTTCGTCAGCGAGCCCTTGAAGCCGATGCTGGATACGGTGGTGACGTTCGGCGCCGGGCATTTCTATGTCAGCCAGTCTGACAAGGGCGAGCTGGTGATGGGCGGCGATCTCGACTTCTACAATTCCTACGCCCAGCGCGGCAACCTGCCGGCGATCGAACATGCCGCCGCCGGCGCGCTGCAGCTTTTCCCCAGCTTCAGCCGGCTGCGGCTGATGCGGCTGTGGGGCGGGGTGATGGACATGACCATGGACGGCAGCCCGATCATCGGCATGACGCCGGTCCAGGGTCTCTATCTCAACGGCGGCTGGTGCTATGGCGGTTTCAAGGCCACGCCCGGATCGGGCTGGGTGTTCGCCGACACCATCGCCAACGATCGGCCGCACCCGATCGCGGCTCCATTCTCGCTCGAGCGCTTCGCCACCGGCGCGCTGCTCGATGAAAAGGGCGCGGGTCCCGTGCCCAAGGATCATTGAGGTAGCGATGCTGCGCCTGCCCTGCCCGCATTGCGGCCTGCGCGACCATGCCGAGTTCGCCTATGGCGGCGATGCCAATGTCGCCAAGCCGGCGCTGGATGCGCCCCAGCAAGCCTGGATCGAGGCGGTTTATATGCGCGCCAATCCGCGCGGCGCTCATGCCGAGCTGTGGCATCACGTCCATGGCTGCCGCGCCTGGATCGTGGTCGAGCGGGATACCGCAACTCATGTCGTGCGCGGCGCACGGCTGCCAGAGCGCAAACCATGAGCGGTCCGCATCGCCTGCCGCAAGGCGGCCTGGTCGATCGCTCGCGGCGGATCGGTTTTCGTTTCGATGGCCGCGCGCTGTCGGGTCATCCGGGCGATACGCTGGCCTCGGCGCTGCTGGCCAATGGCGTGCGCCTGGTCGGGCGCAGCTTCAAGTACCACCGGCCGCGCGGCGTGTTCTCCGCCGGACCCGAGGAGCCCAACGCCCTGGTCGGATTGCGGACGGGCGATCGGCACGAGCCCAACACTCGCGCCACCATGGTCGAGCTGTTCGACGGGCTCGCCGCCGCCAGCCAGAATCGATGGCCGTCGCTGGGTTTCGATCTGCTGGCCATCAACGATCTGGCATCGCCGCTGATTCCGGCCGGGTTCTACTACAAGACCTTTCTCTGGCCGCCGAGCTGGTGGCCGACCTATGAGCGCTGGATTCGCGGTGCCGCGGGTCTGGGCCGCCCGACCGAGAAGCCCGATCCCGACACCTACGAACACCGCCATGCGCATTGCGATGTGCTGGTGGTGGGCTCGGGTCCGGCCGGGTTGGCGGCGGCGCGCGCGGCCGCAAGCGCCGGCGCACGGGTGATCCTGGTCGAGGAACGCGCCGCGGCCGGCGGCAGTTTGCGCTGCGAGCCCGCGCGGATCGATGGCCAAACCGGCCTGGATTGGGCGCGGCTGGCGCTGGACGAACTCGGCGGGCGCGAGAACGCACAGGTGCTGACCCGCACCACCGCCTTCGCCTGCTTCGACCATAACGTCGTCGGCCTGCTCGAGCGCGTGGCCGACCACCTGCCCGAGCCCGAAGCACATCGTCCCCGCCAGCGCCTGTGGCTGGTCCGCGCCCATCGCATCGTCCTAGCAGCGGGCGCGATCGAGCGACCGCTGGCCTTCGGCGACAACGATCGACCGGGTGTGATGCTGGCCGGCGCCGCCCGGCGTTATGCCGGCGAATACGGCGTTGCGGTCGGCGGCTCGATCGTGATCGTCGCCAACAACGACAGCGCCTGGCATGCCGGGTTCGACCTCGTCGCATCGGGTGCGCGCGTCTCGGGTCTGGTCGATTGCAGGTCCAGCCTGGCTCCCGACCTTCTCGCCCGTGCGGCGGTGGCGAGTATCCCGGTCTTTCCGGGCCACGTGCCGCTGCGTGTCTTGGGCCGAAAGGCGGTGCAAGGACTCGACATCGCGCCGGCCGACGCCGGCGATCGGCCGCGGGCGACGGCCACGCTGGCGGGCGATGCGATCTGCGTTTCGGGGGGATGGAGTCCGACGGTTCATCTTCATTCCCAGGCCGGCGGCAAGCTCGAATGGCGCGAGGACATTGCCGCCTTCGTGCCCACGAACTTGCGGCCCGGGCTGGTCCCGATCGGCGCCGCCGCCGGTCGCTTCGATCTGTCGGCTTGCCTGGGCGAGGGTCACGCCGCCGGACTGCGCGCTGCCGTCGAGTCGGGTCATGCCGGCGGCCGCGCTTTGCCGCCCCGCTGCGATCCGGAGGCCGCCTTTGGTCGCGTCCAGGCGTTGTGGGCGGTGCCGCAGCCCGAGACCGGAGGCGCCAAGCGCTTCGTCGACATCCAGGACGATGTCACGGTCGAGGACGTGGCCTTGGCCCATCGCGAAAACTACGTCTCGGTCGAGCACCTCAAGCGCTACACCACGCTCGGCATGGGCACCGACCAGGGCAAGACCTCGAATGTCGCCGGCCTGGCGCTGATGGCCGATCTGCGCGGCCTGCCGATCCCCGCGGTCGGCACCACCACCTTCCGCCCACCCTACACGCCGATCGCGCTCGGTGCCGTGGTCGGCGAGGCGGTCGGCAAGCGTTTCGATCCGATCCGCCTCACGCCGCTGCACGATTGGCATGTCGCCCGCGGCGCGATCATGGTCGAGGCCGGCCAGTGGCTGCGGCCGCGCGCCTATCCGCGCCCGGGCGAAAGTTTCCGCGACGCATGGGTCCGAGAGACCAAGCAGGTGCGCGAGAAGGTCGGGCTGGTCGACGTCTCGACCTTGGGCAAGATTGCGCTCGAAGGTCCCGACGCCGGCGAGCTGATCGACCGCCTTTATTGCAACGCCATGCGCAGCCTGCCGGTGGACAAGGCACGCTATGGCTTGATGCTGCGCGAGGACGGCATGGTGATGGACGACGGCACCGTCGCCCATCTTGCGCCCGAGCGCTATCTGCTGACCACGACCACCGTCAACGCCGCCAAGGTGATGGCGCTGATCGAGCGCCTGTTGCAGGTCGACTGGCCCGAATTGCGGGTGGCGGCGACTTCCGTGACCGATCAATGGGCGCAGATGGCGTTGTCGGGTCCGGACAGCCGCGCCGTGCTGGCGCGCGCGCTGGAAGGCGTCGATGTCTCGCCCACCGGCCTGCCGCCACTGGGTGTACGCCGAGGCAGGATCGCCGGCGTCGCCGTCACCGTCTTTCGACTTAGCTATTCCGGCGAGTTGGCCTACGAGATCGGGGCTCCGGCCGATTCCGGCGTTGCGGTATGGGAAGCTTTGCTGGCCGCCGGGGCCGCGCACGACATCGCTCCCTTCGGCACCGAGGCGATGGCGGCACTGCGGATCGAAAAAGGCCACGTCGCCGGTCCCGAACTCAACGGCCAGACCACGCCTTATGATCTCGGCCTCGACAAGCTGGTTAGTCGGAAAAAGCAATTTCTCGGCAGCCGCCTGTTGGCACGGCCGGCACTGCGCAGCCCCGAGCGGCCGACACTGGTCGGCCTGGTCCCGCTCGACGGCACGACGCCGATTCGTTCGGGCTCGCAACTGATCGAAGCCGCGGGCACGCGGCCACCGGTGCCGATGCTGGGCCATGTCACCTCTGTCACCTATAGCCCGACCCTCGGTCATCCCGTGGCTTTGGCGCTGGTCAAGGGTGGCCTCGAGCGGCAAGGCGGGATCCTGATCGCCGCCACGCCTTTGACCGGTGGCGAAGTCCCGGTGCGAGTGGTCGACCCGCATTTCCACGATCCCGAAGGAGCGCGCCAGAATGGCTGAGACCTCGGCGCTGGGAACGGTGATCGCGCGCCCGGGCGGCGAACGGGTCGGCGTGCGCCTGCGCCAGCGTTGGCCGCTGGCGGCGATCCAAATCGTGCGATTGGGTCCGGGCGATGACAAAGCGCCGGCCGACGCGCTGGGCGCGGCCCTTCCCGCCATGGGCCGCTCGGCCGTGTCGGGATCGGGCACCCTGCTTTGGATCGGGCCCGGCCGCTGGCTTACGATCATGCCGGTCGGCGCGGCGGCACGGACACTGGCGGTACTGGCCGAGTTGAACCGAACGCGCTGGGCGGTCGAGGAGCTGGGTTCGTCGCGTTGCGCGATCCGCGCCGGCGGGCCGATGGCGGCAACGCTTTTGGCCCAGGGCTGCGCGGTTGATTTCCATCCCCAAGTTTTCGCAATAGGTGCCGTCGCCGTCACCGCACTGCATCACATGGGGGTCGCGATCCATCGCCTCGATTCCGACACCTGGGACATCTATGTCAGCCGAAGCTTCGCGCGCGATCTGTGGGAACGGCTTTGCCATGGCGCCGAGCAATTCGGATTGGCGATCGAGCCGACCGCACCCTGAGCCGAGAGGATACCCGCCATGCCCATGCTCCGCCGCAAGGCCGATTTCCGCGTGCTGTCCGCGGCCGAACTGTCGGCCTGGCGGGACGTGCAGCCGGCGGTGGCGGGCGATGCCATGAATCGCAGCCAAGTCATGGCGGCGGCGATCAAGCCGATCAGGACGGGCCTGCGACTCTGCGCCCAGGCGCGCACGGTCGAGACCATGGTCGGCGACAACGGCACGGTGCACGCCGCCCTGGCCTTGGCGCGGCCGGGCGAAGTGCTGGTGGTGGATGGGCGCGGCCATGTCGACACCGCGATCTGGGGCGAGATCATGACCCGCTGCGCCATCGCCCGCGGCCTGGCCGGGGTGGTGATCGACGGCGCCACGCGCGATGCAGCGGCGCTGCGCGAACTCGGTTTCGCCGCTTTTGTGCGCGGCACGGTGCCGCGCGGCCCGCACAAGGGCTTCGGCGGCACCATCGACGGACCGGTCAGCGTCGGCGGCGTCGCCGTGCGGCCAGGCGATCTGGTCCTGGGCGACGACGACGGCGTGACCGTGGTGCCGCTCGAACGGCTCGATCAGGTCCTGGCCGAAGTGCGCAAGATCGAAGCCCGGGAATCGCAGATGACGGCGGCTGTGGCACAGGGCAAATCGACCGCCGAGATCAACGGCATCGCCTTGCCGGAGGTCAGCTAATCCTTGCGCCGCGCCACCAGCGCCGAGCGGCCGAGCACGATCGCCAACACCGCCCCGATCGCCAGCAGCAGGTAGCTGTTCTCCCACAGCCCGTGAACGTGATCGGCCTGCGCGCCGTGCTCGGCGGCGAGGTGGGCCATGGCCAGTCCCGGATTCAGGATCAGGGCGGGAATCGACCAACGCATCATGACTGGGCTCCTTGGGCGAGAGACGGGCGCGCCGGCAGCCCGCCGGCGGCGACGATGAAATCGGCGATCTCGGTGACGCCGCGATTGTCCTTGAGCTGGCTGAACAGGAACGGCCGCTCGCCGCGCATGCGCCTTGCGTCGCGGTCCATCACTTCGAGGCTGGCGCCGACCAGGGGCGCGAGATCGATCTTGTTGATGATCAGCAGATCCGAGCGCGTGATTCCGGGTCCGCCCTTGCGCGGGATCTTGTCGCCGGCGGCGACGTCGATGACATAAAGCGTGATGTCCGCCAGTTCGGGACTGAAGGTCGCCGCCAGATTGTCGCCGCCGGATTCGACGAACACCAGTTCGAGATCGGTGAAGCGCTTGCGCAGCTCGGCCACCGCCGCCAGGTTGATCGAGGCGTCCTCGCGGATGGCGGTGTGCGGACAGCCGCCGGTCTCGACGCCGAGGATGCGCTCGGGCGCCAACGCCCCCGAGCGGGTCAGGAACTGCGCGTCTTCCTTGGTGTAGATGTCGTTGGTGACGACGGCGATGCGATAGCGCTCGCGCAGGTGCTTGCACAGCCGGTCGACCAGCGCGGTCTTGCCCGAACCGACCGGGCCGCCGACGCCGACGCGCAAGGGTCCGTTGACGCTCATGATCGGAACAACCTCGTGTATTGGGTTTCGTGACGCATCGATGTCCAATCGACCCCTGCCGCCGCGGTGCCGAGTCGGTCGAGCGGACAAGAGAGGGCGTGGCGCGCGGTCTCGGCCACGGTCTCGGCCAGCTCGGCCAGCGCCAACTGGCCGTCGGTCTGACCGAGCGGGATCAGCCTTACCCCGGCCGAGACCAGGTTGGCGGCAAAGGCCTGAAGATAGGCGCCCAGCGCCGCCGCGACCGGAATCCCGGCGGTGGCGGCGGCCAGCGCCACCGCCACGCACAGCGCAGTCTCGTTCTCGCCGCGGCGCTGGGTCCAGGACTCAAGCACGGCATCAGGCCAAGCCCGGCGCGTGACGGACAGGAAGGCCTCGCCCTGCTGGCGGGATTCGAGCGCGGTCTCGGCGCTGCCCCGCAAGGCCTGGGCCAGATCGGCGATGGCATCCAATTCCGCCCAGTCTTCTATCGATGCCGCTTCATGGGCACGGGCGAACAGCACGCCATCGGCATGACCCGCGCCGCGCTCCAAGATCCAGCCGATCCAATCGACCAGCCCGATGCGGTCCTTGACCAAACCGTGTTCGACCGCGAATTCGAGGCCATGGCTGTAGCTGAAGCCACCGACCGGATATGCAGGCGACAGCCACGCCATCAGGCGGTAAAGCGCGCCGGGATCAATGGTCATGGTCATGGCCATGATCGTGGCGCCCGGCATAGGCGCCGGATTCGGGCCGGAAGGGGCGCTCGACGCGGCGCAGGCGCGCGCCCAGCCCTTCCAGCATGTCGGCGATGACATGATCGTCGCGGATCAGAATCCGATCTTCCAGGATCTCGGCGGCAAGATGGCGATTGCCGATATGCCAGGCCAGCCGCGCCAGCGCGTGGCCATCGGCTGCGGTGATCTCGATCAGCTTCTCGGCCGCGGCGACGATTTCGAAATAGCCGCCGTCCTCCAGCTCGAGTCCGTCGCCATCGGCCAGCACCCGCGCTTCGGCCAGATCGAGCAGTACCGCCGTGCCACCCTCGCCCACCAGGCGGATGCGCCGGCGGTGACGGTCGTCCCACGCCAGCACGGCGCGATCGACACGGCGATCGCGCGGCCATTGCCCGGCGGTGTGGATGGCGAGGGCGCGGCGCATCAGAACAGAAAATAGCGCTGCGCCATCGGCAGCGTCTTGGCCGGCTCGCAGCTCAGCACCTGGCCGTCGGCGCGGACGACATAGGTCTCGGGATCGACCTCGATCCGCGGCATGGCGTCGTTCAGCACCATGTCGGCCTTGGAGATGCCGCCGCGGGTGTTGGCGACCGCCACCAGCCGCCGCTCGAGTCCGAAGCGCTCGGCGATCTCGGCTTCGAGACCGGCGCGGCTGACGAAAGTCACCGCACTTTCTAGCCGGTTGCGGCCGAAGGCGGCGAACATCGGCCGGTAATGCACCGGCTGCGGGGTCGGGATCGAGGCGTTGGGATCGCCCATCGGCGCGGCGGCGATCGAGCCGCCCTTCAGCACCAGTTCGGGCTTGACCCCGAAAAAGGCCGGCTGCCAGACCACCAGATCGGCCAGCTTGCCGACCGCGATCGAACCGACTTCGTGGGCAATGCCGTGGGCGATTGCCGGATTGATGGTGTATTTGGCGATATAGCGCCGGGCGCGAAGGTTGTCGTTGGCGCCGCGCTCGCCTTCCAGCCGCCCGCGCTGGCGCTTCATCTTGTCGGCGGTCTGCCAGGTGCGGATCACCACCTCGCCGACCCGGCCCATGGCCTGGCTGTCGGAGGACATCATCGCCATCGCGCCGAGATCGTGCAGCATGTCTTCGGCGGCGATGGTCTCCTTACGGATGCGACTCTCGGCGAAGGCCACGTCCTCGGGAATGCGCGCATCGAGATGGTGGCACACCATCAGCATGTCGAGATGCTCGTCGACGGTGTTGACGGTGTAGGGCCGGGTCGGATTGGTCGATGACGGCAGCACGTTGCGCTCGCCGCACAGCTTGATGATGTCGGGGGCGTGGCCGCCGCCGGCGCCTTCGGTATGGAAGGCGTGGATGGTGCGGCCCTCGAAAGCGGCGACGGTGTCCTCGACGAAACCGGATTCGTTGAGGGTGTCGGAATGGATCGCGACCTGGACATCGAAGCGATCGGCCACCGCCAGGCAGTTGCGGATCGCCTGCGGCGTGGTGCCCCAATCCTCGTGCAGCTTGAGGCCGCAGGCGCCGGCGCGGATCTGCTCCTCCAGCGCCGCGGGCGTGGCGGCGTTGCCCTTGCCGAGCAGGCCGAAATTCATCGGAAAAGCCTCGAGCGCCTGCAGCATGCGCATGAGATGGAACGGCCCCGGCGTGCAGGTGGTGGCCGAGGTGCCGGCGGCCGGCCCGGTGCCGCCGCCGATCATGGTGGTGACGCCCGAGCACAGCGCCTCCTCGATCTGCTGCGGGCTGATGAAGTGGATGTGGGAATCGATCCCGCCGGCGGTGACGATGCGGCCTTCGCCGGCGACGATTTCGGTGCCGGGGCCGATGACGATGTCGACCCCGGGCTGGATGTCGGGATTGCCGGCCTTGCCGATGGCGGCGATGCGCCCGGCCTTGAGGCCGATATCGGCCTTGACCACGCCCCAGTGATCGAGGATCAGGGCGTTGGTGATGACCGTGTCCACGGCGCCTTGGGCGTTGGTGCGCTGGCTTTGGCCCATGCCGTCGCGGATCACCTTGCCGCCGCCGAACTTGACCTCCTCGCCCGGCTGGGTGCGGTCGGCCTCGACCTCGATCCACAGCTCGGTGTCGGCCAATCTGACCTTGTCGCCGACCGTGGGGCCGTACATGCCGGCATAGGCGGCGCGCGAAAGCTTGGCCATCACACCGCCCCCTCGATCGCGCCGCGGAAGCCGTGCACCCGGCGCGCGCCGGCGAAGGCGACCAGGGTCACGCTGCGGCTCTGCCCGGGCTCGAAGCGCACCGCGGTGCCGGCCGGGATGTCGAGCCGCATGCCGCGGGCGCGGGCGCGATCGAAAGCCAGCGCCGGATTGGTCTCGAAGAAGTGGTAGTGGCTGCCGACCTGGATCGGCCGGTCGCCGCGATTGGCCACTTCGAGCGTGACGCGGTCGCGCCCGGCGTTGAGCTCGATCTCGCCCGCCACAATGGCGTATTCGCCCGGGATCACGGCAGCCTCAGCGGATCGGGTTGTGGACGGTCACCAGCTTGGTGCCATCGGGAAAGGTCGCCTCGACCTGGATGTCGTGGATCATCTCTGCCACCCCCTCCATCACCTGATCGCGCCGCAGCACGCTGGCGCCGTCGCGCATCAGCTCGGCCACGCCCTTGCCGTCGCGCGCGCCCTCGACCACGAAATCGGCGATCAGCGCCACCGCCTCGGGATGGTTGAGCTTGACGCCGCGTTCCATCCGGCGTCGCGCCACCGTCGCCGCCATCGCCACCAGCAGCTTGTCCTTCTCGCGCGGGGTCAGGTTCATGACCGGCTCCTCAGCATTGCCACAAGCGCGGCGGTCGCGCCGGTCGCCCCAACAGCGCGGCACGCAGGCCCGCCACCAAATCCGCCAGCGCCAAGCGCAGTCGCGCGGGATCGGGATCGAACAGCCGCGCCAGCAGCAGATCGCCCATCAGCGTCGCGCCGCCGCGCACGCCCGCGCGCTCGATCAGCACCCGCGCCGGATCGAGGCCGGCCTCGGCATCCTCGCCGGCGTACAGCACTAGTGCCATGGCAGCGGCCCCGCCCAGCCCGCCGGGGTGATCGAACGCCCGATCCCCACCGGCGATCCGACCGCGCTCGGCCCAGGCCATCCGGCCCGCGCGGTTGAGCGTCCAGCGATCGCGGAATTCGCCGTCATCGAACCGCTCGCCCCGGGCGCGGCGGCCGAACACCACCATGTCACAGGCCAAGAGCCGTCCGCCCGGCTCGATGGCAAGCTCGGTCTCGCGTTCCAGCCGCGCGCGATCGAACAGGATGGTGTCTTGCGGCAGGTATTCCAGCGCCGCCCCCGGCGCCACCGCGATCTCGACCCGCAGCCGCGCCACGCTGCCGTCCGAGCGATAGATCTTCTCCGCCGCTTGGCTTGCGACCAGGGCCTGGGCGCCCGACTCGGCCGCGATCGCGATCGACAGCCGGTCGCCGCCGGCGATGCCGCCCGAGGTGGTGATCGTCACCGCCGTCATCGGCTCGTCGGGTTCGGGCCTGGGGAACAACACGCGGCAGGGCGCGCGCTGATAAAGCCGGCCCAGGCGGGTGACGCCGTCCGCCGCGACGAAGGACAGATCGGCCGCACCGTCGCCGCGCTGCGGCGCCGCCAAGCCCAAGCCCTGCGCTATCGCCACGTTCACGTCACACCGTCAGATGGCGGCGCAGCTCGGCCTCGGCCAGATCCGGCCAGGCGCCCGCCAACACCACCTCGCCGCGATCCATCACGAAGGCATGATCCGACAGCGAGCGGGCGAAGTCGAGGTATTGCTCGACCAGCAGGATCGCCATCTCGCCACGCCCCGCCAGCAGCCGCAGCACCTTGGCGATGTCGCGGATGATCGAGGGCTGGATGCCCTCGGTCGGCTCGTCGAGGATCAGAAGCTTGGGCCGCGTCACCAGCGCCCGCGCGATCGCCAACTGCTGCTGTTGGCCGCCCGAGAGGTCGCCGCCCCGACGCCTCATCATGTCCCACAGCACCGGGAACAGCGCGAAAATGTCGTCGGGAATGAAGCGCTGCGACCGCGGCAGCGGCGCGAAACCGGTTTCGAGGTTCTCGCGCACGGTGAGGCGGGGAAAGATCTCGCGGCCCTGCGGCACCAGCGCGAAACCGCGCCGCGCCCGCAGATGCGGCGGCAGCATGGTCACGTCCTCGCCTTGCCAGCGCACCCGCCCGCCTGCCACCGGTTCGAGTCCGGCGATGGCGCGGATCAGGCTGGTCTTGCCGACGCCGTTGCGGCCCAGCACGCAGGCGATCTTGCCGGGCTCGGCCGCGACCGAAACCCGGCGCAGCGCCTGGCTGGCGCCGTAGAACAGGTCGATCGATTCCGCCGCCAACATGTCAACGTCCCAGATAGACGTCGATCACGCGCGGATCGGCCTGGACCTTGTCGAGCGAGCCTTCGGCCAACACCGAACCCTCGTGCAGCACCGTCACCGGACAGCCCAGGCCGCGGACGAATTCCATGTCGTGCTCGACCACCACCACCGTGCGCTCGCCGGCGATGGCGCGCAGCAGGCCGGCGGTGGCCTCGGTCTCGGCATCGGTCATGCCGGCCACCGGTTCGTCCAGCAGCAGCAGCCGTGCGTCCTGTACCAGCAGCATGCCGATCTCGAGCCATTGCTTCTGGCCGTGGCTGAGCGCGCCGGCCTGCTGGTGGCGCCGCTCGGCCAAACCGACCTGAACCAATATGTCCTCGATCCGCCGCGCCTCGCCGCCACCCAAACGGAATCCAAGCCCGGCGAAAACCCCGCGCGGCGCCTTCAACGCCAATTCCAGGTTCTCGAACACGCTCAGGTTTTCGAACACGGTCGGGCGCTGGAACTTGCGGCCGATGCCGAGATTGGCGATCGCCGCTTCGTCCAGCCGCGTCAGATCGTGCCTTCCGTCGAACAGCGCCGCCCCGGCATCGGGCCTTGTGCGGCCGGTGATGACGTCCATCATCGTCGTCTTGCCGGCGCCGTTGGGGCCGATGACGGTGCGCAACTCGCCCTGGCCGACGATCAGCGACAGCGCGTTCAAGGCCTTGAATCCGTCGAAACTTACGCTCACGCCGTCGAGATAAAGCAGCGCATCGGACAAACGGCCGGAGCGGTCGTCGATCATGGCTCGCGCGCCTTCCACCTGGCGGCGAGACCGACGATGCCGCGCGGCAGGAACAGGGTCACCACCACGAACAAGGCGCCGAGCGCGAACAGCCAAAGCTCGGGCGCGACTCCGGTCAGCCAGGACTTGGCGCCGTTGACCAGGCCGGCCCCGGCCACCGCGCCGATCAGCGTGCCACGGCCGCCGACCGCGACCCAGATCGCGATCTCGATCGAGTTGGCGGGCGAGAATTCGGAGGGGTTGATGATGCCGACCTGCGGCACGTAGAGCGCCCCCGCCACCCCGGCCATCGTCGCCGACAGCACGAAGGCGAACAGCTTGGCGTTGGTGACCGAATAGCCCAGGAAGCGCACCCGGCTTTCGGCGTCGCGGATCGCCAGCAGCACGCGACCCAGCTTCGAGGCCACCACAAGCCGGCAGATCAGGAAACTTGCCCCCAGCGCCGCGACCGAGGCCACGAACAGCCCAAGCCGCGTCGCGCGCGCCTGCACCGGAAAGCCAAGAATGTCCTTGAAGTCGGTCAGGCCGTTATTGCCGCCGAAGCCCATGTCGTTGCGGAAGAAGGCCAGCAAGAGCGCGAAAGTCAGCGCCTGGGTGATGATCGAGAGATAGACCCCGGTGACGCGCGAGCGGAAGGCGAAGTAACCGAAAGCCAACGCCAGCGCGCCCGGCACCAGCATCGCCATCAGCGCCGCGAACCAGAACTGATCGAAGCCCTGCCAATACCAGGGCAGTTCTTTCCAGTTCAGGAACACCATGAAATCGGGCAGCACGGGATGGCCATAGACCCCGCGCGGGCCGATCTGGCGCATGAGGTGCATGCCCATGCAATAGCCGCCGAGAGCGAAAAAGGCGCCATGGCCCAGGCTGAGGATGCCGGCATAGCCCCAGACCAGATCGAGGCTCAGCGCCAGGATGGCGAAGCAGGCGTATTTGCCGAGAAGCGGCACCATGTAGTCGGGCAGATGCAGCGCTGAACCCGGCGCGGGCAGAAGATTGGCCAGCGGCACGCCGACGGCGGCGATCAGGCCGCTGCCGATCAGCGCCCACCAGCCGCGTGGAGTAAGCAGCGCACCCATCTCAGCCCTCGGCCGCGCGACCGCGCGGCGCGAACAGGCCGCGCGGGCGGCGCTGGATGAAGACGATGATCGCCGCCAGCACCACGATCTTGCCCAGCACCGCGCCGGCCACCGGTTCGAGCAGCTTGTTGATCACGCCCAGGGTCATCGCCCCCGCCAGCGTGCCCAGCAGCGAGCCGACGCCGCCGAACACCACCACCATGAAGCTGTCGACGATGTAGATCTGGCCGAGATTGGGGCTGACATTGCCGATCTGGCTGAGCGCGACCCCGGCCATGCCGGCGATGCCCGATCCCAGGCCGAAGGTCAGGGCGTCGATCCGCGCCACCGGAATGCCCATCGCCTTGGCCATGTCGCGGTTCTGGGTGACGGCGCGGACATGCAGTCCGAAGGCGGTGCGGCGCAGGATCAGCGCGATCGCGCCCAGGACCAGAAAGCAGAAGACGACAATCGCTAGCCGGTTATAGGCGACGAAGAAGCCGCCCACCGGCTCGAAACCGCCGGTCATCCAGGCCGGGTTGGCGACCTCCTTGTTGGGGGCGCCGAACACCGACCGCACCGCCTGCTGCAACATCAGGCTGATGCCCCAGGTCGCCAGCAGCGTCTCCAGCGCCCGGCCGTAAAGAAAGCGGATCACGCCGCGCTCGAGCGCGATGCCGACCAGCGCCGCGGCCAGGAACGCCGCCGGCACCGCCGCCGGCAAATAGAGATCGACCGCGTCCGGCGGCAGGTAGGCGCGGAAGATCTCCTGCACGACGAAGGCGGTGTAGGCGCCGATCATGATCATCTCGCCATGGGCCATGTTGATCACGCCCATGACGCCGAAGGTGATGGCCAGGCCGATCGCCGCCAGCAGCAAGACCGAGCCGAGCGACACGCCCTGGAACAGGATCTCGGCCAGGCCGGCAAGCTGCAGCCGGCGCTCGATCGAGCGCAGGGCGGTTTCGGCGGCGGCGCGCAGCTCGGCCGGCGCCTCGGCCGCCTGCGCGACCTGGCGCAAGAGATTGCGCACTTGCGGATCGGTCGCGGCGGACAAGGCCTCGACCGCGCGGATGCGCTGCTCGATCGTGCCGACCGAAAGCTGCACCGCCGCCTGCGCCGAACGCAGCGCCGCCCGCACCGCCGGCACGGTCTCGGCCGCCAGCGCCTTGTCCAAGGCCAGCGCCAGTTCCGGCGTCGGCGCCTTGGCGGCCTCGCGCGCGGCGGCCAGGCGTTCCTCGGGATTGGGGCTGAAGATCTGCAGCGCGCCCAAAGCGGCGGCGATGGCCGCGCGCAGGCGGTTGTTGATGCGGATGCGCTCGACCGTATCGGCCGCGGAAGTTCCGAGATCGGCGCCGGTCAGCGGATGGGCAAGCTTGACCCCCTCGCCCGCAGGCTCGGCGATGGCGACCGAGCCGTCGGCGCGGGTGACCAACTTCCCATCGGCCAAGGCGCGCAAGGCGGCAATGGCCCTCCCATCGCCCAGCGCCCCCAGTTCGGCTGCGACTTCGGCCTTGTCGGCGAACCCGCCCCGACCCAGCTTTGGGATCAGATCGGCCAGCGGGTCGGCAAAGGCGGGGGCCGCCAGCAAAAACCACAGGCAGGCCAGGAAGCGAAACATCACGATCATGACCGTCGGTTACGGCGCCGCCTCCACCCGCCGGAGCGGATGGAGGCGGTCGCACGCTTGTCCAACCAAGGGCGCTTTCAGTTGGCCAAGCTCTTGAACTTGGGCGCGGTGCAGTTGCCGCAAACCCAGGGGTACGACCAATCGGCCACCAGCTTGGAGCTTTCGGGAATGAACGGGCTCCAGGCATCGGCCTTGATCGCACCCTTGGTCTGCCAGACGATGTCGAACTGGCCGTCGCCGCGGATCTCGCCGATCATCACCGGCTTCGAGAGGTGATGGTTGGTGTTCATGGCGGCGACGAAGCCCGAGGGTGCCGCCACCTTCTGGCCATACATCGCTTGGCGCACGGCGTCGACTTCGACGCTGCCAGCCTGCTGCACTGCCTGGGTCCACATCTTGAAGCCGATATAGTGCGCTTCCATCGGATCGTTGGTGACGCGCTTGGGGTTCTTGATGAAGCTCTGCCACTGCTTGATGAAGGCGGAGTTGTCGGCGTTCTTGACCGATTGGAAGTAGTTCCAGGCGGCGAGGTGGCCGACCAGGTTCCTGGTGTCGATCCCGGCCAGTTCCTCTTCGCCGACCGAGAACGCCACCACCGGGATGTCGGTGGCCTTGATGCCGGCATTGGCCAGTTCCTTGTAGAACGGCACGTTGGCGTCACCGTTGATGGTCGACACCACCGCGGTCTTCTTGCCGGCCGAAGCGAATTTCTTGATGTCGGCGACGATGGTCTGCCAGTCGGAATGGCCGAAGGGCGTGTAGTTGATCATGATGTCCTCGGGCTTGACGCCCTTGGCCTTGAGGAAGGCCTCGAGGATCTTGTTGGTGGTGCGCGGGTAGACGTAGTCGGTGCCGGCCAGCACCCAGCGCTTGACCTCGCCGCCGTCCTTGCTCATCAGGTATTCGACCGCCGGGATGGCCTGCTGGTTGGGCGCGGCGCCGGTGTAGAACACGTTGCGCGAGCTTTCCTCGCCTTCGTATTGCACCGGATAGAACAGCAGCCCGTTGAGCTCCTCGAACACCGGCAGCACCGATTTGCGCGAGACCGAGGTCCAGCAGCCGAACACCGCCGCGACCTTCTCCTTGGCCAGAAGCTCGCGCGCCTTTTCGGCGAACAGCGGCCAGTTCGACGCCGGGTCGACCACCACCGCCTCGACCTTCTTGCCCAGAAGCCCGCCCTTGCGATTGACGTCGTCGACCATCATCAAGATGGTGTCCTTGAGCGTGGTCTCGCTGATCGCCATCGTTCCCGACAGCGAATGCAGCACGCCGACCTTGATCGTGCCTTGGGCCAGCGCCGGTTGGGCTGCACCCAAGCCCGCCGCCAAAGCGCCAATCACGCCGAGACGCGCGATCTTATCCCCGAACTTCACCATGACCTGTTGCCTCCGTATTACGCGCCCGGGCCCGGCGGATGCCGAACCGGGGGTGCTACAGCAACAAGCGGGCCAAGTCGGATGCCGACCCTGGCCAGGGTGAAAAATGCCCGCCTATATAAGGTGTTAGGAGGCGCCGCCGTCTCAGCGGGAGTTCGGGGTCCATCCAATAATATGCTCAAAAATTACTCACATTAAGATGCAGAGGGGTTATATGATTAATAATTGAGCATTTTTGCTATTAACATCCTGGCCGATTGAAATAGCGCACCGCGTTGTTGCCAGCGGCAGAAAGCATGTCGTTGCGGCCGCCGCCCATAATCGCCGCGAAACCCGCGCCCAGCAGGGCGTTGGCGACGGCGCCGCCGGCGGTCTTTTCGCAGGGCTGGGCCTGACCGGGCGTCGCCTGGGCCAGGGCCGGAGCGGGCACAGGTGCCGCCGGACGCGTTGCCGCGCCCAGCGCCGCCAATTCGAGGATCGGTCTGAATTGCTCCTCGGCGAAGGCGGCGATGAAGCGATTCAACCCTGAGCCGAAGCGATCGGCCTCGGCGCGCGCCGTGCCGCTTTCGCGCCCGAAGACGAAATAGATCGGCACGTCCTTGCGCCGCACCTCGATCTGCACCGTCCCCTGGTCGTTGAAATATTCCTCGACGATGTCGCGGGCGATCACCGCATTGCCGGCCACGGCGAAGAACTGGCGGCTGTTAGCGCGAACCAGCACCCGACCGCTGGCGGCATCGCGGGTGAAGCTGTTGGCCTCGACCTCGAAAATGTCGCCGTCGACGGCGATGCCCTCGGCGACATAGCCGATGCGGCGTTCGCGCACGCTGTAATTCAGATCCTGGATGTAGGTCTTGCCGTCCGACCCGCGGGTGGCGAATTCGGCGACAAGGCGATTGCCGACCGCAAGCGGAAACAAGAATCCGTCGGCCCGCCGCACCTCCTGCAGAACGTAGCCGGACTCGTTCATGGCGTTGCTGGGGGTGGTGAAGCGCCGCACCTTCGCGCCCAAAGGGCTGAGGCCGGCCAAGGCCAAGGCAAATTCGGCGCGTTCGTCGTATTCCGAAGCGCTATGGGCATCGCGCTGCGGCCGCCACAGCGTCTTGCCCAGCGTCCGCCGCTCCATCAGATCGAGCCCCGAGCCCGAGCGGCGATAGCTGTATTCCAGCACCGCGGCCTCGTCCGAGACGCCGCTCCCCGGCGCGATGCGGCGGATGGTCTGGGCCATGAAGACGCGCTCGATGCGCGGCTCGGGCCCGCCCAGCGCGGGATAGGAGGCGATCCACTGCATGAGTTCGGGACGGTCGACGGCGAGGTCGACCGGCTGTGGTCGCTGCGCCGCGCTGGGCGCCGGCGGCGCTGCGGGCGGCGGCGCATCGGCGCAGGCGGTCAGGGCCAAGAACGCCGCGATGGCTGTCGTACGGATCGGAATCGGGCTCATGAACTCTCTCCGTGCTCGCAACTCATCGTCCCGCCAATGCCCGCCTTCGTGCCAGGCTGTCGGCGGGCCAATATTTCTCGCGGTCGTAATATTCCGGCACCGCCGGCACGCCCGGCGGCAGGATCACCCAGGGCTGCTTGGACCGGGTGTAGATGTGGATGTCGGGTGGCAGGGCGTCGGGGTTGTCGAGCGTGCCGACGCGGACGAAGCGAACGGCGTCGCCGGCGCCGGCGTAGTTGCTCCACAGCGCCACGCGGCAGCTCGGACAGCGCGCGATCTTCTGGCCCTTGCCGCTCAGCGTCGGCGTCAGCACGATCTCGGGTTCGCCCGCCACTATCGTCACCCGATCGGCCTCGATCATGGCATTGAGCACGAAGGCCGAGCCGGTTTCGCGCTGGCACCAGCGGCAATGGCAGCAATGCACGAACAGCGGCCGGCCGGTCAGGCGATAGCGCACCTGGCCGCAGGTGCAACGGCCATCGAAAGCGATCGCGGTCATGATGCCTGCGCGCCCCTCCCCGGCGGCCGGCGCATCATAAATCCAATTCCAGCCGAATGCGTACCCGATCGCCGGCGCCGATGCCGGCGGTCTTGCGGACCTCGGCCTTGATCGGCAGCAGATAGGCGCCGGCCTTGCGGTCGGGAAAGATCGACGTCCGCCAGTGCGCGCGGCCGATCGCCGCCCGCACCGGCAGCGCGCCGAACGGCCCCAGCCTGGGCGCAAAGCCGGCGATGCGCCGCGACAGCGTCTTGGGCAAGGTGGCGAAATGCCAAGCCGCCTGGCCGGAATAGCGCCAGACTTGGGCACTGAAATGATAACGCAGCTTCTTCCTCCTTCGACTGGACGGCTGCGCCTACTCCTCCTTGGCCAGTTCCTCGCGCCGTTGGCGCAAGCGCGGCAGCAAGGGCGAGATCAGCAAGACAAAGGCGATCGCCAGGCAGACCGCCGAGATCGGGCGGGTGACGAATGTGGCGAACTCGCCCTGCGACAGGATCAGCGCCTTGCGCAGATTGTTTTCCAGCAGCGGCCCCAGCACGAAGGCCAGCACCAAGGGCGCCGGCTCGTAGCCGATCTTTTTCATGACATAGCCCAGCACGCCGAAGCCCAGCATCAGATAGATGTCGAAGATGGCGTTCGACACGCTGTAGACGCCGATGATGCAGAACAACAGGATCAGCGGGAACAGGATGGCGTAGGGCACGCGCAGCACCTGCACCCAGATGCCGATCAGCGGCAGGTTCAGCACCAGCAGCATGACGTTGCCAATGTACATGCTGGCGACGATGCCCCAGAACAGGTCGGGCTTCTGCACGATCAAGAGCGGCCCGGGCTGCAGCCCGTGGACGATGAACGCGCCCAGCAGCAGCGCCATCACCACGTTGGGCGGGATGCCCAGCGTCATCAACGGGATAAAGCCGCCGCCGGCGGCGGCGTTGTTGGCGGATTCGGGCCCGGCGACGCCGGCGATGGCGCCCTTGCCGAAGCTCTCGGGGGCGCGCGCCAGGCGTTTTTCCATCGCATAGGAAATGAACGAGGACAGCACCGCGCCGCCGCCGGGCAGGATGCCGAGCAGGAATCCCAGCACCGAGCCGCGCGCGATCGGTGCCGCGCTTTCCCGCCAGTCCTGGCGCGTCGGCAAGAGCGAACCCAGCTTGGTGTCGAACACCTCGCGCACCACCCGCCGTTCGAGATTGACCAGGATCTCGGCCACGCCGAACAGCCCCATCACCAGCGGCACCAGCCCCAGCCCGTCGACCAGTTCGAGCTGGCCGAAGGTCAGCCGCGGCATGGCGTTGATCTGGTCGATGCCGATCAGCCCCAGCACCAGCCCGACCGCGGCCATGGCCAGCGCCTTGAGCAGCGAGCCGTGCGAGAGATAGACCAGGATCGACAGCCCCAGCACCATCAGGCTGAAATACTCGGCCGGACCGAACTTGACCGCGAAGCGCGCCAGGCTGGGCGCCAGGAACATCAGGCCGACGATCGCCAGCGTGCCGGCGATGAACGAACCGAAGGCCGAGATGCCCAGCGCGGGACCGGCGCGGCCCTGGCGCGCCATCTGATAGCCGTCGAGGCAGGTCACCACCGAGGCCGCCTCGCCCGGGATGTTGACCAGGATGGCGGTGGTCGAGCCGCCATACATCGAGCCGTAGTAGATCCCGGCCAGCATGATGATCGCGGCCTCGGGCGTGATCGAGAAAGTCACCGGCAGCAACAACGACATCGCCGCCACCGGTCCGATGCCGGGCAGCACGCCGATCAGCGTGCCGATGAAGACGCCGAGGAAACAGTAGAGCAGGTTGATCGGCTGCAGCGCGACCGAAAAGCCCAGCGCCAAGTCGGACAGGAGGTCCATCAGCCGATGCCCAGCGCGCCCACCGGCAGCTGCGTGCCCAGCGCCTTGACGAACAGCAGCCAGGCCAAGCCGGTGCTGGCCACGGCGCCGATCAGCGCCGTCGGCCAAGGCTGCGGCTCGACGGTCTTGAACAAGACCACCATCAAGACCGCGGTCGCCAGGACGAAGCCCAAGACCGGCATCGCATAGGCATGCAGCGCCAGGACCACAACCACATAGCCGAGCTTGCGCCAATCGGCGCCTTGCCAGGCCGCGGCCAGGCCGAGGTCGCCGGCCGCGCGCCAGGCTTGGCCGAGAATGCCCGTCGCCAGCGCGGTCAGCGCCCAGCCCACCCAGAAGATCAGGAAGCCCGAACCCGGATCGTTCAGCCGGCCGAGGCCAAGATCCTTCCCGGTGGCGACGAAGAACAGGCCCAGCGCCGCCAGCACGGCGCCGCTGAGGAAATCGTTGGCCTTCACCGGAAGCGGTCGGCCGGGCCGCCGCGCCCGCCTATTTCTGCGCCAGGCCCAGCTTCTCGATGATGTCCTTTTCCTCGGCGATCTTGGCCAGGACGTATTTGGCGTAGTCGGCGGTGTTCATATAGTCGTTGGCCATGTCCAGCTTCTCGATCGCCGCCAGATAGGACGGTTCCTGCATGCCCTTGCGGAAGGCGTCGTGCAGCACCTGCACCGCCTTGGGGTCCATGCCCTTGGGGCCGGCGATGCCGAAGGGCGAGTTCGAGACCATGTCGATGCCGGTCTCGCGCAGGGTCGGCACGGCCGGCCAGTTCTTGGTGCGGGTGGCGCCCCAGGTCACCAACAGCCGCAGCTCGCCGGCGTTGACCAGCGGCGCCCAGCCGGTCGAATCCGCCGTCGCCACGACGTGACCGCCCAGCACCGCGGCGCTGGTCTCGGCGCCGCCGCGGAAGGGCACCTGGGTCCATTTGAATCCGCCCTTGAGCGCGATCTGCTCCATGGTGATGTGCAAGGACGTGCCGGCGCCGGGCGTGGCATAGGTCACCTTGCCCGGATTGTCCTTGGCGAACGTCATCAGGTCCTGGAAGGTCTTGTGCGGGCTGTCGGCCTTGACCACGACGCCGAAGGTGTAGCCGGTGATGTGGATGACATAGGTGAAGTCCTTGGCCGGATCGAAGACGGTCTTCTGCATGTAGGGCAGGCGAAAGACCGTGATCGGCATCTGCGCCACGGTATAGCCGTCGGGCTTGGCGGTGGCGGCCATGGTGGCGGGACCCAGCGTGCCGCTGGCGCCGGGCTTGTTGTCGATCACGATCGGCTGGCCGAGATGCTTTTGCGAGGCCTCGGCCAGGGCGCGCATGGCGATGTCGGTCGATCCGCCCGCCGGCCAGGGCACGACCATCGTCACTGCCTTGGTCGGAAAGGCCTGCGCCCAGGCCGACCCGGCCACCAGCACCGCCGCCGCCGCGGCCAGCAATACCCGCATCATCGTCGTCGCCTCCCAAAGCGTCTTGATTTGAGCCGACCCTAGCATTGTCGTCGCCGCCGGCAAACCGTCGAAACGGCATCGGGTTGACTTGAGGGGGAAATCCTAGAAACTACTGGCCCGCATTCGGGGCAAAGCCATTAAAGGGGGAGATCATGTCCGGACTAAAGCGTCGCGATTTCGTCATCGGAGCGACGGCGGCGGCGACGGCATCGTCGCTGGGCGCGCGCGCCCAGGCGGCCAAGCCGAAATTCCGCTTTTCGGCCGCCTTCACCGACCAGGACATCCGCGCCGAGGCCTACAAGGCGCTGGGCGATGCGATGAAGGACGATTTCGACTACGAGCCACATCTCGCCAACACCCTGTTCCGCCAGGGCACCGAGCTGGTGGCGCTGCAGCGCGGCAATCTCGAAATGTGCAATCTCTCCCCGGCCGACATTTCGCGCCAGGTGCCGTCCTGGTCGCTGCTGACCTCGGCCTATCTGTTCCGCGATTCCGATCACCTCAAGAAAACCTTCCAGAGCGCCGCCGGCCAGGAAATGATCAAGGAGGTCAAGGACAAGATTGGCATCCATCTGGTGGCGCCGGTGTTCTTCGGTACCCGCCAGGTCAACCTCAAGCCGGGCAAGAAGATCGCCACGCCGGCCGACATGACCGGCATGAAGCTGCGCATGCCGCCGGGCGAGGCCTGGGCCTTCCTTGGCCAGTCGATCGGCGCCAATCCGACGCCGGTGGCCTTCGCCGAGGTCTACACCGCGCTGCAGACCGGCGCCATCGACGGCCAGGACAACCCGCTGGTGCTCAGCCGGACGATGAAATTCCACGAGGTCACCAGCCAGTTCGTGCTGACCGGCCACGTCGTCGGCTACGACATGTGCGCGGTCGCCGCCAAGTCGTGGGATGGGCTCAGCGCCGCCCAGCGGGCCAAGTTCGCGGCCGCGGCGGAGAAGGCGTTCGATGCCTGCGCCGCCAAGTACAACGCCCAGGAGCAGGACGCGGTGGCCTTCTTCAAGGCGCAAGGCAAGGAGGTCTACGCCCCCGATGTCGGCGCCTTCCGCAGCTTCGCCCAGAAGAAATATCTCGAATCCGAGATGGCCAAGGACTGGCCCAAGGGCATGATCGAGCGCATCAACGCCATCCGGTGATTTCCGGCGCGCACGCCGCCGCCGCATGGCTCCGCCGCTTGGCGGAGCATGTGGCGGTGGCGCTGTTGGCGGTGATGTTCCTGGCCTTCATGTGCCAGATCGTCTTCCGCTATGTCTTCGGCTGGCCGACCGGCTGGGCGTTCGAGCTCAGCATGATCTGCTGGCTCTATGTCGTGCTGTGGGGGGCGGCGTTCGTGGTGCGCGAAGCCGACGAGATCCGCTTCGATATCGTCTATAGCCTGCTGCCGGCGGGAGTCCGGCGCCTGGGTGCCGCGCTGGCGGGGCTGGTGCTGATCCTGCTCTACGGCCTGTCGTTTCCGGCGGTGATCGACTACGTCGCCTTCCTCAAGGTCGAGCGCACGACCTATTTGCGCATCCGTTTCGATTGGCTTTACGCCATCTTTCCGGTGTTCGCGCTGGCCGTGATCGCGCGCTATGCCTGGCTGGTGCGGCGCGGGCTCTTGGGCGGAAAAGCGACGGCGCCGGACCAGGCCGGGCAATGAACCTGACCAGCCCGTTCGCGCTGGCGCTGTGGACCATCGCCGGGCTGTCGCTTTTGGGCCTGCCGATCGGTCACGCCATGATCGCGGGTTCGGTGCTGTACCTGTTCCTGGCCGGGCTCGATCCCAGCACCGCGGCCGAACAGTTGCTCAACGGCCTCTACAACTCCTGGGTGCTGTTGGCGGTGCCCTTGTTCCTGCTCTCGGCCGAGCTGATGAACGTCGGCAGCATGTCGGACCGGCTGCTGCGCTTCTGCAACGCGCTGGTGGGACGGTTTCGCGGCGGGCTGGCTCACGTCAACATCGTCCAAAGCGTGATCTTCGCCGGCATGTCGGGCTCGGCTATCGCCGACCTGGCCGGTACCGGGCGGGTGATGATCGACATGATGACCCGTGACGGCAAATACACCCGCTCCTACGCCGCCGCCACCACCGCCGTCTCGGCGGTGATCGGGCCGATCATCCCGCCCTCGATCCCGATGGTGCTGTTCGCGCTGGTGTCGGACGCTTCGATCGGATTCCTGTTCATGGGCGGGCTGATTCCGGGGCTGTTGATGGCGGCCTCGCAGATGGCGATGAACGCGATCATCGCCAAGCGCCGCAACTTCCCGGTCGAGCCGCCGATCCCCTGGCGCGAATGGCCGCGCATCACCGCCGAGGCTTTTCCGGCGCTGATGATGCCGGTGATCCTGCTGGGCGGCATCTACAGCGGCATCACCACGCCCACCGAGGCGGCGGCGGTAGCGGCGGCCTATGCCTTCCTGATCTCGGCCTGGCTCTACCGCAGCGTGAGCCCCGCGCAGGCCTACGATTCGCTCTTGTCGGCGGCGCGCTCGACCGCCTCGATCGGCATGCTGATCGCGGGAGCCTTGGTGTTCAACTACGTGGTCACGGTCGAGAAGATTCCGGCGGTGGTGCGCGATCTGCTGGCGGGCTACGAGCTGTCGCGCTTCGGCTTCTGGATCGCGGTCAATCTGATCCTACTGGTGCTGGGCTGCCTGCTGGAAGGCAGCACCATCCTTCTGGTGATCGTGCCGATCCTGATTCCGACCGCCAAGGCGTTGGGCATCGACATGGTGCATTTCGGCGTGGTGGTGGTGTTCAACGTCATGATCGGGCTGGTGACTCCGCCCTACGGGCTGTTGCTGTTCATCGCCTCGGGCATATCCGACACGCCGCTTAGGCCGATCGTGCGCGACGCCATGCCCTTCGTCTGGGCGATGATCGTCGCCTTGATCGTCATCACCTTCGTGCCCGACACCGTGCTGTGGCTGCCGCGGCTTCTTGGCTATCAGGGGTGAAACCATGAAACCCTCGATCGCGACCGTGTCGCTGAGCGGCACCCTGGACGAGAAACTTGAAGCGATCGCCGCTGCGCGCTTCGGCGCGGTCGAGATCTTCGAGAACGATCTGGTGACTTTCGGCGGCGCGCCTTCCGCCGTGCGCCGCATCGCGGCCGAGCTTGGCCTCGACATCGTCACCCTGCAGCCGTTCCGCGACTTCGAGGGCATGCCCGAGCCGGCCCGCGCCCGGGCCTTCGCCCGCGCCGAGCGCAAGTTCGACCTGATGCAGGAGCTGGGCTGCGATCTGCTGATGGTGTGCAGCAATGTGGCACCCGACTCGCTGGGCGGGATCGACCGCGCCGCGGCCGATCTGCGCGAACTCGGCGAGCGCGCCGCCAAGCGCGGGCTGCGCATCGCCTTCGAGGCGCTGGCCTGGGGCCGGCACATCAACGACTACCGTGACGCCTGGGAGGCGGTGCGGCGCGCCGACCATCCCGCGGTCGGGCTGGTGCTCGACAGCTTCCATATCCTCGCCCGCCGCACCGAACTGGGTGCGATCCGCGCCATCCCGGCGGACCGCATCTTCCTGGTGCAGATCGCCGATGCGCCGATGCTGCAGATGGATTACCTCAGCTGGAGCCGCCACTATCGCAATTTCCCGGGCCAGGGCGATTTTCCGCTGGTCGATTTCATGGAGGCGCTGGCGGCGACCGGCTATGGCGGTCCGCTATCGCTCGAAATCTTCAACGACCAGTTCCGCGCCGGTTCGGCGCGCGCGGTGGCGATCGACGGCCATCGTTCGCTGCGCTTCCTGCTCGACCAGCTGAGCCGCCGGCTGGGCCGGCCGGCGGCCGGGGCCCCGGTGCTGCCGCCGCGCGCCCAGGTCTCGGGCACGGCCTTCGTCGAATTCGCGCTCGACGAGCGGGCCGCCGGCAGCTTCGAGACCATGCTGGCCGGCCTCGGCTTCCGCCGCGCCGGCCGGCACAAATCCAAGGCCGTGACGCATTGGCGACAGGGCGAAGTCAACTTGGTGGTCAATCGCGACAAGGAGGGGTTCGCCCAGTCCTTCAACCTGCTGCACGGCTCGGCGGTCTGTGCGCTGGCCTTCCAGGTCGCCGACGCCAAGGCCGCCTTCGAGCGCGCCACGCTGCTGCTCGACCAGCCCTTCCATCAGCCGGTCGGGCCGGGCGAACTGTCGATCCCGGCGGTGCGCGGCCTGGGCGGCAGCTTGATCTACTTCCTCGACGCCGCCGGGCCGCTGGCGCGCAACTGGGAGGTCGACTTCGTCGACACCGGCGAACCGGCCGCGGACGCCGGCCTGCTGCGGATCGATCACATCGCCCAGTCGATGCATTACGAGGAAATGCTGTCCTGGGTGCTGTTCTACACCTCGCTGCTCGAGCTCAGGAAGATCCCGCCCCAGGACGTGCCCGATCCCGGCGGCCTGGTGCGCAGCCAGGTGATCGAGGCCGGCGACGGCGCGGTGCGGCTGGTGCTCAACGCCTCGCAAAGCCAGCGCACGCTGTCCTCGCGCTTCTTGTCGGAGTTCGCCGGCTCGGGGGTGCAGCACGTGGCGCTGGCCACCGCCGACATGATGCGCACGGTGGCGCGGCTGGAGCGCAACGGCGTCGCGCTGCTGCCGATCCCCGGCAACTACTACGACGATCTTGAAGCCAAGACCGATCTGGCGTCCGAGCGCATCGCCGAGTTGCGCGCCCACAACATCCTTTACGACCGCGAGGGCGAGGCCGAGTACCTGCAGATCTACCTGCGGCCGTTCGAGCAGTTCTTTTTCGAGATCGTCGAGCGGCGCGGCTATCGCGGCTATGGCGCGGCCAACGCGCCGACCCGCTTGGCGGCGCAGCAGCGCCTAGCCCAGCGCTAGTACGAGGATCGGAGGCCAACGATGGCGACCCGTATCGGCATCCTCAACGGACCCAATCTCGACCTCTTGGGCGTGCGCGAGCCGCAGATCTACGGCACTACCACGCTGGCCGAGATCGAGCGCGATTGCCGCGCCTTCGCGCGCAAGATCGGCGTCGCGCTCGACTTCAAGCAGTCCAATCACGAAGGCCAACTGATCGACTGGATTCACGCCGCGCGCGGCCGCTCGCAGGCGCTGATCGTCAATCCGGCGGGGTGTTCGTTCGTGTCGGTGGCGCTGTTCGACGCCATGAAGGCGTTCGCGGGGCCGATCTATGAAGTGCACATTTCCAACATCCACGCCCGCGACGAGATGCACCGCCATTCCAAGCTCTCGGCCGCGGCCACCGGCGTCGTCGCCGGGCTGGGGCCCTATGGCTATGTCCTGGCGCTGCAAGCGGCGGCGCGGGCGGTGGGGCACGATCGGTCCGTCTCGAACCGCAAGGTTCAAGGCAGATTGTGAACCGCGCCCTCTTATCCCGCACTGGAATGTCATCCCATCCGGATCGGTCGCGCTCCAGGCGCGCCGCCAACCGATCTTCTCCCGCTGCCGGACGCGGGGCCTTTCCAACCTGACGGGCTTGCGCTATCAATCCGCGCCTTTTCGGCCGGAGGGGTGGTCGAGCGGTTGAAGGCACCGCACTCGAAATGCGGCATACCGGTAACGGTATCGTGGGTTCGAATCCCACCCCCTCCGCCACTTATCTCTGGCAACCATTTGAAATATCGCGGCTTTCGGAAGGGCTGCGGATTCCAGCCCATCCACCAGCCCATCCAGGCGGCGCGGCCAAGGCGGGACGAAATGGGACGCCAAGGCGCCCTTACGCCGGCCTCAGGCCATTGATTCCTTGACCAAAATGGGCATGAAAGGACCGCGCGGATGCCCCACAACGCGCGAACGCGGGCAAACGGGCACGCCGGCGGGTGGCGATGGCCCCTGGGGTAGCGCCCGGCCGAGCATTGCGCTGTAGCGAGTCCCATTCCGTCCAGAATACTCAGGACCTCA
>VGDZ01000036.1 GCA_016869515.1 Alphaproteobacteria bacterium | reverse complement strand
CCCGCTTCGACCCCTTGCGCCGCGCCCCGCAATGACCACAATGCCGCCGCCATGACCTATTGCGTCGGCATCATGCTCGAGGACGGGTTGGTGTTCGCCTCCGACACCCGCACCAACGCCGGCGTCGACCGCATTTCGACCTTCCCCAAGATGACGGTGTGGGAACGGCCCGACCGCGTGTTGGTGCTGCTGGCGACCGGCAACCTCGCCACCACCCAGGGCGTCACCAGCCGGCTGGAGGAGGCGATGACGGCCGGCTCCGAGCACGCGCTCGATCGCGTGCCGACGATGTTTCGTGCCGCCGAGGTGGTGGGCGATGCGCTGCGCCAAAGCTACGGGCGCGATGCCCAGGCGCTGAAGGATGCCGGCATCGACGGCGGCGGCAGCTTCATCCTCGGCGGCCAGATCAAGGGCGAGCGCCAGCGCCTGTTTCAGGTCTATGCCGCCGGCAATTTCATCGAGGCGGTGGCCGAGACGCCCTATTTCCAGACCGGAGAGGTCAAATACGGCAAGCCGATGATGGACCGCGTGGTCAAGACCCGCATCGGCCTGATCGAGGCCGCCAAATGCGCCCTGGTGTCGTTCGACGCCACCATGAAGTCCAACATCTCGGTGGCGCCGCCGATCGATCTCTTGCTCTACCGCAAGGACACGCTGCGGGTCGGGCTGAGGATGCGGGTCGAGGACAGCGATCCCTATTTCCTCGAATTGCGGCGGCGCTGGAACGAGGGCCTGCGGCAGGTGTTCGCGCAACTGCCGGACGTTCCCTGGACGTTGGCTTGATGCGGGAATAATTCGGGCGCGCGGCCGTTATCTGTCGGCATGCGTCGCCCGATCCTGATCTCTCTCCTGATCGGCGCCCTTCCGGCGATGGCCGAAGAGGCGCGGCCGCTCGATCTGGCCATCCCCCCGGTGGCGATCGAACGGTCGGCGGCGCAGGCCGATATCGCACCGCCCGCGGCGCCGCCGGTGCCTTCACCCCGGTTCGGTTTGTTCGGCGGTATCGAGCGCAAATTCGCCTTCCTGCCCGAGCCGCCGCCGGGCGCGTCCGGCGCACGCGATTTCGCGGCCTACGATTTCACCCTCGGCCTCAAGGTGACGCTGCCCTTCGATTGGCGCTAGGGCATGATCGATCGGTCTTGAACCACATGGTTCAAGACGCATCATGCCCGCGTATTCGACTCTGGAGCGCGATTCGCGACCCGAACGGGAGCGTTTTTCGATTCCATTCCGGGCGAACGCACTCTAGATAGCCAAATGTGAACTACCGCCACGCCTATCACGCCGGCAATTTTGCCGATGTCGTCAAGCACGCCGTGCTCGCGCTGGCGATCGAACGCCTCAAGGCCAAGGCCAAGCCGTTCTGGGCGCTCGACACCCATGCCGGGGTCGGGCGTTATGCGCTGGACGATCCGCGCGCCGAGAAGACCGGCGAATGGCGCGAGGGTCTTGGCCGGCTGATGGCGGCCGGCAACCCGCCCGCGGCGCTGTTGCCCTATCGCCAAGTCGTGGCCGGACTCAACCCGCAAGGCGCGCCGCTGGCGCACGCGCCGGGTTCGCCTTGGCTGATCCGGCGGTTGTTGCGGCGGGGCGATCGGCTGGCGGCGTGCGAACTGCATGCCGAGGATGCGGCGCTGTTGAAGGCGCTGTTCGCCGGCGACCGCCAGGTCAAGATCCATGCCCTCGACGGCTATTGGGCGATCAAGTCCTTCCTGCCGCCGACCATCCGCCGCGGCCTGGTGCTGGTCGATCCGCCCTTCGAGCGCGCCGACGAGTTCGCGGCGCTGGCCGAGGCGCTGGCCGAGGGCCATCGCCGCTGGGCGACCGGAATCTTCCTCGCCTGGTATCCGATCAAGGATCCGCAAGCGGTGGTTCCATTCCATCGCGCTCTGGCGGCAAGCGGCTTCGGCCGCGCGCTGGCGGCCGAGGTCATGCTGCGCCGGCCGCAGGACCCCGAGCGCTTGAACGGCTGCGGGCTGGTGCTGATCAATCCGAGCTATGAACTCGACCAGGATCTGGAAACGGTCCTGCCTTGGCTGGCCAAGCTGCTGGCGCAGGGTCCCGGCGCCGGCCACCGCCTGGAGTGGCTGGCGAAGGAATAAGCGGGAGTGGGGTCAGGCCCGCGCCGGAGCCAGGCGCGAGCCTTCTTCCATGCGCGGGAAGGTAAGAGTGACGCAGAAGGTGATCGCCGCCAGCGCCGCCAACACCACGAACACCAGCTCGAAGCCGCCGGCCTTGGCGTGCAGCCAAGCCACCAGCGGCACGGCGGTGGCGCTGGCGCCGAAGCTCATGACGTAGCGCAGCGCGTAGACCCGCGCCCGCCAATGCTCGTCGGTGACCCGCGCCACCATGGCGTCGTTGAGCGGGATCTGGCCGAAGACGAAGAACATCATCGCCACCGACACCGCCAGCATGGCCAGGTTGTCGGTGCCCTGCGCCAGCCACAGCAAGGGCGGCTGGAACGCCACCACCGTCACCAGCACCGCCTTCAGCGGCCGGCGGTCGATCAGCCCGCCGACGATCAGCTGCGCGATCGCCGCCAGCACGAACACCAGGCACACCAGCAGGCCCACGCCCAGGCTGGTCTGGGTCAGCGCGCCCAGCCGTTCGTCGAACACCTTGGGCATGGCGATGGTGGTGGCATTGAAGATCACGCCGCCGGCGATGGTGGTCGAGACCAAGACCAGAAAAACCCGCACCACCACCGCTCGCGGCAGCGCCGTTCCGGCGCCGCCGGCCTTCTTGCGCGCCCCGCCCGGCACCGCCGGCACCAGGCGCCAGAACGCGAATCCCAACGCGATCGACACCGCACCCGGAACGAAGAACCCCGCCCGCCATCCGGCCAGGTCGATCACCGCGCCGGTGACCAGGGCGGCGAAGGCCAGGCCGAGATTGCCGGCGACGCCGTTGACGCCCAGCGTGCGGCCGAGGCGGTCGGTGACGCCTTCGACCAGCATGGCGATGCCGACCGGATGGTAGATCGCGCCGAACAGCCCGATCAGGGTCAGTGCCGCCGCCATCTGGGACGGGCTTTCGATCAGCCCGCCCAGGATCATCGCCCCGCCCAGGCCGAAGAAGAACACCAGCATCATGCCGCGTCGGCTCCAATGATCCGCCAGCCAGCCGGCCGGGATCGAGCCGGCGCCGAAGGCGATGAAGCCGCCCAGCGCATAGGGCAACAGCTCGGCATAGGGCATGTTCCAGGCCGGTCCCAGCGCCAGCACGGCGGTGGGAAAGATCAGCATTGCCCAATGATCGAGGGTGTGGCCGAGATTGAGCAAAAGCGAGCGGGCGTCGTACATCGGCCGGCTCAGTTGACGCTGCGCGGCGCGCCGGGCGCGTCGAGCGAGAAGGTCGGCACCGTCACCTCGAAGCGCCGGCCGTCGTCGGCCTGCATGGTGTAGCTGCCGCCCATGAAGCCCGACGCGGTCGGCAGGCCGGTCGAGCTGGTGTATTCGAACGATTGGCCGGGTTTGAGATGGGGCTGTTCGCCGACCACGCCCGCCCCGCGCACCTCTTGGACGCGGCCCATGCCGTCGGTGATCTTCCAATAGCGCGACACCAGCCGCGCCGGCGCCGCGCCCTGGTTTTCGATCCGCACCCAATAGGCCCAGAGATACTGGCCCTCGGACGGAGTCGACTGGTCGGGCAGGAAGAACGGCCGCACCGAGACGGCGATGCCGTCGGTGACCTCGTGGAAGGTCGGCGGCGGCGGCGGCCGCGCGCCGGGCTTGCGGAAGGGGACGACTTTGCGGTCTTCGGGCATGACGGGATCAGCTTGCGGCGGCGGGTACCGCGCTATTAGCCGGCACCGGCGGCGCCTTGTCCAGCCAATCCTGCGTCGTCGGCGCCAGCGCCAGGCCTCGCGCCGCGCGTTCGGCCGGGGGCAGGATTTCGCAGGAATCCCACAAGCCCGTGGCCAGCGTCTCGGCATAGGCCGGGGGCAGCCCGGCGGCGCGCATCCGCGCCGCGGCCACAGGCCAGTCGTAGTCCAACGCCATCAACTGGACCCGGGTTCCGCCCGGCCGCGGCGTCAACAGCGCGCACCATACCCGCGGCGTGCCGTCGTTGGCCGGCATGCCGATCGCGCCCGCGTTCAGCCACAGCCCCGCGCCGACCGCCTGGACGAAAGGCAGGCCGGAATGACCGCAGATCACGGCTTCGGCGCCGGCGCGGTCGATGGCGGCGCGCTTCTCGGCCTGCGGGGTCGAGGCAAAGACGAAGCGCGCGATCTCGCCCGGCGCGCCGTGGACGACGGCAAAGTGCCGCCCGCCGAGAACGAACCGCGCCGTCTCGGGCAGGCCCGCCATCCAGCGCCGCGTTCCGGCCGACAGCGCGCGCCGGCAATGGGCGTACCATTCCGCCGCCAGCGTGTCGCAGCGTCCGCCGGCGGCGAAGCCGCAGCCGCAATCCTCGGCGTCGGCGCCCAGCGCCTGTTCGCAATTGCCCAGGACGACCGTCGCCCCGGCCTCGCGCAGCAGTCCGGCGGTGGCTTCGGGATCGGCGCAGTAGGCGGCGACGTCGCCGGTGCAGATCAGATTCCGGCCGCCGATGCCGAGTTCCTTGGCGCGCGCCAGCAGCGCCAGGGTCGCCTCGCGGTTGCCGTAGGGTCCGCCGAAGGCCAGCACCGGCCCCTCCAGCCGGCCGAGATCGAGGTCAGCCACCGCACGAACCCCCGCCCAGCACGCAGAACCGCGCGCAATGGGGATGATTGAGCGCCACATCGCCGCTTGCTTCGGCCAGCGTCGCCCCCAGCGCGAAGCGCCGGTCGTAGGGCAGGAGGGTGCAGGGCATCACCGTCGGCCGAGCGTCGCCCTTGTGCCTGACCACCATGCGCGAGCTGGCGCACATCATCGCCTCGGGCCGCTTGCCGAGGATGCCCCAACAGGCAGTCGTGATCTCGGGCACATCGAGGCCGGCATCCATCTCCGGGAACAGCACCAGCTGCGCCGGATCGGCGGCGTCGATCGCCAGCCCGCGTTCGGCGAACAGCCTGGCATAGCCGGCACGCAGCTGGGGCTCGGATTCGCCCCACAGCCTGCGGCCGGCGACGGCGATGGTGCAGCCCCGCGCCGCCAGCCATTCCAGGCCGGCCAGCGACTTGGCGAAACCGCGTGCGCCGCGTTCGAGATCGTGCAGCGCCGGACCGTAGTGATCGAGCGAGACCCGAACCGCCAGCTTGCGGCCAAAGCGCGCGATCAACCCGTCCAGTTCGCGCGCGCGCTTGGTCATCGGCTTCATGGCGTTGGTCAGCACCAGCCCGCGATGGCCGCGCCCCAGCGCGTCCGTCAGCATCGCCGGCAGGTCGGGATTCATGAACGGCTCGCCGCCGGTGAAGCCGATCTCGATCGGTTCCGGCGGCAACTGGTCGAGGAAGCCCGCGACCTCGGCCGCGCTCAGATAGACCAGCCGGTCGTTGGCGGGAGAACTCTCGATGTAGCAATGCGGGCAGGTCAGGTTGCACAGCGTGCCGGTGTTGAACCAGAGCGTCGCGATGCGTCCGAGCGCGACTTGCGCCCGGGCCTCGCCCTTGGCGGTGCGCTCGGGATCGAGGAACTTGGCGGGATCGAGCTTGCGGGGCGCCGCTGCGGCGTGACTCATGGCGCCATCATAGCCTGGAATCGCCGTCCGGACCGCGCCGCTCGCGGGGATGTGATCGCGCACTGGACGAAGACGCCGGCGCGGGCTTAGCCTACGCGGCCCATGCGCCGCCCGATCCCATTCCTCCTGGCTCTTGCCCTGTCGGCCTGTGCCGCGCCGGTGGCGGGGCCGGACGCGGTCGGGGAGGGCATCGCCGTCACCGCCCACCCGCTGGCCACTCGTGCCGCGCTCGACATGCTGCGGCGAGGCGGATCGGCCGCCGATGCCGCCATCGCCGCCCAGATGGTGATCGGCTTGGTCGAAGCGCAGTCCTCGGGCTTGGGCGGGGGAACGCTGGCGATGTACTGGGATGCGGCCGGCCGCAAGCTGACGGCCTGGGACGGCTTGGCGCGCGCGCCGGCCAAGGTCACGCCCGGTCTGCGGGTCGACGTCGACGGCACGCAGCTGGACGCCGATCTGGTCAGCCGCGGCGGGCGTTCGGTCGGCGTGCCGGGCACGCTGCCGCTGATGAAGCAACTGCACGAGCGCCACGGCAAGCTGCCTTGGGCGCGGCTGTTCGATCCGGCCATCGCCATGGCCGAGCAGGGCTTCGCGATGGCGCCTTACATGCACGGCATCCTGGCGGCGCGCGGCGCGGCCGAGACCCATCCCGAGCTGCGCGGTACCTTCCTCAACGCCGACGGCTCGCTGCCGCCGGTCGGCACCATCCTGCGCAACCCGGCCTATGGCGCCACGCTGCGCCGCATCGCCGCCGGCGGGGCGGAGGCGCTCTACGCCGGCGGACATGGCGAGGAGTTCCTAGCCGCGGTCAAGCGCGGCGGCAAGCCGGGCTTGATCGAGGAATCGGATCTCCGTTCCTACCGCGTCGCCGAGCGCGCGCCGCTGTGCGCGCCCTTCCTGGCCTACAGCGTCTGCGTCATGGCGCCGCCGTCCTTCGGCGGGGTCTACGTCTTGCAGGTGCTGCAGATGCTGGAGGCGCGGGCCGGCGGCAGGTTCGATTTCGCCGATCCGGCTTTCGCCCATCTCTATCTCGAAGCCGGCAAGCTGGCCCAGGCCGACCGCCGGCGCTATGTCGGCGATCCGGACTTCTTCGCCGTGCCGGCGCGGGAGATGATCGATCCGGGCTATCTCCGCGCCCGCGCCGCCGCGATCGACCTGACGCGGGCCGAGGCCGATCCCAAGCCGGGCACGCCCGCGCCCGGCCTGGCGGGATTGACCGACGACGAAAGCGAGCATTTCGCCGCCACCAGCCAGATCGCGGTGGTCGATCGCCGGGGCAACGCGCTGTCGATCACCACCACCATCAACCTCAATTTCGGATCGCGGCTGGCGGCGGGGGGCTACGTGCTCAACAACGCCATGACCAATTTCGCGCCGGCGCCGCGCGGCAACGCCGTCGCCGTCAACCGCATGGAGCCCAACAAGCGCCCGGTGTCGTCGATGGCGCCGACCATGGCGTTCGACCGGTCGGGCCGGCCGGTGGTCGTGGGCGGGTCGGCGGGCGGAGGGCCGATCGTCGACTACATCGCCCAAAGCCTGGTCGAGATGCTGGCCAACGACCGCGCGCCGGCCGAGGCGCTGGCGCAGGGCCATCTGTCGACCGCGACGGCGGGCAAGATCCAGCTCGAACGCGGCAGCGCGGCCGCGGCGCTGGCCGGGCCCTTGCGCGCGCGCGGCCATGAGGTCGAGGAGGCGACGCTGCTGTCGGGCCTCGGTTTCCTCAAGCGCGCCGCCCAGGGCTGGCAGGGCGCGGCCGATCCGCGCCGTGACGGCGCGGCGCTGGCGCTGACGTCGAATTGACGATTCGTCCACGGAGGAGGTTCATGGAGTACCGCAATCTCGGCCATTCCGGCCTCAAGGTCTCGCCGATCTGTCTCGGCGCGATGATGTTCGGCGACCGCACCGGCCAGAACGAGGCCGCGCACATCGTCGCCCATGCCCGCGAGAGCGGCATCAACTTCATCGACACCGCCGACGTCTACGCCAAGGGCGAGTCCGAGCGCGTGCTGGGCCATGTGCTGGCGGGCGAGCGCGATCACTGGGTCTTGGCGACCAAGCTGTGCAACGCCATGGGCGACGGCCCCAACGAGCGCGGGCTGTCGCGCGGCTGGATGATGCGCGCGGCCGAGGCCAGCCTCGAGCGCCTCGCGACCGACCGCATCGACCTTTATTACCTGCACAAGTTCGACGCCGAGACGCCGCTGGAGGAGACCGTCGGCGCGATGGGCGACCTGATCCGCGCCGGCAAGGTGCGCTATTGGGGGGTGTCGAACTTCCGCGGCTGGCAGATCGCGCGCATCTGCGAACTGGCCGACCGGCTGGGCGTGCCGCGGCCGATCGCCAGCCAGCCCTACTACAACGCCATGGACCGCAGCGGCGAGAACGAGATCCTGCCGGCGGCCGCGGCCTATGGGCTGGGCAACGTCACCTACAGCCCGCTGTCGCGCGGCGTGCTGACCGGCAAGTACGATCCCGCGGCGCCGCCGCCGCCCGACACCCGCGCCGGCCGCAACGACAAGCGCATCATGCAGACCGAGTTCCGCAAGGACTCGCTGCTGCTGGCGCAGGAGATCAAGCGCCACGCCGAGACGCGCGGCATGACCGCGGGCCAGTTCGCGCTCAACTGGGTGCTCAACAACCGCCTGGTGACCGCGGTGCTGGCGGGCCCGCGCACCATCGAGCAATGGACCGAATACGCGGCGGCGCTGGGCAAGGGCTTCGGCGCCGAGGACGAGGCGCTGATCGAGCGCCTGGTGCCCAAGGGCCATCCCTCGACGCATGGCTATTCCGACCCGGCCTATCCCATCACCGGCCGCGCCCCGCGCAAGGGGTAGGGCGGAAGCGGGTTCGGCGTTACGAGGCGCCGCGAGGGCGGAGGCGGTGGCTCGCGAACTCTGCGGTTCAAGTGCGGTCGAGCATGGCCTATAGTCGCGGCCGGCGCGGGTGTAGCTCAATGGTAGAGCAGAAGCTTCCCAAGCTTACGACGAGGGTTCGATTCCCTTCACCCGCTCCAATCTTTTCAATCGCTCGCCGGAATCGTTGAGGACCGTTCGTACCCGTGCGGCTTCCATGCGGCAATTTCGGCGAGTTAACTTTCGGCCGTCGTGTGGGTTGGCTCGACCCATTCAATGGGTTCTGCCAAAAAATTTGGGGTGCATTGTCGCGTCGCGGAGGTTCATTCTCTCTGGTGTCAACCAGAGATAGCGGAATCCAACAAAATGCACTATCATTGGACCCAACTACGCGCTCGGAATCTGAATGAGGGTTCTACAGTGAAACCGACAACAACTTAGATGAAAGTAGTTTCGATGGACGCTTCAAATAATAACAAGCTTGACATTCCTCCTGTATTACTGAATGCCGCGCTTAGAGGCGATGTCATCCTTTTCTTGGGGGCCGGGGCATCGGTCGGGGCATCGCATCAAAAAGGCAACAATATGCCGAAAGGAGAACAGCTACGAGACTTGTTATGCGACAAATTCCTTGGAAAGAAATTTAAGGACCGAGATCTGGCAGAGGTCTCACAATATAGCGAAAGCGAAAGTAGCCGAACTGAAGTACAGCAATATATTAGAGAAATATTTCTTCCATTTTTTCCGGCATCTTTTCATCTAAAGATTCCAAAATTTCGCTGGCACTCGATTGTAACAACAAATTATGACTTGATAATCAATAGAGCGTATGAGAAGACTCCGGCATCATTGCAGACACTAGTGCCATTTTTCAATAACGGCCAAATGGTTGAACAAGAATCCAGAAAGGCACAGCGACCGTTACAGTTTTTGAAATTGCACGGATGTATTGACCACATTTCTCCCACTGACGCACCTCTCATACTTACTACCAAGCATTATACAAGGTTTCGTGATGGTCGCTCTCGTCTTTTTAGCCGGCTGAAGGATTGGGCACATGAATTTCCAATGGTATTCTGCGGCTATAGGATAAGTGACCCGGATATCATCGAAGTATTGTTCGATTTATTTGATGATAATATAATCCGACCAATGTACTATGTGATCCAACCCGGCATTGATGAAGTAGAAAAGAGATACTGGATCAAGCACCGCATTACCCCAATTGATGCAACATTTGAGCAATTCATTAACACGTTAGACAATCTGATCTCTCAAAATGATCGACTAATGCAAAGTGCTCTACCAAGTGGAAAAACGAGTCTAAGCAAATATTATGCGCAATCTAATGTCATTGAACCTCCAGGACTTCTTACGTACATTGGTGAGGATGTTTTACACATTCATAACTCTATGCGGATTGATAAGCAAGATCCAGAGAAATTCTACAAGGGTTACGATTCAGGATTTGGTGCAATTGCAGCTAATTTGGACATTCAAAGAGCAGTTTCTGATGAAATCGTGACTGCCGCAGTTTTGGCTGAAGAATATCCGAGCCGTCCCACTGTAGAGCTCTTTGTTATAAAAGGCGCGGCAGGAAACGGCAAGACGACGGTGATAAAACGGGCGGGCTGGACCGCCGCATACGAGTTTGATGCACTAGTACTGTGGGTCAGGGACTCAGGGATTATACGTGAAGAGTTCCTAGAGGAAATTTATCAGAAAACAAACCGTCGGATTGTACTAATCGTAGATCGCGCAGCATTGCGCGCCGATCAGATTTTGTCTTGCGTTCAATATAGTGAGGCTCACGGAATAAAACTTTCGATAATTACAGCAGAAAGAGACAACGAATGGAATACGCGCTGTGAAGCGCTTGATAAGTTTGTTACAGCGTCTTATCCAGTACGTTATCTTAACAATCTAGAAGCTGAAAGCCTTGTAGACAAGCTCACCCAGCACAACGCGTTGGGGCTTCTCGCAGGTCTTTCTCGTGAAATGCAGATCAAGACATTCATGGAGCGGGCTCAGCGCCAAATTCTTGTTGCATTGCACGAGGCAACGGGAGGGCGGCCATTTGAAGAGATTCTTATCGACGAATTTGATCGGATTTCGCCCGATGCCGCGCGTCTCATGTACCTCGACATATGCACTCTTAATCGATTTGGTGTTGGTGTTCGCGCTGGATTGATATCGCGCATATCTGGACTGGACTTTCGCAGGTTCCAAGCGGAGCTATTTCGGCCGCTCGAAAAAGTAATATATGTTGAAGATAGCAAGTATAGCGGAGATAAAGTCTATCGTGCTCGGCACCCTCACATTGCCGAAATTGTATTTAACGAAGCTCTCAAAGACCCAGAAAGGAGACTTGAGCAGATTGTCAGAATCATTAGAGGTATCAACATTGATTACACAGTCGATCGAGAGGCATTCAATCAACTTGTGCGTGGTAAGAATGTTATAGAGTCATTTGCTTCAGTCGAAATTGGTCGCGCATTATATAAGGCAGCAAAAGAGTCGATCGGTAACGATCCAGTGTTATTACATCAAGAGGGAATGTTTGAACTCAATCACAGGGGCGGAAGTCTATCTCGTGCCGGAGACTGTTTGGACAACGCTGAGAGAATTGCTCCTCACGACAAGAGCATTCAGCATTCGATAGCAAATATGCTCCGCAGAAAGGCGCAAATTGAACCCAACTCGCTGCGTAGAAAAGAATTCCGCAGTCGTGCCCGCGTTAAGCTGAATAAACTGCAGAGCGGAAATACCTTTAGGCATTCGTATGAAATTAACACTAGACTCGGATTGCTAATTGATGAAATTAAGGAGGAAATATTTTCCAGTACAACAAACTTAGATACATCATCTGAGAGGACATGGATTGACAAAATGGAGGAAATCGAAAAACAGTTTGTTCAGGCGCACCAAAAATTTCCGGAAGATGAACACATTTTGGCGATGGAAGCGTCTTACAGACAGTCCATCAATGATGAGCCCAGAGTTCGCGCGGCGCTTGAAAGGGCGTTCACTCTGAACCCCAGGCTAGAGTGGATTGGGGTGCGGCTGGCGGATCAGTTCGAATCGCGTGGAGATTTGAAGTCTTCGTTGGAAGTTTTGAATAAAGTCACGAATGAAAACCCGAGCGCCAAGCAGGCGCATCTGCGGCTTGGGAAAATTCGGTCCCGATCCACGAAAGTAGAAGAACGGCAAATGGCACTTCAACATTTCCGGTCTGGTTTTTCAAATGGAGATACAAATTACGAAGCCCAGTTTTGGTACGCGCGCGAATTATTCATTTTTGGACAATATGAGGCTTCTGAAAAAATGTTTCATATGCTGAAGGAATCGCCTGTGAGTCCATTTGTACGAAACGAGCCGCGCGAGCCAATTGTTGAAGGAACCGGCGTAAAGGTTGAATTTCGGGGGAATATTGTGAAACGAGAGAGTTCTTTCTTGTTCATCTCGAGCTCAACACACGGGAGAGACATATTTGCATACATTGGCGGTTCGGAACCGCAACATTGGTCTGACTTGCGTTTAAGAGACGAGGTAAGATTCGCGCTGGCCTTTTCTTATAGGGGACCACAAGCGATAGACTTGCGAAGGGCCTGATGGTATTGAGAAGGTAATTGGCGTACAGGCTGTGCTGACACAGTGATCGGCTGATGGTTGCCAAGTTCGGGATCAAAGCCCCGCCCGGCGCTCTGCCTCGGCGCGGTCGATTTTGCCGTCATGCTCCATGATGGCGGCGCGTTCCTCCTTTTCATCCGTCACGCCGCCACAACTCGCGCCGTTGCTGGGCTCGGTCGATATTTCGGGCCGCTCACTCACTCCTCCACGAATCTTACGCCCGGGCCTTGCGCGCGCAGGCGCGGGTCGCGCGATTTGACCAGCACCGGCCGGCCTTCGAGGATCTCGAAGCAGCGCGCCAGCGTGTCGGCCTCGAGGCGCTGGCACGCCTCCTGGGTGAAGAAGGTCAGGTGCGGAAAGAGGATTACGTTATCCATGGCGTAAAGCGCCGACAGGGGATGGCCGTGCCGGCGCAAGGGTTCGCTGGCATAGACGTCGAGCGCCGCGCCGGCGATGCGGCGTTCGGCCAGCGCCGCCAGCAACGCCGCCTCGTCGACGATGGCGCCGCGCGAGACGTTGACGAACAGCGCCGATGGCTTCATGGCGGCGAAGGCGCGCGCGCCGATCAGGCCGCGGCTCTCCTGGTTCAGCACGCAATGCACCGAGACCGCGTCGCACTCGGCCAGCATGGCAAGAAGATCGCCGCGGCGCTCGACCCCGGCGGCGGCGAAACGCTCCGCCTCGGCATGCGGATCGTAGGCCAGCACCCGCATGCGGAAGCCGGCACCGGCCATGCGCGCCATGCTGCGGCCGATGCGGCCGAGGCCGATCAGGCCCAACGTCTTGCCGGCGAGATCGCCGCCCAGCCAGCGCGCCTCGGGCCAGATCCAGCCCTGCTCGGCCATCGCCCGGCCGATCGGCTGCAGGCGCTTGGCCAGCGCCAACAACAGCGCCATCGCGCCCTCGGCCACGGTCTCCTCGGCGTATTCCGGCACGTTGACCACCGGGATGCCGCGGGCGCGCGCGGCGGCGATGTCGATGGCGTCGATGCCGACGCCGTATTTGACGATGCCCTTGAGCCTCGGCGCGGACGCGATCGCCCGCGCCCCGATCGGCGTGTAGCACATCAGGATCAGCGCGGCCTCGGCCGCGGCGCGGATCAGTTCGTCCTCGCCGACGCCGTCGGGCAAGAGCACCAATTCGTGCCCGGCCGCGCGCAAGGCGGCATCGACCCCGGGCAATCCCAATTCGCGATCGGTGCGGACGATCAGGGGCAAATTCCGCCTGCCACTTTCTGGTCGACAATGGCCGCAATCATACTTGCTGAAAACCCCGTCGGCACGCATCGTTTCGAACCAGTCGCCAGACCGCCCATCAGCCAACTCGGCCTTGCCGAGGACAACCTGTTGAGGCTCCACACTTAGTCGGCGGGCTGGCCTTGCGCCCGACCGATGCTATGTTCGCGGGCGATGAGCGCGGATGCGGGCGAGACCCTGACGGCGCGGATCTGGCGCAGCGGCCCGGGCCGCTTCCAGGATTTCCGCGTGCCGCGGCGCGCCAACCAGACCGTGCTCGACGTCGTCACCTGGATCCAGCGCCGGCTCGATCCGACGCTGGGCTATCGCTTCGCCTGCCGGGTCGGCATGTGCGGTTCCTGCGCCATGACCGTCAACGGCGTGCCGCGCTGGACCTGCCGCACGCGGGTCGAGCGCGCCGCCCCGGGCGGGGAAGCGCTCGAGATCGCGCCCTTGCGCAACCTGCCGCCGATCAAGGACCTGGCGGTAGACATGACGCCCCTGTTCGAACGCTGGCAGAAGGCGCTGGGCCGCTTCGTGCCGCCGGTCGAACAGGGCAATGATTTCGTGGTCGTGCCGCCGGCGACACCCGCGCGCCGCGCGGCCGATGCCGGCATCGAATGCATCGGCTGCGGCGTGTGCCATGCGGCCTGCGATCTGGCGGCGGCGGACGTGGAATATCTCGGACCGGCCGCGCTCAACCGCGCCTGGACCCTGGTCAACGATGCGCGCGACGGCGCGCAGCTGGCTCGCATCGCCGCCGTTGCCGCCGCGGGCGGCGCCTTCGCCTGCCACAGCCACCAGAACTGCCAGGCGCATTGTCCCAAGGGCCTCAATCCGACCGCGGCGATCTCGGGCCTCAAGCGCATGGCGGCGCTGGGAAGTAGGCCATGAGCGAGGCGCGGCTGTTTCTCTTGCAGCGCGGCAGCGCGGCAGTGCTGGGGCTGTGCGTGGCGGTCCATCTGGTGACGCTGGTGTTGGCGGTACAGGCGGGGCTTTCGGCCGAGGCGATCCTCGGCCGCACGCGCGGCCAGTTCGGCTGGCTTGTGTTCTATGGATTGTTCGCGGCGGCGGCGGCGGTGCACGCGCCGATTGGCCTGCGCGCGGTGCTGCGCGAAACCGCCGGCTGGAAGGGGCAGGGCGCCGATCTGGCGCTGCTGGCCTTCGGCGCGCTGCTGCTGGCGGCGGGCTGGCGCGCGGCCTGGGCGGTGTTCGCATGAGGCATTGGCGCCTGCCGCGCTGGGCGGCGCTGGTGCATCGCCTGTCGGGCGTGGCGCTGGCGGTATTCCTGCCGTTGCACTTCTGGGCCTTGGGGCAGGCCTTGCACGGAACCAAGACGCTCGATGCGTTTCTGGCTTGGGCGCGGCATCCGCTGGTCAAGGCGACCGAGGTGGCGCTGGTGCTGGCGCTGGCGGTGCATCTGACCGGCGGGCTTCGGCTGCTGGCGGTCGAGTTCCTGGCCTGGCAAGAGGATCAAGCGCGGCGCATCGCCTGGGCCGGCGCGGCGGCGTTGGCGGTGGCGATCCTGTTCGCGCTCTCGGCCTGAATGGACGTTGCGCCGATCCTGGCGGTGATCGCCGGCACGCTGGTGGCGGGCTTCGCCTCGGGCCTGGCCGGATTCGCCTTCGTGCTGGTGGCCTCGGGCGTGTTCCTGCAGGCGATCGAGCCGCGCACCGCCGTGCCGGTCTTGGTGCTGCTGTCGCTGATTGGCCAGGTGTTCAACATCCTGCAATTCGTCAAGCTGATGCGCTGGCAGCGGCTATGGCCCTATCTGCTGGGCGGCGCCTTGGGCGTGCCGCTGGGGGTGATGCTGTTGCAGGCGGTCGAGCCGCGTCCGTTCAAGGCCGCGGTCGGCGCGCTGATGGTGGCCTATGCCGGCTGGCAGCTATGGGCGCGGCCGGCGGTGGTGCTGGGCTTCGGGCGCTGGGCCGATGGCATGGTCGGCATCGGCGGCGGCGTGCTGGGTGGATTCGCCGGCTTGTCGGGCGCGCTGCCGACGGTGTGGGCCGGATTGCAGGGTTGGACCAAGGATCAGCAGCGCGCGGTCTATCAGCCTTTCATCGTCGTCATCCATATGCTGTGCCTGGCGGCGTTCGGCGGCGAAGGGCTGCTGGACCGCGAGGTCGGGCTTCTGGTCCTGGTCGGGCTGCCGGCGCTGGCGTTTGGCCAGGTGTTGGGCATGCGGCTCTATCGCCGCATCGACGACCAGGTGTTCCGCCGCATCGTGCTGTGGCTCCTGCTGGCCTCCGGCTTGAGCCTGCTCGCTCCGCTCGGCTAGACTCGGCAATGATGAAGATCGACATCGCAGCGGTCGAGGAAACCGCCAAGCTGCTTTACATCCGCGCCCTCAAGCTGCTGCCCGACGACATCAAGCGGGGTTTCGAGCGGCTGGACGCGGCCGAGAGCGACCCCACCGGCCGCTCGATCCTGGCCACCATGATCCGCAACATCGCCGTGGCCGAGCGCACCGACAACCTGCTCTGCCAGGATACCGGCATCCCGATCTACAACGTCGTCATCGGCCGCGGCGTCGAGGTCGACGGCGCCGCCCTCAAGGCCGCCATCCGCCGCGGCTGCGAGCGGGCGACGCGCGAATACCCCCTGCGCAGCTCGGTGGTCCATCCCATCACCCGGGTCAACCAGCACAGCTCCTGCGGCGCGCGGGTGCCGGTGATCAACCTCGACTTCTCCGAAGCCGAAGAGGAATTGCGCATCGAGATGATCCCCAAGGGCTCGGGTTCGGAGAACGGCTCGTTCCTCAAGATGTGCATCCCGGCCGACGGCGTCGCCGGCATCAAGCGCTTCGTGGTCGAGCGCGCGATCGAGGCCGGCGGCAAGGTCTGCCCGCCGACCATCGTCGGCGTCGGCATCGGCGGCACTTCGGATCTGTGCGCGCATCTGGCCAAGCTGGCGGCGACGCGGCCGCTGGGCAGCCGCTGCGATGACCCGGAAGGCGCCAAGCTGGAAAGCGAGCTTGCCCGCGCGGTCAACGCGCTGGGCATCGGTCCGCAGGGCCTGGGCGGGGATTCGACCGCGTTCGCGGTCCATGTCGAGATCGCCGCCACCCACATCACCATGAATCCGGTGGCGGTCAACATCCAATGCCATTCCGCCCGCCGCGCCTCGGCCGTGTTCCGGCCGGGCGGCATCGAGATCGGCTTCTGACATGGCGCATCGCGAGCTGACCCTGCCGATCGACGAGACGGCGGCGCGCGCCCTGACCGTCGGCGACACCGTCACCCTGCACGGGCCGCTGTTCGGCATCCGCGACGCCACCCAGATCCACATGTTCGATCGCAAGCGCAATGTGCGTTTCGACCTGCGCGGCCAAGCGGTGATTCACACCGCGCCCAATGTCCGCAAGGTGCCGGTCTCGGCCGAGCACCCGGCGGGCTACGCCCCGGTCTGCGTCGGCACGACGACATCGGCGCGGATGGAGCGCTTCACCCGCCCGCTGATGCACCAGCACGGCGTGCGCCTGGTCATCGGCAAGGGCGGGCTGGGCGAGGAATCCAAGGCCGCCTTCCGCGAACTCGGCGGGGTCTATCTCGCCATCATCGGCGGCACCGCGGCTTTGGAGACCACCTGGATCGAGGCGATCGAGGATGTCGATCTCGACGATCTCAATCCGGAATCGCTGTGGAAGTTCCGGGTGCGGGATTTCGGGCCGCTGCTGGTGGCGATGGACGCCAAGGGCGGCTCGCTCTACGACCGCATCGCCGAGCGGGTCGAGGACCGCAAGCGCGCGGCGCTGGCCGCGCTCGGCCTGGAGCCGTGACCCTGGAGCGGCTTTCGACCGATGTGCTGATCCTGGGCGCCGGCGGCGCCGGGCTGTTTGCCGCGCTGCACGCCAAGCAAGCGGCGCCGGGGCTGGAGGTGACGGTCGCGGTCAAGGGCCTGTTGGGCAAGTGCGGCTGCACGCGCATGGTCCAGGGCGGCTACAATGTCGCGCTGGCGCCGGGGGATTCGGTCGAGCGCCATTTCATGGACACGATCGAGGGCGGCGGCTGGCTCAACCGCCAGGACCTGGCCTGGACCCTGGTCACGGGGGCGCAAAAGCGCATCCGCGAACTGGAGCTGGAACTGGGCTGTTTCTTCGACCGCAACCCCGACGGCACGGTGCACCAGAAGGCCTTTGCCGGCCAAAGCTTCGATCGCACCGTGCACAAGGGCGACCTCACCGGCATCGAAATCATGAACCGGCTGGCGGAGCAGGTCTGGGCGCGCGACATCCGCCGGCTGGAGGAACATCGCGCCGTGGCCCTGATCCCGGCCAAGGGCGACGAAGGCATCGCCGGCGCGCTGACGATCGACATGCGCAGCGGCGGCTTCCGGCTGGTGACCGCGCGCGCGGTGCTGCTGGCGACCGGCGGCGGCCCGACCATGTATCGCTACCACACGCCCTCGGGCGACAAGTCCTGCGATGGCATGGCGATGGCGCTGCGCGCGGGACTGTCCTTGCGCGACATGGAGATGGTGCAGTTCCACCCCACCGGCCTCCTGGCCGGGGCCGAGACCCGCATGACCGGCACGGTGCTGGAGGAAGGCCTGCGCGGCTCGGGCGGATTCCTGCTCGACGGCGCCGGGCGGCGCTTCATGCCCGACCACGATCCGCGCGCCGAGCGGGCGACCCGCGACATCGTCAGCCGCGCCATGTTCGATCGCATCCGCAAGGGTCCGACCGGACCCCATGGCGGCCTCTTCATCGAGATGAAGCATCTCGGCCCCGAGCGCGTGCGGCGCGAGTTCAAGGGCATGGTCGAGCGCTGCGCCGATTGCGGCTTCGACCTGGCCGGCGGCCGGGTCGAGGTGATCCCGACCGCGCATTACATGATGGGCGGGGTCGAGTTCGAGGCCGATTGCCGCACCGCTTTGCCTGGGCTGTGGGCGGCGGGCGAGGACACCGGCGGCGTGCACGGCGCCAACCGGCTGGGCGGCAACGGCGTCGCCAATTCGACCGTGTTCGGCGGCATCGCCGGCGACGCCATCGGCCTTGCGCTGGCCAAGGCCGGCGGCGCGCCCGAGCCCGATCTCGCCGCGGTCGAGCGTGAGATCGAACAAGCGCGGCGGCCGCTGGGCCAGGGGCCGCGCGGCGATCTCGAAGCGATCCGCGAGCGGCTTTACGGCACGATGTGGGAGGATGCCGGCATCGTCCGCGACGCCGAAGGCTTGGCGCGCGCGGCGCGCACGCTGGCCGAACTGGATGCCGAATTGGAAGCGACCCGCATCGCCGATGGCGATCTCGCTTTCAACCTCGGCTGGCACGACTGGCTCAATCTCAAGAACCTGGTGCTGACTTCGCGCGCCATCGTCGCCGCGGCCGAGACGAGGGCGGATTCCCGCGGCGCCCATTTCCGCGCCGATTTTCCGGAGACTTCGCCTTTGGCCGAGTCGCGTTTCACGCGCGTGCGCTGGGACGGCGCCCGGCTGGCGCTCGACACCGCGCCGGTGCAATTCGAGCGGATCAAACCCGGGCAAAGCCTGCTAACATAGTCGGCATCAAGGGAGGATCGACATGCTGCGCATCGTCACTTGCGCCCTGCTGGCGGCGTCGCTGGCCGGGACCGCGCTGGCCGAGACCAAGGAAGTCCGCGTCGCCCAGCAATTCGGCATCAGCTACCTGCCGCTGACGGTGATGAAGGAGAAGCGATTGCTGGAGGCCGCGGCCAAGGCCGCCGGCCTGGGCGACGTCAAGGTCAGCTGGACCGTGTTCAGCGCCGGCAACGCCATGAACGATGCCCTGATCTCGGGCAATCTCGACTTCGCCTCCGGCGGCGTCGGCCCGTTCATGACCATTTGGGCGCGGACCAAGGGCAATCTCAATGTCGGCGGCGTGGCCTCGATGAACTCGATGCCGCTCTACCTCAACACCGTCAACCCGGCGGTCAAGACCATCAAGGATTTCGGCGACAAGGACCGCATCGCCCTGCCGGCGGTCAAGGTTTCGATCCAGGCGGTGACGCTGCAAATGGCGGCCGAAGCCGCCTTCGGCGTCGGCAAGCACGACGCGCTCGACAAGCTGACGGTGTCGATGAGCCATCCCGACGGCATGGCGGCGATGATGTCGGGCCGCTCCGAGATCACCGCCCACTTCACCTCGGCGCCGTTCATGTACCAGCAGCTCGAAGACTCCAAGGTCAGGCGCGTGCTCAATTCCTACGACGTGCTGGGCGGGCCCTCGACCTTCAACGTCATCTGGGCGGCGGCCAAGTTCCGCGCCGAGAACCCCAAGACCTACGCCGCCTTCGTCTCGGCGCTGTCGGAATCGATGCGCTGGATCAGCGCCGACAAGCGTGCCGCCGCGCAGCTCTACGTCGACGCCGAGAAGGCCAAGCTGACGGTCGATTGGGTCGAGAAGCTGCTGCGCGATCCCGAAAACGTCTTCACTACCCAGCCGCAGAACCTGATGAAATACGCCGAGTTCATGCATCGCACCGGCATGATCAAGGTCAAGCCGGCGGACTGGAAGGAGCCGTTCTTCCCCGAGATCCATGGCGGTCCGGGAAGCTGAGGATGGACCAAGCCTCGGCGCCGCTGTTGGAAGTTCGCGGCGTCACGCTTCAGTACAAGACCGACCAGCATTTGGTGACGGCGACCTGGCGGGTGGACTTCGACGTCCACCCGGCCGATCGCTTCGTGCTGCTGGGTCCCTCGGGCTGCGGCAAGTCGACATTGCTGAAAGGCGTGGCCGGCTTCATGGCGCCGGTCGAGGGCACGATCGCGCTCAAGGGCCGGCCGGTCGAGCGCCCCGGGCCCGACCGCATGATGGTGTTCCAGGAATTCGACCAGCTGCTGCCGTGGAAGACGGTCGAGGACAACGTGGTCTTCCCGCTCGAGATCGCGGGCCGCGCCAAGGGGCTGGAAGCGCGCGAGCGGGCACGGGCGACCATCGCCAAGGTCGGGCTGTCCAAGTTCCGCGAGGTCTATCCGCACATGCTGTCGGGCGGCATGAAGATGCGCGTCGCCATCGCCCGCGCCATGGCGATGGAGCCGGACATCCTGTTGATGGACGAGCCTTTCGCCGCGCTCGATGCCCTGACCCGGCGCAAGATGCAGGAGGAGCTGCTGGCGCTGTGGGACGAGCTGCGCTTCACCGTGCTGTTCGTCACCCATTCGATCGAGGAGGCGATCCTGGTCGGCAGCCGCATCCTCCTGATGTCGCCTCATCCCGGCCAGGTGCGGGCCGAACTGAACGCCGGCACCTTCGGCCGCGGCCAGATCGACACGCCCGAATTCGCCGCCTTGGCGCGGCGCATCCACGACATGCTGTTCGCCGAGCGCATCGAAAGCGAGGGGCGCGCCGGCCATGGCTGAACCGATCGCCAAGCGCGAGCCGCCGCTGCGGCCCGAAATCCTGCGCCAGACCCGCGACGTCTCCGGTCTGGGCGCGGTCGAAAGGCCGCTGACCGCGGCCGAGCGATTGATGAACCAGGCCGGCGTGCGCCGCAGCCTGATCCTGATCGGCCTGGCCGCGGCCTGGCAGCTTTATGGCCAGTATGTCGGCAACAACCTGATCCTGCCGACCTTCTTCGAGGTGCTGGAAGCGCTGTGGGAGGTCTCGCGCTCGGGCGAACTGCCCGATCGCGTGCTGACCTCGCTGCGGGTGCTGACGATCGGCTACACCGCCGGCATTGCCCTGGCCGCGGTGCTGACCACGCTGGCGGTGTCGACCCGGTTGGGGGCCGATCTGTTGTCCACCCTGACGGCGATGTTCAATCCGCTGCCGGCGATCGCGCTGTTGCCGCTGGCGCTGCTGTGGTTCGGGCTGGGCGTCGGCAGCCTGGTGTTCGTGCTGATCCATTCGGTGCTGTGGGCGGTGGCGCTCAACACCCATTCCGGCTTCTCCTCGGTGCCCGAGACCCTGCGCATGGCCGGGCAGAACATGGGCCTGCGCGGGATTCCCTTCGTCGCCCGCATCCTGGTGCCGGCGGCCTTCCCCTCGATCCTGACCGGGCTCAAGATCGGCTGGGCGTTCGCTTGGCGGACGCTGATAGCGGCCGAGCTGGTGTTCGGCGTATCGTCGCGTTCGGGCGGGCTGGGCTGGTTCATTTTCGAAAAGCGCAACCAGCTCGAAACCGCCTCGGTCTTCGCCGGCCTGCTGGCGGTGATCGTCATCGGCTTGGTGGTCGAGAGCGTGGTGTTCCGCTCCATAGAACGCCGCACCGTGCGGCGCTGGGGCATGCAACGTTAAGCGTCTGGACAAGAGGCCGAGGGCCGGCATAATCCGCCCCCTTCGCCAAGGAGGCCCGCATGCCGGTGACCCATTTCATCGTTCACGACAAGCAGGACACGGTCGGCGTGATCGTGGTCGAAGACGGCGTGAAGAAAGGCCAGGCGCTGACCGGCTGGGTGATGGAGGGCGACGGCACCGTCGGCATCAAGGCCGCGGCCGACATCCCGCTCGGCCACAAGATCGCGCTGGGCAATCTCAAGAAGGGCGACACCGTGCTGAAATACGGCCACGACATCGGCCGCATGGTCGCCCCGGCCAAGGCCGGCGAGCACGTCCATGTCCACAACCTCAAGACCAAGCGCTGGTAGGGAGCCCGTCATGGCCAAGGCGATCAAGCAGAGCGCGTCGCGCGACCTGTCGCGGCTGACCTTCGAGGGCTACCGCCGCAAGAACAAGCGCGTCGGCATCCGCAACCACGTCATCGTGCTGCCGCTGGACGATCTGTCCAACGCCGCCGCCGAGGGCGTGGCCAACAACATCAAGGGCGTGCTGGCGCTGCCGCACGCCTACGGCCGGCTGCAGTTCGGCGAGGACCTCGAACTGCATTTCCGCACCCTGATCGGCACCGGGGCCAACCCCAACGTCGCGGCTTGCGTGGTCATCGGCATCGAGCCGGGCTGGACCAAGCGCGTGGTCGACGGCATCGCCAAGACCGGCAAGCCGGTGGCCGGCTTCGCCATCGAGGGCAAGGGCGACATCCAGACCATCGCCGACGCCAGCCGCGCCGCCAAGCAGTTCCTGCACGACGCCTCGGAACTGCGGCGCGAGACCTGCGCGCTGTCGGAACTGTGGGTCTCGACCAAGTGCGGCGAGAGCGACACCACCTCGGGCCTGGCCTCGTGCCCGACGGTCGGCAACCTGATCGACAAGTTCGATCCCTACGGCGTGACCTCGTGCTTCGGCGAGACCACCGAACTGACCGGCGCCGAAACGGTGTGCGCGACGCGCGGCGCCAGCAAGGCAGTGGGCGAGAAGTTCATGGCCACCTGGCGGGCCTATAACGCGGTGGTCGAGCGCCACAAGACCAACGATCTGTCCGAAAGCCAGCCGACCAAGGGCAACATCGCCGGCGGCCTGACCACGATCGAGGAAAAGGCCTTCGGCAATTTCCAGAAGATCGGCCACCGGACCAAATACGTCGACGTGCTGCGCCCGGCCGAGGCGCCGACCAAGGGCGCCGGGCTCTACTTCATGGACAGCTCCTCGGCCGCGGCTGAGTGCGTCACGCTGCAGGCCGCCGCCGGCTTCGTGGTCCATCTTTTCCCCACCGGCCAGGGCAACGTCATCGGCCATCCGATCGAGCCGGTGATCAAGCTGACCGCCAACCCCAAGACCGCGCGCACCATGCCCGAGCACATCGATCTCGACGTCTCGGGCATCCTGCGGCGCGAGATGACGCTGGACCAGGCGGGCGATGCGCTGATCGACATCACGATTCGCACCTGCAACGGCCGGCTGACCGCGGCCGAGGCGCTGGGGCATCGCGAATTCGTCATGACCAAGCTTTATCAAAGTGCCTGACGTCGTCGTCACCGAGTTCATGGACCAGGCCGCGATCGACGGCCTGGCCAAGGATTTCGACCTGGTCTACGACCGCGGCCTGCACGCCAAGCCGGACGAGTTGGCGCGGCTTGCCGCCGGGGCGCGGGCGCTGATCGTGCGCAACCAAACCCAGGTGCGGGGCGCGCTGTTGGAAGCCGCCAAGAAGCTCGTGGTCGTCGGCCGGCTGGGCGTCGGGCTGGACAATATCGACCTGACGGCCTGCAAGGCGCGCGGCATCGCCGTCCGGCCCGCCACCGGCGCCAACGACGACGCGGTGGCGGAATGGGTCGTCGCCTGCGCCCTGATCCTGTCGCGCCGCGCCTTCCACTCCGCCGCCGAGATGACCGCCGGGCGCTGGCCGCGCGAGGCGCTGATGGGCCGCGAGATCGGCGGCAAGACGCTGGGCCTGATCGGCTACGGCGCCATCGCCCGCGCCACCGCCGCCCGCGCCCGCGCGCTGGGCATGGCGGTTCTGGCCCACGATCCGCATCTCGATCCCAACCATTTCGCCTGGACCGCCGCCGGCAGGCGCGAGCTGGATGCGCTGTTGGCCGAGTCCGACGTCGTCAGCCTGCATGTGCCGCTGACCGCCGAGACCAAGGGCATGCTGGGTGCGGCGCAATTCGCGCGCTGCAAGCCGGGCGCGATCCTGCTCAACGCATCGCGCGGCGGGGTGCTCGACGAGGCGGCGCTGGCGGCGGCGCTGAAATCGGGCCGGCTGGGCGGCGCCGCGCTCGACGTCTATGCCGAGGAACCGCTCAAGGGCGAGGCCGCGGCGCGCTTCGCCGGCGTCCCCAACCTGATCCTGACGCCGCATATCGGCGGCGTGACCGAGGAGGCCAATGCGCGGGTCTCGGCCGTGACCGCGGCCAATGTCCGAGCGGCGCTGGCGGGCAAGCCATGAGCCGGATTCCCCGCGCCGAACTCGAAGCCAAGGTGGCGGCGGCCTTCGTCGCCGCCGGCGCGACCAAGGACGCAGCCGACAGCGTGGCGCGCGCCTTGGTCGCGGCCGAGATCGACGGCCAGAAGGGCCACGGCCTGTCGCGCGTGCCCAGCTACGCCGCCCAGGCCCGCAGCGGCAAGGTCGACGGCCGCGCCCGCCCGCGGATCGAACGCGTCCGCCCGGGCGCGATCCGGATCGACGCCGCCTCGGGCTTCGCCTATCCGGCGATCGATCTGGCGGTCGAGGAACTGAAGCGGCTGGCGCCGGCGCAAGGCATCGCCTTGGCGGCGATCGCGCATTCGCATCACTGCGGCGTGCTCGGCCATCCGGTCGAGCGCCTGGCCGAGGCCGGGCTGGTGGCGCTGGCCTTCGGCAACTCGCCCGAGGCCATCGCCCCCTGGGGCGGCAATCGCGCCATCTTCGGCACCAACCCGATCGCCTTCGCCTGCCCGCGTGCGGGCCAAGCACCGCTGGTGATCGATCTGTCGCTGTCCAAGGTGGCGCGCGGCAAGATAATGGTCGCGGCCGAAAAGGGCGAGGCCATCCCCGAGGGCTGGGCGGTCGACAAGGACGGCAGGCCCACCACCGACGCCAAGCGCGCGCTGGGCGGCGCCATGCTGCCGATGGGCGACGCCAAGGGCGCGCAATTGGTGCTGATGGTCGAGATCCTGGCGGCGGCGCTGGGCGCATCCAATTTCGGCTTCGAGGCGAGTTCCTTCTTCGACGCCCAAGGCGCGCCGCCCCATGTCGGCCAGCTTTTGATCGCGATCGATCCGGCGGCGCCCTCGGGCGGGCGCTTCGCAGAACGGCTGGAGGCGCTGATAGCGGCGATCGCCGCCCAGCCCGGCGCGCGCCTGCCCGGACAAAAGCGCCTGGCCGGCCGCGCCCAGGCCAAGGACGGCACGGTCGAAGTCGACGCCGAGACCCTGGCTCGCATAGAGGCACTGGTCGGAAAAGCGTGATAAGCCAGCGTGCGTCCAGCGACGGAGCAGGGCGATGTACACCCAGGGACTGAACATCGAGGCCGGCGACAAATCGATCCCGATCGAACGGGACGAGGGCGAGCGCGCCCGTCGCTTCCAGGCCAAGATCGATGCCGAACAGCGCATCGAGCCCAACGACTGGATGCCCGAGGGCTATCGCAAGACCCTGATCCGCCAGATCGGCCAGCACGCCCATTCCGAGATCGTCGGCATGGGACCCGAGGGCAACTGGATCACCCGCGCCCCCAGCCTGCGGCGCAAGACGATCCTGTTGGCCAAGGTCCAGGACGAATGCGGCCATGGGCTCTATCTCTACGCCGCGGCCGAGACCCTGGGCGTCAGCCGCGAGGAGATGATCGACCAATTGCTGGCCGGCAAGGCCAAATACTCCTCGATCTTCAACTACCCGACCACCACCTGGGCCGATGTCGGCGCCATCGGCTGGCTGGTCGACGGGGCGGCGATCATGAACCAGATCCCGCTCTGCCGCTGTTCCTACGGACCCTACGCCCGCGCCATGGTGCGGGTGTGCAAGGAGGAAAGCTTCCACCAGCGCCAGGGCTTCGAGCTGATGCTGGTGCTGTGCCGCGGCACCGCCGAGCAGAAGCGCATGGCCCAGGACGCGCTGAACCGCTGGTGGTGGCCGGTGGTGATGATGTTCGGGCCGTCGGATGCGGATTCGGTGCACTCGGCGCAATCGACCCGCTGGAAGATCAAGCGCGTCTCCAACGACGAGCTGCGCCAGCGCTTCATCGACGTGACCGTGCCGCAGGCGCAGTTCCTGGGCCTGACCATCCCCGATCCCGAACTGCGCTGGGACGAGGCCTCGGGCCATTGGCGCCATGGCCCGATCGATTGGTCCGAATTCAACGCCGTCGTCGCCGGCAATGGTCCGTGCAATGCCGAGCGGCTGCGGCATCGCCGCAAGGTCCATGCCGAGGGCGCCTGGGTGCGCGAGGCGGCGCTGGCCCATGCCGCCAAGCGCGCCGCCCGCACCCGCAGCGCCGCTTGAGCCGAAGGGGGAAACCATGGAGCGCAAGGACTGGCCGCTATGGGAAGTGTTCGTGCGGGCCCGCAATGGCCTCGCGCACCGGCATTTCGGCAGCCTGCACGCGGCCGACGCCAAGATGGCGCTGGAAATGGCGCGCGACGTCTATACCCGCCGCGCCGAGGGGGTCAGCGTCTGGGTGGCGCCATCGGCCGCCATCGCCGCCTCGGACCCGGCCGACAAGGACAGCCTGTTCGAGCCCATGGCCGAGAAGATCTATCGCCATCCGACCTTCTACGCCATTCCCGACCAAGTGAAGAATCTGTGACGGCGCGCTTCGCCTACCTGTTGCGGCTGGGCGATACGGCGCTGGTGCTGGGCCACCGGCTGGCGGAATGGTGCGGCAGCGGGCCGACGCCCGAAGAGGACATCGCGCTGGCCAATATCGGCCTCGACCTCACCGGCCAGGCGACGGCATGGCTGGACCTGGCCGGCGCGGCCGAGGGCAAGGGCCGCGATGCCGATGCCCTGGCCTATTTCCGCGACGGCACCGATTTCCGCAATCTGCTGCTGGCCGAACAGCCCAACGAGGATTTCGGCCATACCATGGTCCGCCAGATGCTGTTCGATGCCTGGCATGTCGAACTGCTGGGCGGGCTCGAACGCTCGGCCGATGCGGGCATCGCCGCCGTCGCCGCCAAGGCGCGGCGCGAGGCCGAATACCACTGGCGCCGTTCGAGCGATTGGGTGGTGCGGCTGGGCGACGGCACCGAGCAAAGTCATGCCCGCGTCGCCGAGTCGCTGGTCCGGCTGTGGCCCTTCACCGGCGAGATGTTCGCGCGCGATGCGGTGGTCGCCGAGTTGGTGACCGAGGGCATTGCCCCCGAGCCGGCGCCCTTGCTCCAAGCCTGGAATCGGCGGGTGGACGCGATCCTGACCGAAGCGACGCTGACCCGACCGGCCGATGGCTGGATGCAGTCGGGCGGGCTGGAGGGACGGCACGGCGAGGCGCTGGGCCATCTTCTGGCCGAGATGCAAAGCCTCGCCCGCCAGCATCCGGGCGCGAAATGGTGAGCGCGATGTCCGCGGACAGGCTGGCACGGGCGCGGCGCGCGCTGGAACGGGTGCGCGATCCCGAATTGCCGGCGCTGTCGATCGCCGAGATCGGCATCCTGCGCGAGGTGCGGCTGGAGGGCGAGACGCTGGTGGTGGCGGTGACGCCGACCTATTCCGGCTGTCCGGCGATGGGCTTGATCGTCGCCGAGATCCGCCGCGTGCTGCGCGATGCCGGCATCGGCGAGGCCCGGATCGATACCCGCCTGGCCCCGGCGTGGAGCACGGATTGGATCGACGCCGCGGCCCGCGCCAAGCTGGCGGCGGCCGGCATCGCCCCGCCCGAACGCGACCGGCCGGTATCCTGTCCGCGCTGCGGCGCGGGCGCGGTCGAAACCCTGAGCGAGTTCGGCGCCACCGCGTGCAAGGCGCTGATGCGCTGCACTGCCTGCCGCGAGCCGTTCGAGCGCTTCAAATGCCACTGACATGGCCGCCTTCCATCGCCTGATCGTGGCCGATGTCCGGCGCGAGACCGCCGACGCGGTCTCGGTCGGATTCGCCGTGCCGCCGGAGCTGGCCGCGGCCTATCGCTTCCAGCCCGGCCAGCATCTGACGCTGAAATGCGTCATCGACGGAGTCGAGCAGCGGCGTTCCTATTCGATCTGTTCGGGGATCGACGAGGGGCATTTGCGCATCGCCGTCAAGCGCCAGCCCGGCGGCAAGGTCTCGGGCTGGATCAACCGCGACCTGCGCGCGGGCGACGCGATCGAGGTGATGACCCCGACCGGCCGCTTTACCCTGCCGCTCGATGCCGAGGCCGCGCGCAATTATGTCGCCTTGGCCGCGGGCTCGGGCATCACGCCGGTGATCGGACTCCTCAAAAGCGTGCTCGGCCGCGAAGCCAAAAGCCGCTTTCTGCTGGTCTACGGCAACCGTAGCGCGGCCTCGATCCTGTTCCGCGAGGAACTCGAAGATCTCAAGAACCGCCACATGACTCGGCTGACGCTGCTGCATGTGCTGTCGGCCGAGGATCAGGATTCGCCCCTGCTGACCGGTCGGATCGAGCCCGGAACGCTGCTGGCGATGCAGGGCCGGCTTTACGATCCGGCCGCGGTCGAGCGCTTTCTGCTGTGCGGGCCGCGGCCGATGATCGAGACCCTGGCCGAGGCGCTGGCGACGCAAGGCGTCGAGCGGCGGCGCATCCTGTCCGAGCATTTCGTCACCCCGGGCGAGGAAGGCGCACTGCCGGTGCCGCGGCCGACGCTGCCCGAGGCCGCCCGGCGCCATGGCCTCGCCCGCATCGTCATCGTCAAGGACGGGCGGCGCTCCGAATTCGCCATGGGCTTCGAGGGCGAATCGATCGTCGACGCCGCCCGCCGCCACGGCCACGAACTGCCGTTTTCGTGCAAGAGCGGGGTGTGCTCGACCTGCCGCTGCAAGAAGCGCGCGGGCGAGGTGAGCATGGCGCGCAACTACGCGCTGGAACCCTGGGAGCTGGAGGCCGGCTTCGTCCTGGCCTGCCAAAGTCGGCCGGCGAGCGAACTGGTCGAACTGGATTTCGACACGGCGTGAAGGAATCGAGCGAGATGGACCGCAGGACGCACCAGGACGGGGCGGAGCCCGACGCGGCGCCGCTGGCGCCGCCGTTGGAAGTAGCACGCTGGTTCAACGTCACGACGCCGCCGACCCAGGCCGATCTGGTCGGGCGGGTGGTGGCGCTGCATGTCTTCCAGCTGCTGTGTCCGGGCTGCGTGTTCCACGGCCTGCCCCAAGCCCAGCGTCTGGCAAGGATCTTTCCCAGCGACGCGCTGCAGGTGATCGGGCTGCACAGCGTGTTCGAACATCACGACGCCATGACCGACGTCGTGTTGGAGGCCTTTCTGCACGAGAACCGGATTTCCTTCCCGGTCGCGGTCGACCGGCCGGACGGCAAGGGCGGGTTGCCGGCGACCATGCGACGCTGGGGCTTTCGCGGCACGCCGACCCTGGTGCTGATCGATCGCCAAGGCCGCATCCGCCATCACGGCTTCGGCCAGGAGGACGATCTGGCGGTCGGCGCCGCGATCGGCGCGCTGTTGGCCGAGGGCCCGTGATAAGTTCGCGGCCATGCGTGCCGGTCTGGCTTGGGATGAACGCTTTTTGCGCCACGATTCGGGCGACCTGGCGCTGACCTTCCCGCCGGCGGCGCGGATGCAGCCGCACCCCAACCAGGAATCGCCCGAAGGCAAGGCCCGCATCGTCGCGCTGTTGGCCGAGGCCGGTCTTCTGCCGCGTCTCGCGCGCATCGCCCCGCGACCGGCCACGCGCGAGGAACTGCTATGGGTCCATACGCCCGCGCATCTGGCGCGGATCGAACAGGCCAGCCGCGCCGGCGGGGCGCTGATCGCGCCCAGGATGTGGGCCGGGCCCGACACTTGGGACATGGCCTGCTTGGCCGCCGGCACGGCGGTGGCCTGCGTCGAAGCCGTGCTGGCCGGCACGGTCGAGGCGGCTTACGCGCTGGTGCGCCCGCCCGGCCATCATGCCGAGGCCGAGCTGGCGACCGGGCTGTGCTTCCTCGCCAACGCCGCCATCGCCGGCAAGGCGGCGCTGGAACGCCACGGCCTCGCCCGCATCGCCTATGTCGATTGGGATGCCCATCACGGCAACGGCACCCAAGCCGCGTTCTGGACCGATCCGCGGGCGCTGACCATTTCGCTGCACCAGGACGGTTTCGGCTCCTCGACCGGCGGTCTCGACCAGATAGGCGAGGGCGCCGGTCGCGGCTTCAACCTCAACATCCCGCTGCCGCCGGGATCGGGTCATGGCGCCTATCTGGCAGCGTTCGAGCGCATCGTTGTCCCGGCGCTGGAGCGCTTCCGGCCCGAGCTGATCCTGCTGCCTTGCGGTTTCGATGCCGGCCATCACGATCCGCTGGCGCGGATGATGCTGACCAGCGAGTCCTTTCGCGCGTTGACGCGGATGGTGATGGAAGTAGCTCAGCGCCACTGCCGCGGCCGCATGGTGCTGGTGCACGAAGGCGGCTATGCCGCCTGGTCGATGCCCTATCTGGCGCTGGCGGTGTTCGAGACCCTGCTGGGCGAAAAGACCCAGGTTGCCGATCCCTATCTGCCGGTGTGGCGCGATCTGCCGGGCCAGGACTTGCAGCCGCACCAGGACCAGGCCATCGCCCGCGCCGCCGCGGTGGCGCGCGATTTGGGGCGGATTTGATGGCGGCCAGGGTGCGCGCGGTCGCGGGCGATGAGGCGCGGGCGCTGGTTCCGGAACTAGCCGAGATACTGATCGATTGCGTCGCCGGCGGCGCTTCGGTCAGCTTCATGGCGCCGCTCGGTCGAGACAAGGCCGAGGCCTTTTGGCGCGGCGTGGCTGAGGACGTGGCGCGGGGCGGGCGCATCCTGGTCGTGGCCGAGCAGGACGGGCGCGCGGTCGGCACGGTGCAAGTGATCCTGGCCCAGCCCGAGAACCAGCCGCACCGCGCCGACATCGCCAAGATGCTGGTGCATCGCCGGGCGCGGCGCGGCGGCATCGGCGCCGCGCTGATGGCAGCGGCCGAGCGCGCGGCGCGCGCCGCCGGCAAGACC
>VGDZ01000035.1 GCA_016869515.1 Alphaproteobacteria bacterium | reverse complement strand
GGCGCTGGGAAGCCGCCGTCTACGCCCCGCCATCGGGGCGATCCTCGATCAGCACGACATGGAGCCGCCGCGGCCCGTGCGCGCCCATGACGATGGTCTGATCGACGTCGGCGGTGCGCGAGGGTCCCGAGATCAGGTTGACCGTGCGCGGCAGATCGTCGCGGCCGGCCGCCTTGCGGGCGCGGCGCAGCTTCTCGAAGGCGTCTTCGAGCGTGCCCACCACGTCGCTCGCCCGCAAGACGACGACGTGATTGTCGGGCATGAAGTTGAGCGTGGTCGGCCGCTCGGCGCCCGAAAGCAGCATCAGCGTGCCGGTCTCGGCGACGGCGGCGAAACCCGGCACCACCGAGACCTGATCGCGGTCCTGGGCGCGACCGCGCCGCAAGGAAAGCGCGGTGCGTTCCCAACCGCATTCGTCCAGCGCCGGATCCGGCGCCAGCACCGCCTCGGCCGGCAGGTTGTGGCGCGCGATCCAGGCCGCGACCGCCGCCGCCACCTGGTCGGGCGCGACCCGATCGACGCTGACCGCCAGCGCCCCCAGCTTGGCCAGCAGCAGATCGCGCTGTCCGGCCGGGCCGAGATTGGCCCGCTTGGGTTCGAGATTGCGCCGCGGCCGGTCGATGCGCGCCTCGATCTCGGCCTTGAGGCCAGGACTAGGCACGCGGCCGAGACCGGCGCCGAGCGCAGCCAGAATCGCGCCGCGGTTGGCCTCGCTCATCGCCGTCCCCGCCAGACGGCGCTCATCGCCGTCCCCGCCAGACGGCGCTCATCGCCGTCCCCGCCACAACTCTTGAAATGTCGCGCCCTCCGGCGCCGGAAAATCGCGATGCCGCGTCCAGCCCTCGGCCATCGGCAGCCAGCCGAAGCGCCCGCGCTTGCGCCCGAACCACGCCAACAAGCGCGCCGCCACCGCGGTCGCCGGCCGGTAGAGCCACGGCCGGCGGGCAAGGAAACCCCACAACCCGAGGCCGAAGCGCTCGGGCAAGGGCGGCAGATCGTCGGCGAAACCCTGCTCGCGCCAATGCCGCAACAGCTTGGGCAGCGGAATCCGCATCGGGCAGACTTCCTCGCAGCGCCCGCAGAAGGTCGAGGCCGCCGGCAAATGCCGCGCCTCGGCCAGCCCGATCAGCGCCGGCGTCAGCGCCGCGCCGATCGGCCCGGGATAGACCCAGCCATAGGCGTGGCCGCCGATCGATTGGTAGATCGGGCAATGGTTCATGCAGGCGCCGCAGCGGATGCAGCGCAACACCTCGCGGAACTGGCCGCTCAGCAGCGCCGAGCGGCCGTTGTCCAGCAGCACGACGTGATACTGGCCGGGTCCGTCGACGTCTTCGGCGCGGCGCGGCCCGGTCGACAGCGTGGTGTAGACCGACATTTCCTGGCCGGTGGCCGAACGCGCCAGCACCCGCAGCAAGGTCGCCAGATCCTCCAGCGTCGGGATGACTTTCTCCAGCGTCGCCAGCACGACATGCACCTTGGGCAGGGTCTGGGTCAGATCGCCATTGCCCTCGTTGGTGACGATGACCGACGTCCCGGTCTCGGCCACCAGGAAATTGGCGCCGGTGACGCCGACATCGGCCGCCTGATAGCGCGGCCGCAAGATTTCGCGCGCCTCGGCCACCATCGCCGCCGGATCGGTCAGGCGCTCGGTCTTGCCGTATTTGCGGTGCCGCGCGTGGAACAGGTCCGAGACCTCGTCCTTGGTCTTGTGGATGGCGGGGGCGATGATGTGCGAGGGCGGCTCGCCGGCCAGTTGGATGATGTATTCGCCCAGATCGGTCTCGATCGGCTCGATGCCGTGGCGCTCGAGAAAGGCGTTGAGGCCGATCTCCTCGCCGATCATGGTCTTGCCCTTGGTCACGGTCTTGGCCTCGACCGAGCGGCAGATCGCCAGCACCGCCTGGCGCGCCTCCTCGGGCGTGCGGCACCAATGCACCACCGCGCCGTCGCGCCGCGCGCGTTCCTCCCACAGTTCCAGATAGACGTCGAGATGGGCCAGGACATGGTCCTTGATCTCGCGGGCGCGGTCGCGCAACGCCTCGAATTCGGGCAGGTCGGCGGCGGCGCGGCGGCGGGCGGCGGGAAAGCCCAGCTCCATCTTCTTCAGCACCGCCTGCAGCGGCGCCTGGCCGAGCGCACGGCGGGCATTGGCCTCGAATTGCGCGGAGGCGGACTGCATCTCAGGCCTCCCGCTTGGGCCGGCCGATCGCCGGCGTCTCGGTCATGCCGGCCAGCAGCTCGGCGACATGGCGGACCTCGATGGTGCTGCCTTCGCGCGCCAGCTTGCCGGCGATGTTGAGCAGGCAGCCGAGATCGCCGGCGGCCAGCGTATCCGCGCCGCTGGCGGCGATTTCGGCGGTCTTGCGGCCGACGATGGCGTCCGAGATCTCGCCATACTTGACGCAGAACGTGCCGCCGAAGCCGCAGCACTGCTCGGCGCCGGGCAGCTCGACCAGTTCGGTGCCCGCGATCGAGCCCAACAGCTTGCGCGGCTGGGCCTTGACCTTGAGCTCGCGCAGGCCCGAACAGGAATCGTGATAGGCGACGCGGCGGGACGCGCGCGCCTCGACGCGCTCCAGCTTCAGGACGTCGACCAGGAATGAGGTCAGTTCGTGGGTCCGCGCCGCCAGCTCGCGCGCCGCCTGAGCATGCTCGGGCTGGTCGGCCAAGAGTTCGGGATAGTGGGTCTTGATCATGCCGCCGCAGCTGCCCGAGGGAACCACCACATGATCGTAGCCGCGCAGCGCGGCGATGGTCGCCAGCGCCAGCGCCCGCGCCGTCGCCTTGTCGCCCGAGTTGTAGGCCGGCTGACCGCAGCAGGTCTGGCCGCGCGGCACATGAACCTCGCAACCGGCTTGCTCCAACAGCCGCACGGCGGCGAAGCCGACCGAGGGTCGGATCAGGTCGACCAGACAAGTGACGAACAGGGCGATGCGCATCGGATGCGGGCTCCGGGCGCGGTTATCGCACTTTGCTCAGGCCCCGAACAAGTCGGCCGCGGCCCGGGAGAAAGGATCGATGACCTCGATGCCGGCGAGATCGCGCCCGGCCTGCAAGTCCTCGCTCAGCAGCACCTCGCAGCCGGCGCCGCGCGCGGTCTCGATCAACAGCGCGTCCCAAAACGCCACGCCGTGATCGAGATTGAGATCGAGCGCGCGGCGAAAGGCTTCGGTGTCGGCCGCGACGATGGGAAACGACTTCATCCAACGCCCGATCGCCAACTTGGTTCCATCCTTGGTGAGGACCCGCTTGCGAGTCACGGCAACGTAGAATTCGCCCAGGGACTGCAGGGTGAGGACGACATCGCGGCCAATGGCGCGATCCAACACCTCGGTGGCCCGGCGATGCCGCTCTCCGGCATCGAGATCAACCGTATAGAACAAGATATTGGTATCAATGCTTGCCCGCCGCTTACCGATCATAGAGTTCTTCGCGCTTGGGCGGCACGCCACCGAGATGGATACCTTCGGCGATTTGGGCCTTGAGCGCCTTCCATGCCGCAAGCCGCGATTCGAGCGGCGGGAAATGGACCGGGATGGTGCCGAATCCCTTGCTGTTGCGGACATGCCGGGTCAGCACGCTGCCGGCATAGGCGCTGGCGCTCAGCCCGGCGCGCTCGGCCTCGATCCGCAGTTGCTCGCTGATGTCGGGCGAAAGCTGGACGGTCAGCGGGACTTTCTTGCGCTTGATCTGATTCATGTCGCAGCATCCTACAGCAGGATGCCGTATCATGCATCAAGATGAGGTGTTCGGCAAGGGGACTTGGAGCGGCACCAGCACGTACCAGCGGGCCTGGTGTCGCATCCGCCCGGCAATGGCTTCGGCTTCTTGGCCAGGGCCCCAGAACACATCGCCCCGCACCACACCGCGAATCGCGCCGCCGGTGTCCTGGGCGATCATCAACCGCCGGAACGGGACTTCGCCGGTTCCATCGACGGTCGGTCTTGCGCCGTCGACGAAGACCGGCAGGCCATAGGCCCAGTGCTTGGAATCGACCGCCAACGAGCGCCCGGGGATCAGCGCCACGCCCTGGGCGCCGAGCGGACCCGCGCCGTCGAGGGCGCGGAAAAAGACATAGGATGGATTCTGGTTCATCACCGCTTGGGCTTCGGCCGGATTGGCGCGCAGCCAGGCGGCGATGCTCTGCATCGAGGTGGTCTCGCGGGTCAACACGCCGCGTTCGATCAGCTTGGCGCCGATGGCGACGTAGGGATGGCCGTTCTGGCCGGCGAATCCCACCCGCAGCACCTGGCCGTCCTCGAGCACCACCCGACCCGAGCCTTGGATGTGAAGAAAGAAAGCCGCGACCGGATCCTCGACCCAGGCCAGTTCCAATCCGCGTCCGGCCAGGGCGCCGCGCCCGATCGCGGCGCGATCGGCATAGGGCACCAGCCGGCCGCCTTGGACGCGGCCGGCGGTGCGCTGGCCGCGCCAATCGGGGCGGAACTGGCCGAGATCGACCTGCACCAAATCCTCGGGCAGTTTGTAGAGCGGCTGGAGGAAACCGTCTTGGCGGCGGCGGCTGCCGCGCAATTCGGGCTCGTAATAGCCGGTCATCAAGCCCTGGCCTGTCACCGCCAGCGGCCGGAAGAGGCGCTCGAAAAAATCCCGCGCCGAGGCCGGCGCCGCGCCGGCCGCCTCGCGGCAAGCCGGCCGCCATTGCCCGACCGTCCCAAGCCGCGCCTCGGGGCCCAGGGCCTCGGCATCGTCGCGGCGCAGGATGCGTTCGCAGGACCTGACGAAAGCCGCCAGCGCCTCGGCCGGCTCGTCCGCCCCCCAGCCCGGAATATCGGCAAATCGCACCGCCGCAAAGACGGCACGCTCGACTTCCGGCGCGGGTACGGGCGCGGGTGGTGGCGGCGCCCGTACGCAAGCGCTCAGCGCCGCCGCCGCCAGCAGGGCGACAACCGCGCCTAGGCGTCTTCGCTGCGGGTGGCGATCAGCGACCAGTTGGGATCGCTCGATTTGAGATTGCGGCCGAAGGTCCAAACGTCGATCACCTTGCGCGTCGCCTTGGGATCGCCGTCGATCGCCTGGCCCTGGGCGTCGCGCGTCACCGAAATCATCGCGCTCGCGAACCGCACCGTCAGCTCGGCCATGCGGCCCCGGACCGAACCCTCGATCAGCTCGGCCGCGTCGATCCCGACCAAGGTGGTCTCGAGCTTCTCGCCGGCCCTGTCGCGTGCCTCGATGGCGCCGGCGAAATTGGCGAAGACTTCGTTCGACAACAGCCCGCGCAGGGTGTCGAGATCGCCCTGGGCGAAGGCGGCCACCACCATCTCGTAGGCGGCGCGCGCGCCGGAGAGGAACTCGTCGACCTCAAATCCCGGATCGACCGCCCGAATCTCGCCGACCGCTCGCGCCGCTTCGGCCGGCAGCTTGTCGTCCTCGGACGGCGCCTCGGCGCCCGGCAGCGCGATGACATTGTCGCCTTGGCCGGCACGGCCGGCCTCGTCGCGCTCGCCCCCGGGCGGGGTGGGCGGGCGTTCGAATCCGCTGCGCTTGCCAAGCGTGTTGCGCAGCCGCAAGAGGATGAACCCCGCGATCAACGCCAGCAGGATGATGTCGTAGAACTGGAAACCGTCGCCCATGGCCGTCCGTCCGCAATTAGATAGTACGTCGGCGCCGTCGGAACAAGCCGATGGGCTGGTCGGCACGGGCACGGCGTGCTAGACCGCGATCGGTTTGCATGGAGTCTCGGACGCTATTCCATGCAAACCCCGATTCGCGGTCGATAGGGAATCGCGGGCGCGATTCCCTGCGGACCGATCGCGGTCTAGCAGCACCGGCAAAGGAGCCGCTTCATGTCCGAACAGCCCGATATCGCCCAGCCGCCCCAGGTCGGCATCGTCACGCAATACGTGCGCGACCTGTCGTTTGAGAGCCCGAACGCGCCCCAGGCCCTGGTCACCGGCGAGGCCCGGCCCGAGATCCAGGTCGGGGTCGACGTCCAGGCGCGCAGCCTGTCCGAGACCGAGTTCGAAGTGGTGCTGCGCATCAACGCCGAGGCCAGGCGCGGCGACAAGGTGTCCTTCATCGCCGACCTGCAGTATGCCGGGCTGTTCTCGCTGCGCAACGTGCCCAAAGAGATGATGCAGCCCTTGCTGCTGATCGAAGCGCCGCGGCTGCTGTTTCCCTTCGCCCGCCGCGTGGTGGCGGACGCCACGCGCGACGGCGGCTTTCCGCCGCTGATGCTGGATCCGATCGACTTCGCGGCGCTCTATCAGCGCCAGCGCCAAGAGGCCGCCGCTCAACCGGCCGGCACGGCCTGAGCGCGCTTCACGGTTCAAAGGGATTGGCGGGCCAGCATTCGTCGGTCCGGTCTTCGTCGGGATCGACCGCGTTCCTGGCCGCGGCGGTTCGAGGCGGCGAAAACAATTCCTCGCTCCCGCCGCCGACCGTCGGCGGTCGCGGCTCAGCGGCGCTTGGCCAGTTCGATCAGCTTGTCGAGCACGGCCGCGCCGGTCGGTCCGCCGTCGCCGGTGATCTTGCGGTCGAGCACGATCTTGATGGCAAGGTAGTGCTGTTCGACCACGGTCAACTGGAAATCGGTCAAGGCTTCGTCCTTGACGATGTAGTCGCAGGCCGACTTGCCGATCGCCGTCACCAGCCGGTAGCCGAAGGTCGATCCCTGGCCCTTGAGGTCGTGAAAGATGTTGAAGATCGGATGCGTGTCCTTGGCGGTCCGGTCCTTCTTGGCCTGGGCCGCCTTGATCACGCCGCCGAGATTGGCGACATCGTCGGCCACCATCGCCGCGTAGTCGGTGATCGACTTGCCGACCTCGCTGGCGGCGCGCTGCAACAGCGAATCGAGCGAGGTCGCCTTGACGTTGGGTCCTTCCTTGACCACGCGCATGCGCAGGGTCGTCATCGGTGGTTCGATGACTTGGTATTCGCCCTCGCCCAGCTTGGCTTCTTCTTCAGGTTTGTCGCTGTTCATTTCGATCGCGCCGAACCGATCCGCATCAACACGCCGAAACACTTCTTACCACGCCGAGCGGCGCTGTCGCTAACGATTCCATAGCGCTTTCGGCATAGACCCGACAAAGGCTTGGTGCGCCGCAAGCTCGTCCGCGGCCGGCGCATGCGGCCGCGCCGGCCGGACCGGCCGAGCGACCACGTGTTCCCCCTTAGCGTTTTTGCGCGCGGTCAAATCGAGACCGCGCTGGCGGCCGCCGACCAATTCGAGATAGACCTTGGCCAGCAGCCGAATGTCGATCAGCGCGCCATGGCGCGTGCGTCCCGAAAGATCGATCGCGAAGCGCTTGCACAGCTCGTCAAGCGAGTTGCGTTGGCCCGGAAACTTGGCGCGGGCCAGTTGCAGCGTGTCGACGATCGGATTGACCAGCGGTGGCCGTCCCGCCAGCGATAGCTCGCGATCGAGGAATTTGCGGTCGAATTCGGCGTTGTGGATCACCAGGCGGGAATCGGCGATGAATTCGCCGAATTCGTGGACGATGTCGGCGAAGCGTTTCTGGCCGCGCAGCATGTCGCGCGAAATGCCGTGGACCTCGAACGCCGCCGGATCGATCTCGCGCTCGGGATCCAGCCGCCAGACCTTCTCCAGCCCGGTCGGGATGCTGCCGTCGAGTTCGAGGCAGGCGATTTCGATCACGCGGTGGCCTTCGTTCGGTTCCAGCCCGGTGGTCTCGGTATCGAGCACGATCTCGCGCATCCTCAGCCCCTCATTTTCCGCAGCACTCGCCGCACCGCATCCCGCGCCCGGCGCAAGCCCAGCCCGGTCGGCACGACGAAATCCGCCCGCCGCAGCTTTTCGGCATCGGCCATTTGTCGGGCAACCGTATCCCTCAATTTCTGTTCGGTCATCCCCGGCCGCCGCATCACCCTCAGCCTTCGCACCAAGGGCGGGGCGTAGACCACCGCCACCGCATGGCAGCGCCGTTCGCCCCGGGTCTCGAACAGCAGCGGCACGTCCATCACCACCAGCCGCTTGCGGGCGAAGCGCGCGCGGGAGAGAAAGCGCTGGCGCTCGCGCCCGACCAGCGGGTGAATGATCCGCTCCAGCCGCTTGAGCGCGGCCGGATCGCCCAGCACTTGCGGCCCGAGGCGCGCGCGATCGACCCGACCCTCGACCACGCTGCCGGGAAAGGCCTCGCCGATCGCGGCCACGGCGGCCCCGCCCTTGGCGGTCAGCCGATGTACGCTGGCATCGGCATCGAACACCGCCACGCCCAGGCGGCGGAACATGCGCGCGGTCTCGCTCTTGCCCATGCCGATCGAGCCGGTCAGGCCGAGGATCTTCATGCCAGGCTTGCCAGCACATGCCGGCGCAAGCCGTCGTCGACCGCGGGTTCGATTCCGAACCAGGCGGCGAAACCGGGCCGCGCTTGATGCAACAGCATGCCCAGCCCGTCGACGCCGGGATGTCCCCGCCGCCGCGCCTCGGCCAGCAATTCGGTCTCGAGCGGGCTATAGACGATGTCGTCGACCACCGCCCCCGCCGGCAGGCGATCGAGCGCGATGTCGAGCCGCGGCTGGCCGGACATGCCGAGCTGGGTGGTGTTGACCAGCAGCCCGGCCCCAGCCAGCGCCTCGCCGCGCCTTTCCCACGGCCAAACGACAAGCGGCCGGCCCAGCGTCTCGGCCAGGCGCTGGGCGCGTTCGGCGGTGCGGTTGACGATGCGAATCTCGGGCGCGCCGGCATCGCTCAGCGCCGCGGCGATCGCCCGCGCCGAGCCGCCCGCGCCCAAGACCACCGCGGGCCTGTCGCCGGCGCGGAAACCGGGTTGCGACTGTGCCAGGTGCGCCATGAAGCCGAAGCCGTCGGTGTTGTCGCCATGCAGCCCGTCGGCGCGGACGACGACGGTATTGACCGCGCCGATGCGTCGCGCGGCTTGGCTGACATGGTCGACCAACCCGAGCATGGCCTCCTTGTGCGGCAGGGTGACGTTGAAGCCGCGAAAGCCGATGCGCGGCAGCATCCGCACCGCATCGGCCAGATCCTCGGGCGCGATCGCCAACGGCAGATAGGCGCCGTCGACGGCGTGCTTTTCCAGCCAATAGCCGTGCAGCCGCGGCGAGCGCGAATGCGCGATCGGCCAGCCGATCACGCCCGCCAGCCTGGCCTTGCCGCTCAGGCTCACGACGCCACCAGGCGCAATTCCCGCAACCGCCCGAGCAGCGGCAACAGCGGCAGGCCCTGGATCGCGCACCAATCGCCCGTGACCGCGGTCATCAGTTGCAGCCCCAGCCCCTCGATGCGATAGCCGCCGACGCTCCGCAGCACAGCCTCGTCTTCGGCCGCGAGGTAGCGTCTGAGGAAGCGATCGCCGAAGTCGCGCATCACCAGATCGGACCGGTCGACATGGGTCCACACCGCCCGACCGGGCGCGAACAAGGCCAGCGCGGTCACCAGGCTGTGCCGCCGGCCGCGCAGCGCGCGCAGTTGCGCCCGCGCCTCTCCGCGATCCCGCGGCTTGGCGAAGATGCGGCCCTCGCACACCAGCACCTGATCGGCGCCCAGCACGGCTTGGCCGGAATGGCGCGCCAGCACGCTTTCGGCCTTGAGCCGCGCCAGCGCCGTCGCCAGCGCCTCGGGCGGCAGCGCCCCCAGCGCGCGCTTGGCCAGCTCCTCGTCCAGCCTCGGCGCGACCGCGCGATGGGCCACGCCGACCGCGCGCAGCAGCCTGCGCCGCGCCTGCGAAGTCGAAGCCAGGACCAGGCCGAGCATGGCGCGTTCAGTCCTTGTCGAGGCGGCGCTGGTACATCTGCAGGATCGCGGCCGCGGTCTCCTCGATCGAGCGGCGGGTGACGTCGATCACCGGCCAGTCGTGGCGGGCATAGAGCTTGCGCGCCTCGGCCAGCTCCTCCTTGACGCGTTCCTGGTCGACATATTCGGTTTCGGCGTCCTGGCTCAGCGACAAGAGGCGGTTGCGCCGCACCTGCACCAGCCGATCGACCGAGGTGGTCAGGCCCACCACCAGCGGACCGGTGATGCCTTCCAGCTCGCTCGGCACCGCCACGCCCGGTACGATCGGCACGTTGGCGGCCTTGATGCCGCGATTGGCGAGATAGATGCTGGTCGGGGTCTTCGAGGTGCGCGACACGCCCACCAGCACGATATCGGCCTTGTAGAGCGTCTGCGGCGACTGGCCGTCGTCGTGCTGCAGGGTGTAGTTGATCGCCTCGATGCGCGCGAAATATTCGGAATCGAGATGGTGCTGCCGGCCGGGTTCGGCCTTGGGCCTGAGGCCAAGATAGGTGCTCATCGCCGTCAGCACCGGATCCAGCACCGGCACCGCCGGCATGTCGAGATCGCGCACGCCGCGTTCCAGCGCCTGACGCAGCTCGGGATCGACCAGGGTGAACAGCACCAGCCCGGGATGGACCGAAATGCCCTGCAAGGCGCGTTCGATCTGCGCCGCCGACCGCAGCATCGGCCAGATATGGAAGGCCGGTTCCACGTTCTCGAACAGCGCCGCCGCCGCCTTGGCGACGGCGTTGAGCGTGTCGCCGGTCGCGTCCGACACCAAGTGAACGTGGAACTTGTTCATGGCGGCATATACGACCGCTTCGGCCATGGGGTCAACGCCGGGAAGGATTCCGTCCAAAACCGCCATTTCATCCCGATTTCGCGTCCCCGCAGCGGTTTGCCCGCAATCGTCAACAGGGCGTTTGCGATCGATCCGGCCGGGATGAATCCGCCCCGATTCCGCAAAGTCGTGGATGAAGGAAAATCTTGGCATTGGGTTGGCCGTGACCAACTATCTGGCCTGTCGACCGATTTCGACTTGTTCCCGCGATTCCGGAGGTCGAAAAGGAAAGCGTGTGCAGTTTGAGCGATCGGGGATAAGCTTGCGTCCCGTCTTCTCACAGGACCAACCACCACCACCATGATTCTAGAATCTTAGGAGTCTTATATAAGGATGTGCTGTGAATAAGGTGTTGTTGGCGGCCCTGTCGGGTCAGCGGGTCGATCCGGTGCCGATCTGGCTGATGCGCCAGGCCGGCCGCTATCTGCCCGAATACCGGGCGCTGCGGGCCAAGGCGGGATCGTTTCTCGATCTCTGCTACACGCCCGAATTGGCGATCGAAGCCACAATGCAGCCGATCCGGCGCTTCGGCTTCGATGCCGCCATCCTGTTTTCGGACATCCTGGTGGTGCCGGACGGGCTTGGCCAAAAGGTCGAGTTCCGCGAGGGCGACGGACCCATCCTCAAAGGCCTGCGGAGCGGGAGTTCCGTCGACGGCTTCAGCATCGATCGCATGATCGAACACCTCCAACCGGTCTACGCGGCCGTCAAGGGTTTGCGCCGCGAATTGCCGAAAGAGACCGCCCTGATCGGTTTTGCCGGCGCGCCCTGGACCGTCGCCACCTACATGGTCGAAGGCCGCGGCGGCAGCGACCATGCCGAGACCCGCCGCTTCGCCTACCGCGAGCCGGAGATCTTCGCCGGTCTGATCTCGCTGCTGATCGAGGCCACGCTGGCTCATCTTTCCGCCCAGATCGAAGCCGGAGTCGAAGTGGTGCAGATCTTCGATTCCTGGGCCGGCAGCCTGCCCGAACAGGAATTCCGCGCCTATGCCCTGGAACCGGCGCGGCGCATCGTCGCCGAACTGCACCGCAAATATCCCGCAGTTCGGGTGATCGCCTTCCCGCGCGGCGCCGGCGCCATGCTTCCGGTCTATGCCCGCGAATGCGCCGCCGATGCCGTCAGCCTGGACAGCTCCGTTCCGACCGGCTGGGCGGCGGCGGCGATCCAAGACCGCGGCCAATGCGTCCAGGGCAATCTCGATCCGGCGGTGCTGGTGGCGGGCGGCGATCCGCTCTTCGTCGCCGCCGATCGCATCCTCGGCGCCTTCGCCCATGGCCCGCATGTGTTCAATCTCGGCCACGGCATCCTGCCCGAAACGCCGCTCAAGCACGTGGCGCAGCTGATTGAGCGCGTGCGCGAGGCCCGCTCGGCATGAGCGCTACCGCCGTCGTGCTGTTCAATCTCGGCGCGCCCGACCGGCCCGAGGCGGTCCGGCCCTTCCTCGGCAATCTCTTTTCGGATCCCGCCATCATCGCCGCGCCCGACTGGATTCGCGGATCGCTGGCGCGCTTCATCGCCTGGCGGCGGGCCGGAAAGGCGCGCGCGGTCTACGACCGATTGGGCGGCGGCTCGCCGCTTTTGGCCAATACGCGGCGTCAGGCGGCTGCGCTGGAAGCCGCTTTGGGCTCGGGGTTCAAGGTCTTCGTCGCCATGCGCTATTGGCATCCGCGCGCGGTCGAGGTGGCGCGCGAGGTCAAGGCGATGGCGCCCGCTCGCGTGGTCTTGCTGCCGCTCTATCCCCAGTTCTCGGGCACCACCTCGGGCTCGTCGCTGGCCGAGTGGCGCCAAGCCGCGGCCGCGGCCGGCATCGCCGCGCCAAGCAGCTTCGTCTGCTGCTATCCCGAGGATCGGGATTGGGTCGCGGCCTTGGCCGAGACCATCGCGCCCTTGCTCGACCAGGCCGCCAAGGTGGGCGCGGCGCGGCTGTTGTTGTCGGCCCATGGCCTTCCGCGGCGGGTGGTCGAGCGTGGCGATCCCTACCAGTTCCAGGTCGAGCGCACCGCCCGTGCCGTGGTCGCGGCGCTGGGCCGCAAGGGACTCGATTGGAGCGTCTGCTATCAAAGCCGGGTCGGGCCTTTGCGCTGGATCGAGCCCTATGCCGAGGCCGAGTTGGCGCGCGCCGGGCGCGATCGGGTGCCGGTGGTGCTGGCGCCGATCGCCTTCGTCTCCGAGCATTCCGAGACCCTGGTCGAGCTGGACCGGAGCTATCGCGACCTGGCGTTGGCGGCGGGCGTGCCGCTTTATTTGCGCGCCCCGGCGGTGGCCGAGGCGCCGACCTTCATCCGCGCCTTGGCCGGTCTGGTGCGCGCCGCGGTCAAGCGCGAGGGCGTGTTCTGCCCGTCCGGCCGCAGGCTCTGTCCCGACGATCGCGCGGCTTGCGCCTTGCGGAGCGCGGCATGAGCTTCGATTGGCTGGTCCCGTTCCACCTCTGGGTTAAATGGCTGCACATCGTCTCGGTCATCGCCTGGATGGCGGGGCTGCTCTATCTGCCGCGCCTGTTCGTCTATCACGCCGAGGCCGCGCCGGGCTCGGACAAGTCCGAGACCTTCAAGACGATGGAACGGCGCCTGCTGCGCGCGATCATGAACCCGGCGATGATCGCCAGCTTCGTCTTCGGCACGCTCTTGGTGCTGACGCCGGGGGTGGTCGACTGGAGCGCGTGGTGGATTTGGATCAAGGTCGCGGCGGTGGTCGGCATGACCGAGATGCACCACCTCTTCGCGCGCTGGCGCAAGGATTTCGAGGCCGACCGCAACCCGCGCCCGGCCCGGGTCTACCGCATCGCCAACGAAATCCCGACCGTGCTGATGATCGTCATCGTCGCCATGGCGGTGCTGAAGCCCAGTTAGTCTCGACTCCGTCCCGCGCTTGAGGCATAAATCGCGGCCTTTCCGGCCCGGTTTGCGCCCGCAGCGAGGAGACTTCCGATGCGCGTCTATTACGATCGCGATGCCGACATCAACCTGATCAAGTCGAAGAAGGTCGCCATCGTCGGTTATGGCAGCCAGGGCCACGCCCACGCCCTCAACCTCAAGGATTCGGGCGCCAAGGACATGGTGGTGGCGCTGCGCGCGGGCTCGGGCGGCAATGCCAAGGCCCAGGCCGCCGGCTTCAAGACCATGACCCCGGCCGAGGCCGCCAAATGGGCCGATGTGGTGATGGTGCTGACCCCCGACGAGCACCAGGGCGCGATCTATCGCGGCGAGCTCGGCCCCAACATGCGCAAGGGCGCGGCGCTGGCCTTCGCGCACGGCTTCAACGTCCATTTCAACATCGTCGATCCGCGCCCCGACATCGACGTCTTCATGGTCGCGCCCAAGGGCCCCGGCCATACCGTGCGCTCGGAATTCCAGCGCGGCGGCGGCGTGCCGTGCCTGTTGGCGGTGCAGCAGAACCCCTCGGGCAACGCCCAGGAGATCGGCCTCAGCTACGCCTGCGCCATCGGCGGCGGCAAGGCCGGCGTGATCGAGACCAATTTCCGCGAGGAATGCGAGACCGATCTGTTCGGCGAGCAGGTGGTGTTGTGCGGCGGCCTGGTCGAGCTGATCAAGGCCGGCTACGAGACCCTGGTCGAGGCCGGCTACGCCCCGGAAATGGCCTATTTCGAGTGCCTGCACGAGGTCAAGCTGATCGTCGACCTGATCTACGAGGGCGGCATCGCCAACATGAACTACTCGATCTCCAACACCGCCGAGTTCGGCGAATACACCCGCGGCCCCCGCGTCGTCACGCCCGAGACCCGCGCCGAGATGAAGCGCATCCTCGGCGACATCCAGTCCGGCCGCTTCGCCAAAGAATGGATGCTCGAGAACCAGGTCAACCAGGCCAGCTTCAAGGCCATGCGCAAGGCCTCGGCCGAGCACCCGATCGAGAAGGTCGGCGAGAAGCTGCGCGCGATGATGCCCTGGATCGCCAAGAACAAGCTGGTCGACCGCGCCAAGAGCAATTAGGCTTCTCCCGCCGCGGGGCGGAGGAGACACCGGCCCGCCCCCTGGCGGAGGAGAGGTCGATGACCCAGCACGACTACGATCTGTTCGTCATCGGCTCGGGCCCGGCCGGCCAGCGCGCCGCCATCCAGGCCGCCAAGCTGGGCAAGCGCGTCGCCATCGCCGAGCACAAGAGCGTGGTCGGCGGCGCCTGCATCAACACCGGCACCATCCCTTCGAAGACCCTGCGCGAGGCGGTGCTGCACCTCTCGGGCTTCCGCGAGCGCGGCATCTACGGCGCCAGCTACACCGTCAAGCAGAACATCACCATGCAGGACCTGCTGTTCCGCACCCAGCAGGTGATCCATGGCGAGCTCGACGTCACCCGCCACCAGCTGCAGCGCAACCGGGTCGAGCTGATCACCGCCGATGCCAGCTTCGTCGATCCGCACACCATCCGCCTCACGGCGGTCGACGGGCGCGGGCACCGCGACGTCAGCGCCGGCAAGGTGGTGATCGCCACCGGCACGGCGGCGACGCGCGACCGCCACATCCCGTTCGATGGCCAGCGCGTCTTCATCTCGGACGACGTGCTCGGCCTCAAGCAGTTGCCGCGGACGCTGGTGGTGATCGGCGCCGGCGTGATCGGGGCCGAATACGCCACCATCTTCGCCGCGCTGGGCGTGCGGGTGACGCTGATCGACAAGCGCGACCGGCTGCTGTCCTTCGTCGACGCCGAGATCATCGACTCGCTGGTCTACCAGATGCGCCAGAACCGGCTGACGCTGCGGCTGGGCGAGGAAGTGGCCGGGATCGAGCCCGAGGCCGAGCAGGACCGGGTCACGGTCAAGCTGAAATCGGGCAAGCAGATCGTGGCCGAAAAGGCGCTCTATTCGATCGGCCGCACCGGCGCCACCGCCTCGCTCAACCTGGCGGCGGCGGGGGTCCCCGGCGACGATCGCGGCCGGCTCAAGGTCAATGGCGGCTACCAGACCGAGGCGCCGCACATCTATGCCTGCGGCGACGTCATCGGCTTTCCGGCGCTGGCCTCGACCTCGATGGAACAGGGCCGCCTTGCCGCCTGCCATGCCTTCGGCGTCGAGACCAAGAGCGTGCCCGAGCTTTTCCCCTACGGCATCTACACCATTCCCGAGATCTCGACCGTCGGCCGCACCGAGGAGGAGCTGACCGACCAGGGCGTGCCCTACGAGGTCGGCAAGGCGCGCTACAAGGAAATCGCGCGCGGCCAGATCATGGGCGATTCCACCGGCTTCCTGAAGATCGTGTTCCACCTCGAGACGCGCAAGCTTTTGGGCGTGCACATCATCGGCGAGGGCGCCTCGGAACTGATCCATATCGGCCAGGCGGTGATGGCGCTGGGCGGCAAGATCGACTATTTCGTCGACACCGTCTTCAATTATCCGACCTTCGCCGAGTGTTACAAGACCGCGGCCTTCGACGGCATCAACCGGCTGGGCTAAGGCTGGATCGACCGATAGCGACGAATCGGCGGAACGGCGGGCGAAGCGTCCAGGGACCGAGGCCATCGCGATCATGGTGAACGCTATCTTGGCGATCGTCGCCAGCGTGGTTTCGATTTGGACGATCGAAATCGGCCTGGCGATCGGGCACCGCTTTTCCAATCCCGAAGTCTGGGAGCAGGACCAGAAAAGCGTCCTGTCCGAAGTCCTCCGGCTGCATCTCAAGGGACACCCGCCCTATCAATATTCGGTTGTGCCGAACGAGATCGAGCAGCGCCTCGGCTATCCGGTGTTGAGCCGGGCCGCCAACGCAGTTTACGTGCCCTGCCAGGAAGCCGGCCCGCCGCTGGTCATGACCACCGACGAGCAGGGATTCCACAATCCGCCGGGGCTATGGCGCCTGCAGCGCTGGTCGATCGCCATCCTCGGCGATTCCTTCACCGAGGGCTATTGCGTCCCCAGCAACCGCAACAGCGCGGCGCTGATCCGCCAGACCCATCCGGCGACGGTCAACCTGGCGCGGGCGGGCGATCACCCGGTGCATCAATACGCCAAGCTGCGCGAATTCGCGGCGCCCTATCGGCCGGATATCGTGCTGTGGTTTTTCTACGAAGAGAACGATCTGGTCAACATTCTGCGGTTGCGCGGCGAAGGCGCGCATCGGCGCATGGTTTATCGCTACTTGGACGACCCCAACTTGAACCTCGGTCTGCTGGAACGGCAGGGCGAGATCGACCGCATGTTGGCCGAGGAAGCCGCCATCGGGTTGCGGCGGTTGCTGGCGGAACACCGGCTCGATCCGCAACGGCTCGACGAGAGTGCGATCGACGCCATGGAAGCCAAACTGGTTCGGGACCGCCGCGCCGAGCGCTGGCTTTACACGGCGAAGGCGGTGTTGAAACTGACCCATCTCCGCGGCCGGTTGAATCTGCTGTTTCTGCGTCGCGGACATTCGCCCGAGGAGGGGGCGTATCCGATATTCGAGGCTGTCATGCGCGATTCGCGCGAGCGGATCGCGGCTTGGGGCGGGCGGCTGATCGTGATCTATATCCCGTCGACGACCAGCTTCACCGCCCGGATCGAAGATCCGACGCGGGCGCGTGTCCTGGAGATCCTCGCCCGGCAGCAGATCCCGTTGATCGACATGGTTCCGATCCTGCTTGGGACCGGCAAGCCCCAAAGCCACTACGCCTACGGCATGCATGGCGGGCATTTCAACGAAGCCGGCTACCGCCTGACCGCGGAAGCGGTATTGAAACAGCTTGGCGAATGGAGCGTCCCGAGACCGTGAGCGGCGGCGGCCGGCGATGCGGCCGCGGCGCAGAACTCGATCCGCGCGATGCCGGCCGGAACGACGATGCGCTTGAGCGCACGCCGAGGGACGCCCGCGAACCCGATCGTTCCGCCCATCAACTCGACCGGGCGGCGGCTGATCGACAGCCCCAGCCCGGTGGACCGAATAGTTCTCGGCCGCCACGGTCAAATCGCGCCCGCCGTCGAACTCTGAATGGATGATCTCGATCCGGCGCAGCCCTCATGGGCATAGAACCAGCCGCCGGCCGACAGCAGCAGCGGCACCTCGGCCGGCAATCCCAATATCCCGCAAAAGGAACCGCGTATGCTCACCCAGGCTCGCCCGATGTACCCGATTGCGCGCCCGGGCTGCCGTATCCCCTAAATTGGGGCTGGTCATGTCATCGGCAGAGGCTTGATACGCGCCTCAGTAGCGGAAAACAACCAGGCGATCGGTGCCGGATTCGGGCGCAAAAACCTCGCCCTTGCGGCCCAGCATCTGGCGGACGGTGGAATTGGCCCGTTCCGAGGGGAAGCTTTCGAAAACCTCGGTGGCGGGATCGAACCGCACCACGGCGTTGGCGGTCCATTCGGTCAGCCAAACCTTGTCGGTCTCGTCGACATAGACCGAGTAGGTCCTGGGCCGCTGGCCGGGCAGGCGCCAAAGTTTCCAGTCGCCCTTGACCGGGTCGTAGCGCGAGACATTGCCCGAATTCCATTCCGACACCCACAGCAGGCCCTTGGAATCCGACCAGACCCGGCGCGCGCCCTGGTCGGGGGTGGGCGGCGGGAACAGCTTGGCCTCGCCCGAGGCGGTGTCGATCTGGGCAAGATAGGAGCCGGCCAGCGAGACGTACCAGATCTCGCCTTTGGGCGTGGCGGCGATGCCGTAGGGGCCGCGGCCCTTGGGCGAGGTCCAGAGCTTGAGATCGTTCTTGGCCGCGTCCAGCCGGCCATAAATGCCGGATTGGCCGGTGAACCAGATCACGCCGCGGCCGTCGATGGCGGCGGTGTTGAGATTGGTGTAGCCGCTGCCCTGCGGCAGCGGAAAGCTGGTGACGGCACGGGTCTTGCCGTCGACCCGCACCATGGCGTTGAGCCCGCTATCGGTCACCCAGGCGGCGCCGTCGGCCGCCAGGATCACGCCATGCGGGCGCGAGCCCTGGCCCAGCTTGACCTCCTCGACCTTGCCGGTCTTGGGATCGAGATGGCCCAGCGCGCCGCGGTGCTGGGCGGTGTACCAGATGCCGCCGTCGGCGGCCGGAGCCACGTCGTGCGGGTGCGATCCCTCGGGCACGGCATAGACCTGCCGGGTGACCTTCTGGGCAAGGGCGGTCGATGCCAGCGGGATCGAGGCAAGGACGATGGAAAGGGCGAGCGCGCGCATGGCGATCTCCTTCAGGCGGCTTGCAGAATCTCCCGCACTTGTTCGGCGATGGCAAGCGAGGCGGTCAGGCCGGGGGACTCGATGCCGTAAAGATTGACCAGGCCGGGCACGCCGTGGTCGCGCGGACCTTGGATGACGAAATCCTTGGCGGCTTCGGTCGGGCCCTGGATCTTGGGGCGGATGCCGGCATAGCCGGGCTGAAGCTGGCCGTCCTTGAGCCCCGGCCAATAGCGGCGGATGGCGGCATAGAACAACGCGGCACGGCCGGGATCGACGTCGTAATCGACCCGCTCGATCCACTCGACGTCGGGGCCGAAACGCGCCTGACCGCCAAGATCGATGGTGATGTGCACGCCCAGCCCGGCCTTCTCCGGCGCCGGATAGATCAGCCGCGAAAACGGCGCCCGGCCTTGCAGCGTGTAGTAATTGCCCTTGGCAAGATGGCGCGGCGGCACGCTGGCGGGCGGCAGGCCGGCGATGCCGCGACCGACCAGTTGCGCATCGAAGCCGGCCGAATTGACCACGCTGCGCGCCAGCAGGGTTATCGGCTCGCGCCCGCCGACCCGAAGCGCCAGGCCCGAATTGCGCACCTCGCCGGATTCGACCGGGCTATGGAAGGCGACCGCCATGCCGCGATCCTCGGCCTCGCCCTGAAGCTGGAGCATGTAGGCGTGGGAATCGAGCACGCCGGTCACCGGCGACAGCAGCGCCTTGACGCAAGCCAGCTGGGGTTCCAGCGCTCGCGCCTCGGCCGCCTCCAGCCAGCGCATCTCCTCGACGCCGTTGGCCTGGGCGGTCGCCATCAATCTTTCCAGCACCGCGATCTCGGCCGGCTCGCAGGCGACGATCAGCTTGCCGCAGCGCCAATGCCTAATGCCGCGATCGCGCGCGAAGTCGTAAAGCAGCCGCCGGCCGCGCACGCAGAGGCGCGCCTTGAGCGAGCCGGTCGGATAGTAGATGCCGGCGTGGACGACCTCGGAATTGCGCGAGGAGGTGATTGAGCCGATGGCCTCGGCCGCCTCCAGCATCACCACCTCGCGTCCGGCCAGCGCCAGTTCGCGCGCCACCGCCAAGCCGACCACGCCGGCGCCGATCACGGCGCAGTCGACCCGCTCCATGGCGCAGGCTCAGGCCGCGGTCGCGGCCGCGCGCTTCAGCCGATCGAGCCCCGCGCCCAGGTCGGCCATCAGGTCGGCCGGGTCCTCGAGGCCGATATGGAACCGCACCAGGGGCCCGCCCTTCCACGGCCGCACCTGGCGCAGCTTGATCTGGCCACACGGCATGACCAGGCTTTCGTAGCCGCCCCAGGACGCGCCCAGGCCGAAATATTCCAGGCCATCGATCATGGCGTCGATCGCTGCCTTGGGCGCGGGCTTGAACTCGACCGAGAACAGGCCCGACGCGCCGGCGAAATCGCGCTTCCACAGCGCATGCCCCGGGTCATCCGGCAGCGCCGGGTACAGCACCCGCGCCACCTCGGGCCGCGACTGGAACCAGCGCGCCACGGTCATGGCATTCTTCTGATGGCGCTCCAGCCGCACCGACAGCGTGCGCATGCCGCGCTGGGCCAGATAGAGATCGTCCGGCCCGGCCGACAGCCCAAGCTCGTAGGTCGTCGACTGCAGCGGCTTCCATGCCGCCTGGTTGGCGGTTACCACCCCCATCATGGCGTCGGAATGGCCGACCAGGTACTTGGTGGCGGCGTGGATCGACAGATCGCAGCCGTGCTGCAGCGGCTTGAAATAGAGCGGCGAGGCCCAGGTGTTGTCGATCGCCACCAAGGCGCCGCCGGCATGGGCGGCGCGCGCCGCCGCCGCCACGTCCATCACCTCGAAGGTCTCCGAGCCCGGGGATTCGAGATAGACCAGCTTGGTGTTGGGCCGCATCTGCTTGGCCAGCTCGGCGCCGATCAGGGGATCGAAATAGCTCGACTGCACGCCCAGCCGCGCCAGGATGCCGTCGCACAGCTTGTGGGTCGGGCCATAGGCGCTGTCGCAGACCAGCACGTGATCGCCGGCCTTGAGGAAGGACAGCATCACCGCGGCGATGGCAGTGAGGCCCGAGGGATAGCTGAGCGCGGCATGGCCGCCTTCGAGTCCCGCCACCGCGTCCTCGAAGGCGAAGCTGGTGGGCGTGCCGCGGCGGCCGTAGACGATCTGCTTGTCGCCGGATTCGCGCGCCCGGGCATGCGCCTCGTAGGCGGCGACGCTGGGGTGCAGCACGGTCGAGGCGTGGAACACCGGCGGGTTGACGATGCCGTGATAGGCACCGGGATCGCGTCCGAGAGTGGTGAGCTTGGTATCGTCTTTCATGCGTCGACCGTGGCGGGGGTGGGGGTTGCGGAAGGCGGCGGGGCGGGCAGGTGCTCGCGGCGCGGCACGTATATCTCGTGTTCGCCCGGAATGCCCTTGAATTCGTAGCGGCCGAGCGAGTCCATCGCCCGGCCCGAGCTGCGCGCGAACTCGGCCGAGACCACCAGCGGCCGGCCCAGCCGCGCCGCCAGGTTCTCGATCCGGCTGGCGAGGTTGACCGCGGGGCCGATGACGGTGAAGTCGAGCCGATTGGGGGCGCCGATATTGCCGTACATCACCTCGCCGACATGCAGCGCGAGGCCGTAATGCAGCGCCGGCTCGCCGCGGGCGAGGCGCGTCCGGTTCAGCGCCGCCATGCGGTCCAGCGCGTCGAACGCCCCGGCCAGCGCGTTGGCGGTGCAGCCGGCGAGGTCGCAATCCGGCGGCAGCGGGACGATCCCCAGCATGGCGTCGCCGATGAACTTGAGCACCTCGCCGCCATGCGCTTCGAGCGCGCCGCCCATGGCCTCGAAATAGCCGCCCAGCGCCGCCAGCAGCCCATCGCGGCCCAAGGCGTTGGACAGCGCGGTGAAGCCGCGCAGATCGCAATACCACACCACCGCGCGCAAGGACTCGCCCGCGCCGCGGGTGATCGCGCCCGACAGCACCCGCCGCCCGGCCTGGCGGCCGATATAGGTGTCGACCAAGGTGCCGGCCAGTTCGCGCACGGCATGGATCTCGAACAAGGGCGCCAGCGCCTTGGCCCCCAGCCGCAGCGCCTCGATGTCGTCCTCCGAGAACCCGCCCTTGCGGCGGCTGGCGAAGGTGATGGCGTTGGTCTGGCGGTTCGAGAACGTGACCGGCAGCACCAGGTAGTCGGTCGCGCCCTCGGCGATCAGATCCGCCAGCACCGGGAAATCGCGCGGCGGATCGGGTCCTTCGAGCTTTCGGCGCATCTCGCCGGCGCCCTCGAACGCCCGCGCGATCGGGGAATTGGTGAACTCCGGCAAGGTGACGTCCGAGCGCGCGCGGCGGGAATGGACCATGCCCGCGCCCTGGCGCCATTGCCAGCGCTGGGCGAAATCCAGCGGGTGCAGCGTCTGCACCGCGTATTGCAGCCGCCATAGCGGCAGGCCCAGGCGGTTGGCGGTCTCGGCGAAGCTCTCGATCAGGCGAGATAGATCCGCGCGCCGCTGGCCCTCGGCCAGGACCCAATCGGCCAGGCGATGGCAGGCGGCGCGTGTCGGCGGATCGGACATGACGGAGACAGAGTGACGCGGGGGGTGGTCCAAATCAAGGCGGCCGCGGCCGCGTCGTCCCATATCTCGCATGCAAGCAGCGCATGGAGATGGGGCGACAGCGGCGTCGCCCCTGGCTTCCGCATGAGGCCATGCTAGCTTCGGCCGTCGTCGCGGGAGAGGGATCGTCATGTCACGGCTATCGGGCAAGGTCGCGTGCGTCGCCGGCGCCGCCTCGGGCATCGGCAAGGCGACGGCGCTTTTGTTCGCGGCCGAGGGCGCGCGCGTCGTCGCCACCGACATCAACGCCGCCGGCGCCGAGCTTGTGGCCAAGGATTGCGGCGGCTGGGCGCTGGCCCATGACGTCGGCGAGGAGGGCGACTGGACCCGCGTCGTGGCCGAGATCGAGCGCCGCGAGGGCCGGCTTCAGGTGCTGGCGATAACCGCCGGGATCGAGCACCACACCCCCCTCTTGGCGACCTCCATCGAGGACTTCCGCCGCGTGCAGCGGGTCAATGTCGAGGGCACCTTCCTCGGCATCAAGGCGGCGGCGCCGGCCATGCGCCGCGCCGGCGGCGGCGCGATCGTCACCATCTCCTCGGTCGCGGGCCTGAACGGGGCCGCCAATCTTTCGGCCTATTGCGCCTCCAAGGGCGCGGTGCGGCTGTTGACCAAGGCGGCGGCGGTCGAATTCGCCCAATCCGGCTGGCCGGTGCGGGTCAATTCGGTCCATCCCGGCTTCATCGACACGCCGATGGCGCGCACCATGTTCCGCAATCTCGATCCCGACCAGGCCAAGCAGCTCGAAGCCCACATCGCGCGGCTGCATCCGATGAACCGCTGGGGCCGGGCGGAAGAAGTCGCGCGCACCATCCTCTATCTCGCCAGCGACGATTCCAGTTTCGTCACCGGCGCCGAGCATATCGTCGACGGCGGCTACAGCGCGCGATAAGGGGCGGGGCGATGGCGGCACGCATCGAAGGGGTCAAGGTCAGCGCGACGTTTCCGACGCCGATCCTGGTGGCGCAGTTGGCCGAGTTCGAGGCGCTCAACGCCGAGCTGGCGCGCATCGTGCTGGCGCGCGAGGCGGTGCAGGCCACCACCCGGCATTCCAACCAGGGCGGCTGGCAGTCGTCCTGGGACATGCTGGATTGGGGCGGGGCGCCGGCGCAGGCCGTGGTCGCCGCCGCCAAGACCGTCGCCGACCGCTTCACCGCCGACCGCCAGGGCGCGCCCGCGCCCCAAGCCTGGACCGCGATGGCCTGGGCCAATATCAACCGCGGCGGCCATTCCAACGTCGTCCACGCCCATGGCGGCTGCTACTGGTCGGGGACCTACTACATCGACGACGGCGGCTGCGCCGGCGGCTCGGCGCTGGGCGGCGAGTTCGAGATCCACGATCCGCGCGGGCCGGGCCCGGCGATGTATGCCCCCTTGCTGACCTACGCCCTGCCCGGCATGCAGTCGGTCGGCGGCTCGGAGCGGATTCCCTGCCAGGCCGGGCGGCTGATCCTGTTCCCGGCCTGGCTGATGCACGGCGTCACCCCCTATACCGGCGGCCGCAGCCGCATCTCGATGGCGTTCAATCTCGGCCTGGCGGAGAAATAGGGCCGGTTGCCAAACGCCTCAAAACGCGTCAGAATGCCACAAATTGCCACATTGCCGGAGCCGTGCGCATGATCGACGCCGCCGAAGCCAAGCGCCTGGAGGCGCTGTTCGCCACCTACCGCCCGGGCCGCGGGCTGGAGCGCGAGCTCTACACCGACCCGGGCGTCTACCAGGCCGATTTCGAGCGCATCTTCCGCCGCCACTGGCTGTTCGCCGGCACCGGCTGCATGATCCCCAACAAGGGCGACTTCCACACTTGGCGGATCGGCTCGGACACCGTGCTGCTGGTGCGCGGCGAGGACGGCCAGGTGCGCGCCTTCCACAACACCTGCCGCCATCGCGGCATGCAGGTCTGCGCGGCCGAACAGGGCCGGGCGCAGCGGCTGATGTGCCGCTATCACGGCTGGACCTATGGCTTGGATGGGCGGCTGATGAAGGACACCGCCAAGGAATTCGGCGTCGGCCGCGAGGAGCTGGGCCTCAAGCCGATCAAGCTGGTCGAGGCGGCCGATCTGTTGTTCGTCTCCTTCGCCGAGAATCCGCCCGACTTCTCGGGCGCCCTGGCCGACATCCGGCCCAAGCTCGGCCATCACCGGCTGGACCGCGCCAAGGTCGCCAAGGCGGTGAGCTACGATGTGCGCGCCAACTGGAAGATCGTGTGGGAGAACAACCGCGAGTGCTATCACTGCCCGACCTGCCATCCCGACTACACCAAGGCGACGCTCGACGTGCCGCGCTTCGAGCCCAAGCGCATGGCCGAGGTCGCGCGCGTCACCAAGGCGGCCAATGACCGTTTCGCCGCGCTCGGGCTCGACCAGGGCGATCAGTATTCGCTGATGAGCGGCGCCTTCTGGCGGGTGCATCGCGCGCCGATGGCCGAGGGCTGGATCACCCAGTCGATCGACGGCAAGCCGGTATCGACGCTGATGGGCGATCTCAAGGAGCGCAGCTTCGGCACGCTGCGGATGTCGATCTTCCCCAATTTCTGGCAGCACGTCAGCGACGACCACGCCGTGGCGACGCGCATCACCCCGGTGGCGGCCGATCGCTGCCGGATCGACGTCTGGTGGCTGGTCGATCGCGACGCGGTCGAGGGCAAGGACTACACCCTCGACCGGCTGCTGCCGTTCTGGAAGGACGTCTCCGAGCAGGACTGGCAGATCTGCGAGGACGTCCAGGCCGGGATCTCCTCTTCGAGCTACGAGCCGGGACCGTTCTCCAAGGTCCAGGAGACCAACGTCGCTCATTACCTCGACTGGTATATCGGCGAGATGACCGCCAAGCCGCCGGCGCGGCGCCTAAAGCGCGTCAAGTGAGCCCCAAGCCGCTGCCCGACCGCGCCCGGATCGTGATCGTCGGCGCGGGCGCGGTCGGCTGTTCGCTGGCCTATCACCTGACCAAGGCCGGCGAGCGCGACGTGGTGGTGCTGGAAAAAAGCGGCATCACCCACGGCTCGACCTGGCACGCCGCCGGGCTGGTCGGGCAGTTGCGCTCGAAGCGCAACCTGACCCGGCTGATGCAGCATTCGGTCGAGCTTTACGGCCGGCTCGAGGCCGAGACCGGCCAGGCGATCGACTGGAAGCCGGTCGGCTCGCTGCGGCTGGCCTCCTCGCCGGCGCGCTGGAGCGAGATCCGCCGCACCGCCTCGACCGCGCGCAGTTTCGGATTCGAGCTGCACCTGGTCTCGGCGGCCGAGGCCAAGACCCTGTTTCCCTACATCGCCACCCAGGGCATCGCGGGCGCGGCGATGGTGCCCTCGGACGGCTATGTCGATCCTTCCTCGCTGACCCAGGCCTTGGCCAAGGGCGCGCGCGCCGGCGGCGCCCGGTTCTTCGAGGGCGTGCGGGTCACCGGGTTTCGCGTCAAGGGCCGCCGGGTGGTGGCGATCGAGACCGATCGCGGCGTCATCGCCTGCGAGCTGGCGGCCAACTGCGCCGGCATCTGGGCGCGCGACCTCGGCCGGATGGCCGGGATCGACGTGCCGGCGGCGGCGGTCGAGCACCAATACGCCGTCACCGAAAAGCTCAAGGACGTGCCCAAGACCCTGCCCTCCTTGCGCGATCCCGACCGCAATTTCTATCTCAAGCCCGAGGTCGGCGGCTTCGCCTTCGGCGGCTGGGAATCGAACACCAAGCCCTTCGGCGAGCGCGGCGTGCCGTTCGATTTCGGCCGCGAGCTGTTTCCCGGCGACTGGGACCGCTTCCAGCCCATCGCCGAGGGCGCGGTGTCGCGGCTGCCGATCCTGGGCGAGATCGGCATGCGCACCCTGATCAACGGGCCGATCCCGATTTCGCCCGACGGCGAGCCGATCCTCGGCCTCGCCCCCGGGCGCGACAATCTCTACGTCGCCTGCGGCTTCACCTCGGGCATCGCCGCCGCCGGCGGCGCCGGGCGGGCGATGGCGCATTGGATGCTGGCGGGCGAGCCGGAATACGATCTCTGGCAGTTCGACCTGCGCCGCTTCGGCCGGCACCATGTCGGCCGCGACTATCTGCACCAGCGCGGGGTCGAGGCCTATCACCGCTATTACCTGATCCATTGGCCGGGCGAGGAGCCGGCGGTCGGCCGCGGCGGGCGGCGCTCGCCGCTGTGGGGCACGCTCAAGGCGCGCGGCGCGGTCTACGGCTCGCGCTTCGGCTGGGAGCGGCCCAACTGGTTCGCGCGCCCGGGCGAGAAGGCCGAGGACGTGCCCAGTTTCGAGGGCCGCCCGTCCTGGTTCCAGGCCGTCGCCCGCGAACACAAGGCGGCGCGCGAAAGCGCGGTCGTGATCGATCAAAGCTCGTTCTCCAAGTTCGAGGTCGAGGGCGCGGGCGCATTCCGGGCGCTGCAAGCCATCGCCGCGGCCGATCTCGACCGGCCGGCGGGCGCCGTGGTCTACACCCAGTTCTGCAACGCCCGCGGCGGGATCGAGGCCGACCTGACCGTGATGCGCCTGGCCGAGGACAAGTTCTACGTCGTCACCGGCTCGGGCTTCGGGGTGCGGGATTCGGGCTGGATCGCGCGGCATCTGCCGGCGGATGCGGCCATCCGCGACGTCACCAACGCCCATGCCGTGATCAACCTGGCGGGCCCGCGCTCGCGCCGGATCCTGGCGGCGGTGGCGGACGAGGACGTGGGCGACGCGGCGCTGCCCTATATGCGCTTTCGGCAGCTGCGCATCGGCTATGCGCCGGTGCTGGCGGCGCGGGTGACCTATGTCGGCGAGCTCGGTTACGAGCTGCACATTCCGGTCGAATACGCGCTGCACGTCTACGAACGGCTGATCGAGGCCGGCGCGCCGCTGGGCCTGATCGACGCCGGCTATCGGGCGATCGAATCGCTGCGGCTGGAAAAAGGCTATCGCTACTGGTCGAGCGACATCACCCCCGACACCGATCCCTACGAGGCCGGGCTGGGCTTCGCGGTGGCGCTGGGCAAGGGCGAATTCCTGGGCCGCGCCGCGCTGGAGCGGATCGAACGCGACGGCCCCAAGCGCAAGCTATGCTGTTTCGTGCTGGACGGCGACGTGCCGGTCCACGGCAGCGAGGCCATCCTGCTGGACGGGCGCGCGGTCGGCGTCACCAGCTCGGCCGGCTTCGGCCACAGCATCGGCAAGTACATCGCCTATGGCTACCTGGCGGTGGCCGACGCCGCGGCCGAAAGCTACGTCGTCGAAAGCTTCGGCAAACCCATCCCCGCCCGGCGCTTCGCCAAGGCCCCCTACGATCCGGAACGGATAAAATTGAGGGGGTGAGGGGAGTCCGCTCAAGCCCCGACACGTCGCTATTCCATCAGCTTTTACCAAGCGGCGATGAGCGCGGCTCATCGCAGCTTGGAACGGCCATTGAGGCCGCGCGCCTTATGGCGCGTAAGCCAAGGGCGCGGATGCGCCCGCCCGGCGCTTGAGGGCGCGTTGACCGGATACGGTCAACGCAGATCGGCATTGCGTATCGTCGCCATCGGCAGAAAGAGACGCCGCGTGCCGTCCGCGAAGGGCAGGAATCCGTATTTGCGATAGAAGGCCACGGCCGCATCGTCCTTGGCATCGACCACCAGCGCGTGGATGGCCAGGGTCTGGGTCGCCAGCAGGATGCGGTTGATGGCGTCCATCAGCAGATGGGCGCCCAGCCCCTTGCCCTTGAATCCGTCATCGACCGCCAGCCGGCCCAGCAGCGCCGCCGGCACCGGGTAGAGCGGCAGGCGCTTGGCCTGGTCGGCGGGAAGATCGTCGCGCCGGAAGCTGGTGGCGCTCAGGCTGTAATAGCCGCACACCGCCGGCGAACCGGCGCGCAAGGCGACGAAGACGCGGGCCGTGTCCCGCTTCACGTCCTGCGAGGCGTATTCCCTGATGTAGCGGTCGAGCGCCGGGGCGCCGCAAGAGAAGGCCGCCCGGTCGTGGATCTTGCCGTCCAGCGGCGCGATCCACCAGGGCGCCTGCGCCCGGTTCATACCAGTCCGCGTTGACCGTAACCGGTCAACGCGCCCTCACGCGCCGGGCGGGCGCATCCGCGCCCTTGGCTTACGCGCCATAAGGCGCGCGGCCTCAATGGCCGTTCCAAGCTGCGATGAGTCACGCTCATCGCATCTTGGTATCATCCGCCCGCTTTCCGGTGTTTGGCGAAGGCCCGGCGCAGCGCCGCGTTCGGCGGCGGCGGATCGTTCAGCGCGGCATGGAAGCGCTTCCAGTCCGCGGCGGACAGGGTGACGACCTCGTTGTCGCGGATCACCTTCTCGGCCTCGGCCATCGCCGTCGCCAGGACGAACTGGCTGACGGTCTTGCGGCGATAGCGCGCCGCGCGCCGCAGCAGGCTTTTCGACGCCGCATCCAGCCGCACTTGCAGCCGCTCGGCCTTGGCCACAGTCGCGCGCCGCATGGCGGTTCTCCTTGTCTCTAGCCGCTCAAGATGTACTCACAAATGGAGTACGTTTCAAGACCCGGCCACAAGACCGATGGATTGATGACGCTAGGGCATGATCGATCAGTCTTGAACCATGTGGTTCAAGACTGATCGTGAATCATGCCTTCGCATCCCGCTCTGGACCGCGATTCACGGTCTGCATGGAATAGCGTCTGCGATTCCATGCAAACCGATCGCGGTCGAGGCTACGGACACCCGCGCGGCTCGATTTGCGGATTGAACAGCCGGGTCAGGCACGGCAGGAACTTGTCGTTGAATTCCTTGTCATAGCCGGCGAAATGGCCGCGGACCGGGGATTGGTCCGAGATCACCACGCCGAACCCGCGCAGCGCCGCGCGCAGGGCCGGGCCGCGATCGCCGTCGTAAGGATGATGCACGTCGCCGGGCGCGACCAATATCGTCGCGCGCTCGGCCTGCATCCGCGTCGTGGCCCGGACCAATTGTCGAAACAGGGTTTCGTGGTTGCGCTGGGGCGTGACCAGGCTGGCGTCCGAACCGTGCCCCGGCTGATAGGCGATCACGCCATAGACCGGGATTCCGCCCGCGACTTCGATCGCGAGCGCGCCGCCATAGGATTGGCCCGCCAGGATGACGCGGCGATAGCCGGCGTCGCGTGCCGCCTGGACCCGCTCGGCCAGGTCTCGCACATGCCGCGTGCCGGTGATCGCCCAAGAGGATTCGTAGCTGCCGTTGCGCTGATGCCGGATGACATCCCAGCCGGCATGGTAAAGCCGATCGACGATCAGCGGAAAGCGGCTTTGATTTTGGGACTCGTATCCCTTGACCCCGTGCGCCCAGATCAGCAGGCCGACCGCCTTGTCGGGACCGCGATTGCGGGTGGCGCACCAGCCATCCTCGATCCAATAGGCGCGGCCTTGCGCCAATTGCCGGCACTGGCCGCCCAGCGCGGTCGGCGGATCGGACGGCGTCGCGCAAGCCGCCAAGGACCAGACAACCGCCACCATCCGCAACGCCGCCGCGGCCGAGCGCAGGGTCTCGAAGGATCGCCAGATGCTGGTCATCGCGCCGGGTCGGTTCGTGTGGGTGGGCGAGTGCATTGCGCTCATCAATCCGGGATGGTCGAAGTTGGCCGCGCGCGGGAGCCGATACGATCACGCAGGGTCGATGTCTCCGATCTTGAAATGCCGAGGCAAGTCCATCGCGTCATGCAAGATGCGCAGGACTTCGATCGTGGCCACGCCTTCCCGCATCGTCGGGCTGAACAGGACGAGATGCCGGGCCCTTTTGCCGTGCCGAGCGGCATGCAAAGAATGAACATTCCTGCCGATGTCCGGTCGAGGTCTTGCGCCGACGATCGTGGGGCCGTCCACCAGCGCGTCGACCGCCGCCGCCAAAATGGCGACATAGGCCTTGGCTTGGACGTTCCCGAATTGCGCGCTTGTCCAAACGGCGATACCGCGCAGGTCCGCATCGGCCGCATCCGAAAACCGCACGACCCAATGCGCGGTGTCGTTCGACATCACGTCCGATCGCGAGCGGATCCCTCGGGTGCCGATTCCGTCAGGGAATCGAAATAGCGCCTTAACGCCTCGCGGCTATCGAACGAGCGAAAACGGCCGGCCGCGATGTCGTCGATGCCGATCTTGACCGCCGCGCGCAGGGCTGCAAGTCGGGCCCGGTCTTCCACATCCCGTCGCTCGATCATGCGCAAACCTTCGCGCAGCACTTCGCTGGCGTTCTGATAGCGGCCCGAAGTGACCAGCCGGTCGATCAGCGCTGTCTGACGGTCGGTCAGGACGATGTTGCGGGTCGGCACGGCGCGTCTCCTCGCTACTCTGATGATTAGCATATTATGCCAATAGAGCCGCCGCCGCGAATTTTTTGGCGCCTCAGCCCCTTGACGAATTCTCTCTTCGTTCCTATATGGCGGGCAAGCCTTATGGGCCTGTCACTTGTCATCGGACAGGTGGCGCTGATGGAAGCGAAAACCCTTATCAAATAAAAGGGTTTTCACCGTGAAAGAAGCAAATTCCGGACTTTTCGGGTCCGGGAAAAGGGCGGGCGTATGCCTGCGCCACACCGGGTTTAAGGCCAAAATCGCGCCAAAACCGGCCTTGCACCCGACATATCCCGATTTCCGAGCAGATTCAGGGCTGTAGGCGAATCGAATTGGCTCCGATGCGCGCATTTGCGCGCATTTGCGGCTCGGATGCGCCGATTTGAGGCCTCGATCCGCCCCCAACC
>VGDZ01000034.1 GCA_016869515.1 Alphaproteobacteria bacterium | reverse complement strand
CGCCATCGCCGCCCTGGCGGCGGCGCTGGCGGCGGGGGCCGAGCCCGGCCAGGCGGCGCGGCTGGCCAATGCCGCCGCCGGCATCAAGGTCGGCAAGCGCGGCTTGGCGGTGGTGACGCGCGAGGAGATCGCGGCCGAGCTGGCCGGACGGACCGATGGAGGCAAATTCCTCGACCGGCCGGCGCTGTTGGCGCGGGTGCAGGAATGGCGCCGGCGCGGTCTCAAGGTGGGATTCACCAATGGCTGTTTCGATCTGATCCATCCTGGCCATGTCGCGCTGCTGGCGGCGGCACGGGCGGCGTGCGATCGGCTGGTGGTGGCGCTCAACACCGATGCCTCGGTCAAGCGCCTCAAAGGCCCGAACCGCCCGGTGCAGGACGAGCGTTCGCGCGCCACCGTCATGGCCTCGCTGGCGGCGGTCGATGCGGTGACGCTGTTCGGCGAGGACACGCCCCAGGCGCTGATCGAGGCGATCGCGCCCGAGATGCTGATCAAGGGCGCCGACTACAGCCGCGACAAGGTGGTGGGTGGCGATTTCGTCGAGGCTCATGGCGGCCGGGTGGTGCTGGTGCCGATCGAGCAGGGCCATTCGACCACCGCCACCATCGGCCGCATCGGGCGATGATCGTCGTCACCGGCGGCGCCGGCTTCATCGGCTCGAACCTGGTGGCGGCGCTGGCCGAGCGCGGCGAGCACGAGATCGCCGTGATCGACCGGCTGGGCAGCGACGACAAATGGCGCAACCTGGCCAAGCACGAGATCGTCGATCTGGTTCCGCCCGAGCGCTTCCTCGACGTGTTCGAGCGCCAGGCACCGGCGATCAGCGCCGTCCTGCACATGGGCGCCATCACCGATACCCAGGCGCGCGATGGGGATGCGCTGATGGCGCAGAACTTCCGCTTTTCGCTCGAGTTGTGGAATTGGTGCACGCGCCATGGCGTGCGGCTGATCTACGCCTCCTCGGCAGCGACCTATGGCGACGGCAGGCTCGGCTTCGACGACGAGGCCACGCCCGAGGCGCTGGCCAAGCTGCGGCCGCTCAACGGCTACGGCTGGTCCAAGCATCTGTTCGACCGCCGCGTCGCCCGCCTGGCCCAGACCGGGCGGCGACCGCTGCAATGGGCCGGGCTGAAGTTCTTCAACGTCTATGGGCCCAACGAGTACCACAAGGGCGCGATGCAAAGCGTGATCGCCCGCTATTGGCCCGACATCGCCGCCGGAAGGCCGATGCGGCTGTTCAAGTCGCACCGGCCCGACTACGCCGATGGCGGACAGAAGCGCGACTTCGTCTACGTCAAGGACATCGTCGCGGTGGTGAGCTGGCTGTTGGACAATCTCGAGGTCAATGGCCTGTTCAACCTCGGCTCGGGCCGGGCGCAAAGCTTCCGCGAAGTCGGCGAGGCGATCTTCGCCGCCCGCGGCGAAGCGGCCAACATCGAATATGTCGACATGCCCGAGCCCTTGCGCGCCCAGTACCAGTATTTCACCGAGGCCAAGATGGACCGCCTGCGCGCCGCCGGCTTTCGCCAACCCTTCCACAGCGTCGAACAGGGCATCGCCGACTATGTCCGCAATTACCTGATGAAGGCCGATCCTTATCGCTGAGCTTGACGGGCGCGCGGCCAAGGGCTAGAAGCGCCTCCGTTCGTGGTGATTTGAGCCGACCGGCTTGCGGCCACGTAAAACCAAACGCTAAAAGGTCGGGAGTCGTCTCGGACCCTGACTTTCCCGGTCGGGGTTTTTTGTTGGCGAGGCGAGCATGACCAGCATCCGTCCCAAGACCGACCCCCGCGCCTGGCGGCCGCGCACGCGCTTGGTGCGCGCCGGGCTGCGCCGCAGTCAGCACGGCGAGACCAACGAAGCGATCTACGTCTCCTCGGGCTTTCGCTATGACGATCCCGAGACCGTCGCCCGCCGCATGGCCGGCGAGGAGGCGGGCTTCGTCTACAGCCGGGTCGGCAATCCGACCGTGGCCATGTTCGAGGATCGCCTGGCGGCTTACGAGAACGCGCCGGTGTGCCGGGCGACGGCCACCGGCATGGCGGCGGTGACGGCGGCGCTGTTGTGCCATCTGCGCGCCGGCGACAAGCTGGTGGCGGCGCGGGCGATGTTCGGCTCCTGCGTCTGGATCGTGCAGGAGCTGCTGCCGCGCTTCGGCGTCAAGACGGTGATGGTCGACGGCTCCGATCTCGAGCAATGGGCCAAGGCCCTGCCCGGCGCCCGCACCGTGCTGTTCGAAACTCCGGCCAATCCGACGATGGAGATCGTCGACATCGCCGAGGTCTGCAGGCTGGCGCATCGCGAGGGCGCGCGGGTGGCGGTCGACAACGCCTTCGCCTCGCCGGCCCTGCAGCGGCCGATGGAACTCGGCGCCGACATCGTGGTCTATTCCGCCACCAAGCACATCGACGGCCAGGGCCGCTGTCTCGGCGGCGCCATCCTCTCGGACGCCGCCTTTGTCGAGAAGGAACTTGGGCCCTATCTGCGCCATACCGGCCCGGCGATGAGTCCGTTCAACGCCTGGGTCATGGTCAAGGGGCTGGAGACGCTGGAGCTGCGGATGAAGGCGCATGGCGAGGGCGCGGCCAAGGTGGCCGACGCCCTGGCCGCCATGCCCGGCGTCAAGCGCGTGTTCTATCCCGGCCGCGCCGACCATCCCCAGGCGGCGGTGGCGCGCAAGCAGATGAGCGGCGGCGGCAACATGATGGCGTTCGAGATCGCCGGCGACAAGGCGCGCGCCTTCGAATTCCAGCGCCGGCTGCGGCTGATCGACATCTCCAACAATTTGGGCGACGCCAAGAGCCTGATCACCCACCCCGCCACCACCACCCATCAATCGGTCGCGGTCGAGGAGCGGGCGCGGCTTGGCATCACCGACGGCCTCTTGCGGCTGTCGGTCGGGCTGGAAGACCCCGAGGATATCGTCGACGATCTGCGCCAGGCGCTGGGAACGAATTAACGCGCGAGCGCTTGGCGCGAGCGGGCGAATCGGCGAGGCTGCGGCCATGGCGCGGCTCTATTTCGCCTATGGCTCGAACATGGACCTCGAACAGATGGCCGAGCGCTGTCCGGGTTCGCGGGCGCTGGGCCCGGCGCGGCTCGACCATTGGACGCTGTTCCCGATGAGCCAGGGCTACGCCACCATCCAGCCCCGCCGCGGCCAGGCCGTGCATGGCGTGCTGTGGGAGCTGCTGCCGGCCGATGAGCGGGTGCTGGACGGCTACGAAGGCGTGTCGGGCGGCTGGTACGTCAAGCGGATGGTGACGACCCGTCCGCCTTCGGGCCGCGCCCGCCGCGCCTTGGTCTATGTCGGCAGCAACAAAGTCGAGGGATCGCCCAAGCGGCCCTATTGGGATCTGGTGCTGGCGGCGGCGCGACACTGGAACTTGCCGCCCGATCACCTCGATCGGCTCGGGTCGTTCCTGCGATGAGCCGGCTGGTCGCCGTCCTGGGACCGACCAATACCGGCAAGACCCATTTCGCGGTCGAGCGCATGCTGGGCCATTCCTCCGGCATCATCGGCCTGCCGCTGCGGCTGCTGGCGCGCGAGATTTACGATCGCATCGTCGCCCTCAAGGGCGCGCGCGCCACGGCCCTGGTCACCGGCGAGGAAAAGATCGTCCCGCCCCATCCGCAATACTGGGTGGCGACGGTCGAGGCCATGCCGCTGGACCGCGACTACGCCTTCCTGGCGGTCGACGAGATCCAGCTTTGCGCCGACGCCGAGCGCGGCCATGTCTTCACCGACCGGCTGTTGCATGCCCGCGGCCGCGAAGAGACCATGGTGATGGGCGCGGACACCATCCGGCCGCTGCTCAAGCGGCTGGTGCCGCGTTGCGAGATCATCAGCCGGCCGCGGTTTTCGCGCCTGACCTGGTCGGGCGCGCGCAAGCTTTCGCGCCTGCCGCCGCGCAGCGCCGTGGTCGGGTTCTCGGCCGAGCGGGTCTACGCCATCGCCGAATTCCTGCGCCGCCAGCGCGGCGGTGCGGCGGTGGTGCTGGGCGCACTAAGCCCGCGCACTCGCAATGCCCAGGTGGCGATGTTCCAGTCCGGCGAGGTCGATTTCCTGGTCGCGACCGACGCCATCGGCATGGGCCTCAACATGGATGTCGATCACGTCGCCTTCGCCGATCGGGTCAAGTTCGACGGCCGCGCCCATCGCCGGCTGGAGGCGGTCGAGATCGGCCAGATCGCCGGTCGTGCCGGCCGGCACATGAACGAGGGCAGTTTCGGCGTCACCGCCGAGCTGGAGGAGTTCGAGCCCGAGCTGATCGAGCGGATCGAGAATCACCGCTTTCCCGAATTGACGCGGTTGGCCTGGCGCAATGCGGCGCTGGAGTTCGGCTCGGTCGGGGCACTGCAACGCAGCCTGGAAGCGCGCCCGGTGCTGCCCGGTTTGGTGCGCATGCGCGAGGCCGAGGACCAGGCGGCGTTGCGCGAACTTGGCCGCGAGGCCGAGATCGCGGCGCTGGCGGTGTCGCCCGATCGGGTGCGCCTGTTGTGGGAAGTGTGCCGGATTCCCGATTTCCGCAAGACCATGTTCGAGGCTCATTTGCGGCTGCTGGGGCGGATCTACCGCCACCTCGCCGGCCCGGAGGAAAAGCTGCCGGCCGATTGGGTGGCGGATCAGATCCAAAGGCTGGATCGGGTCGAGGGCGATGTCGACACGCTGGTCGCGCGCCTGGCCCATGTCCGAAGCTGGACCTATATCAGCCATCGGCCCGGCTGGATCGCCGATGCCCGGCATTGGCAGGAGCAGGCGCGCGCGGTCGAGGACCGGCTGTCGGATGCGCTGCATGCGCGGCTTGCGCAGCGCTTCGTCGATCGCCATGCGGCGCGGCTTGGGCGCGGCGCCGGCGCCGAGGAGAGCCTGGCTTTCGTCGACCATGGCGGCAATCTGATCGTGGCCGAGTCCGTGATCGGGCGGGTCGAGGGCTTCCGGCTGGCAGTGGATGCGGCGCATGCCGGCCCGGATTCGCGCCGCTTGCGGGCGGCGGCGATGCCGGCCGTGCGTGCGGAACTGGCGATGCGGGTGGCGGCGCTGGAGAACGAGGACGACGACGAGTTCCTGCTTGAGCCCGACGGCGCGGTACGCTGGCGCGAGGCGGTGGTCGCTCGGCTTGAGGCAGGACCGACGATCCTGAGACCCGGTCTTAAGCCGATCGGAGACGAGGCGCTGGATTCGGCGCAGCGCGAGCGGGTGCGGGTCCGGCTTGCGGCCTGGATCGGACGGCGGATCGAAAACGTGTTGGCGCCGCTGGTGCGATTGGCCGCGGCCGAGTTGCCGGGCGGCGCGCGCGGCGTCGCCTTTCGCCTGGCCGAGGCCGGCGGCACGATCCGGCGCGGCGATCTTCACCCGCCGCGTCCCGAGCGCAAGGCGCTGCAAGTCCTGGGCGCGGTCTTGGGCGATGCCGATATTTTCCTGCCCGCGCTGCTCAAGCCGCGGCGGCGGGATTTCCTGGGTTTGCTTTGGACCATCAAGCATGGCGGCGTCCGACCGACGATTCCGGCGGCGGCGCAGCGCGTCGCGCGCGAGACGGGAGCGGCCGAGGGCGTCTATGCGGCGATGGGATTTCGCGGCGCGGGCGCAGTGCTGTTCCGGCTCGATCTTCTGCAACGCCTCGCGATCGCTGCGGCGCGGTTCGCCCAGGGCGGTCCGGTGATGGCGACGGCCCAATTGGCGGCTGCGGCGGGTTGGCGTGCCGAGGATTTGGCCGTGGGGTTGGCGACGCTGGGCTATCGTCCGCGCCAGACCCAGTTTGGGATCAGCTACGCAAAGCCTCGCCGGTCGCGTACGCATGCGGCTCCCGCCGGCGATACGCCCTTCGGCGCCTTGCGCGCGCTGATCGATCGCAAGGCATGAACCAAGAGTCGATTCGGCTGGACAAATGGCTGTGGCAGGCGCGGTTCTGCAAGACGCGGGCCTTGGCGGCGAAGACGGTCGAACGCGGCGGCATCCGCCGCAACGGCGAATCGACCCGCAAGCCCCACGCCCAGCTGCGCGTCGGCGACGTGTTGACCCTGGCCATCGGCCGCGAGGTGCGAGTGGTCAAGGTGCTGGCGCTGGGACAACGGCGCGGACCCGCCAGCGAAGCACGCGGGCTCTACGATCTGCTAGGGCATGATCGACCTGTCTTGAGCCCCATGGTTCAAGACAGGTCGTGAATCATGCCCTCGTATCCCGCTCCGGACCGCGATCCGCGGTTTGCATGGAATAGCGTCGGCGATTCCATGCAAACCGATCGCGGTCTGGAACCCGCGACAAATCCGCGCGCCGCTGAAGGTTGAACCTGCGATTCCAGCATGCTAGTCAGCCCCGCCACCCCTGCTCGCTTCCGGAACTTCCGCCATGACCTATATCGTCAAGGACCAGTGCATCAAGTGCAAGTACATGGACTGCGTCGAGGTCTGCCCGGTCGACTGCTTCTACGAGGGCGAGAACATGTTGGTGATCCACCCCGACGAATGCATCGATTGCGGGGTGTGCGAGCCGGAATGCCCGGTCGAAGCAATCGTGCCTGATACCGATACCGGGCTTGAAAAATGGCTGGAGCTGAACCGCGAGTACTCGACCAAGTGGCCCAACATCACCCGCAAAGGTACGCCGCCCGGGGATTCGGACAGCTTCAAGGACCAGGCCGGGAAATTCGAGAAATATTTCTCGGCCAAGCCGGGCAAGGGTACTTGAATCGTCGGAATTGTCGCCGGCTGTCCGGCGTTTGTGGTAAAATCGCCAGTCTTCAGCAGTCTGTTGGCAGGTTGTATCGGTTACGTCCCGATTTGATTCGAGTCCGAAACAAACGCGATAATCGGCGGATGCGCTGGATATTGATGCGCGCCCGACCGATTTTGGGGGAGTGATGGCCAGCAAGTCGAAAAAATCCAAGCCAAGCGGAAAACCAGCCGCCAAAGCCAAGGGCAAGTCCAAACCCAAGGCCAAAACGGCGGCAGTCAAGAAGGCGACGCCGGCCAAGCCTGCACTTGCGCCCAAGAAACTGCCTCCGAAACCGGCCCAGCCGCAGCCTGTAGGTCCGGTCAAGCCGGGCATGATTCGGCCCGGCCAGCCGATGCGGCCGGGCATGCGGCCAGAACTGATCCGCCAGCCCTCGAAGCAAGTCAATTTCAAGGTCGAGGAATATGTGGTCTATCCCACCCACGGCGTCGGCCGCGTGACCGGCATCGAGAATCTGTTGGTCGGCGGCGAGAAGCACACGCTTTATGTCGTGCTGTTCGACAAGGAAAAGATGACCTTGCGCATCCCGATCGGCAAGGTCAGCGAGACCGGCATGCGGCGGCTGTCGACCCCGAAGGAGATGAACGCCGCGATCGCCGCGCTCAAGGGCCGCTCGCGCATTCGCCGCACCATGTGGAGCCGTCGCGCCCAGGAATACGACGCCAAGATCAATTCGGGCGACCCCATCGCCATCGCCGAGGTGGTGCGCGATCTGCACCGCAATGTCGGCCAACCCGAGCAATCCTACAGCGAGCGCCAGCTTTACGAGGCGGCGCTGGCGCGCATGGCGCGCGAGCTGGCGGCGGTCGAGAAGATCGATGAGGAAACCGCGACCGAAAAGCTGGAAGCGGTGCTGAAGGCGGCGTGAGCGAGAGCGCGGTCCGCCCCGCGGCCGACGTCTTCGCGGTCCTGAGCGAGGCCCGCCGGGTCTGGGCGGTAGCGGCAGTCCACGGCGAGGCGGCGCGGTTGGCGGCCTTGCATCGTGCGCTCGAGCCGCGTTTCCTTCACGGCGATCGGCTGGTCTATTGCGGCAATTTGATCGGCCAAGGGCCCGACAGCGCCGGCGCGATCGACGAGGCGCTGCGGCTTCGGCGCCGGCTGTTGGCGCGGCCGGGGATGGAGGCGGCGGATTTCGCCTTCCTGCGCGGCGGCCAAGAGGAAATGTTCCAGAAGCTGCTGACCTTGCATTACGCCGTCAACCCGCCCGAAGTGTTCGATTGGATGGCGCGCCAGGGCGTGAATGCGACCCTGGCAAGCTATGGCGAGTCGGCAGAAACGCTGCGGCACACGTTCAGGCTGGGCGCGCAGTCGATCGCGCGCTGGACGGTGGCGATGCGCGAGCGCATCCGCGCCCATCCCGGGCATGAGGAGTTTTTCGGCGCCCTGCGCCGCGCCGCCTTCACCGCCGATCGCAAACTCTTGTTCGTCAATGCCGGCATCGACGGCGCGCGGCCGCTCGATTCCCAAGGGGATGCGTTCTGGTGGGGCGGCACGGGCTTCAACGCGCTCGAGGCGCCATTCGAGTCCTTCCGCCTGTTGGTGCGGGGTTATGACCGCGGGCGCGGCGGCGTCGCGGTGGGCAATTTCAAGGCCAGCTTGGATGGCGGCTGCGGCTTCGGCGGGGCGCTGAATGCCGCCTGTTTCGTCTCGACCGGCGAGGCGGTCGAGTGGATCGAGGCGTGAGCGGCGCTGACACGATCTATGCGCTGTCAAGCGGCAGCGGTCGCGCCGGGGTAGCGGTCATACGGATTTCGGGGTCGGGCGCAGGTCGGGCGCTGGCGGCGCTGTGCGGGGAGCTTCCGCCGCCGCGGGCGGCGCGGCTGAGGGATCTGCGCCGGCCTGGCGACGGTGCGATTTTGGATCGCGGCTTGGTGCTGTGGTTTCCGGGGCCGGCGAGTTACACCGGGGAAGACATGGCCGAGCTGCAGATCCATGGCGGGCGCGCGGTGATCGCGGCGGTACTGGCTGCGCTTGGCAGCGTGGCGGGCTTGAGGCCGGCGGTGCCGGGGGAATTCACCCGGCGCGCATTCGATCGCGGCAAGCTCGACCTGGCGCAGGTCGAGGGATTGGCCGACCTGATTTCCGCCGAGACCGAGGTCCAGCGGCGCCAGGCCTTGCGCCAGGCCGAAGGCGTGCTGGGCCGAGCGATTGCGGCCTGGCGGGAGGCCATGATCGGGTTGTCGGCGCGCCTGGAGGCCGCGATCGATTTTCCCGAAGACGATCTGCCCGAGAATCTGATCGAGACCGTCAAGGCTGGGCTTGTGCCCTTGAGCCAAGCGATCGCCATGGCCTTGGAGGATGCGGGGCGGGGCGAACGACTGCGGGCCGGGCTATCGCTGGCGATTCTTGGACCGCCCAATGCCGGCAAGTCGACCTTGCTGAACTGGCTGGCCGGACGCGATGCAGCCATCGTTGCCCCAGAGGCGGGGACGACGCGCGATGTGATCGAGGTGCATTTGGATCTGGGCGGGGTGGCGGTGACGGTGGCCGATACGGCGGGGCTGCGGGAATCGTCGAACGCGATAGAGTCGGAAGGTGTCAGGCGCGCCCGGGGCTGGGCCGAATCGGCCGATATCAGGCTCTTGGTTCTGGATGCGGCCAGCCGACCGCTGGTGCGGAAAGAGCTTGGCGATCTCGCCAATCGGGCGGAAATTGTCGCGATCAATAAAATCGACCTTGGGCCCTTGGTGGAGGTCCCGGAGCAATGGTTAAAGATCAGTCTCAAGACTGGCCAAGGACTCGAATCGCTTCTGCAACGATTGAGGAATCTGGCGGTGGAACGGGTGGCTGGGGGGGCGGATCCGCTGATCGTGAGAGAGCGGCAGCGCCACGCGCTCGGCGAGGTGCAGACGGCTTTGGAGCGGGCCAGCACCGCTTTGACGGTCGAGCTGATGGCCGAAGACCTGCGGCTGGCGATGCGCGGTCTCGGCCGGATCACCGGCGAGGTGGACATCGAGGATGTATTGGATCGGATTTTCGCCGAGTTCTGCATCGGCAAATAGCGTGTTTCACGTGAAACCAAGCGCTTAATCCTTTACCTGGCGCGGCTCTCCGACTATTTAAGGCGCCGATGTCGTCTTGGGATGTGATCGTGGTCGGCGCCGGCCATGCCGGCTGCGAGGCTGCTGCGGCCTCGGCGCGCATGGGCGCCAGTACTTTGCTTTTGACCCATCGTCTGGACACGATCGGCGAGATGTCCTGCAATCCGTCCATTGGCGGAATCGGCAAGGGGCATCTGGTGCGCGAAGTCGACGCCCTTGACGGATTGATGGGGCGGGTAGCCGATCAGGCCGGGATCCAATTCCGCATGCTGAACCGACGGAAGGGTCCGGCCGTCAGGGGTCCGAGGGCCCAAGCCGATCGCAAGCTTTACCGGGCGGCGATGCAACAGGCTTTGCCCGAGCAGAGTGGCTTGACCATCATCGCCGATCCGGTCGAGGCGCTGGAGGTCGAGCAGGGTCGGGTCCGGGCGGTGGTGACAGGGTCTGGGGCCCGCCATGCCGGGGGTGCCGTGGTCCTGACCACAGGTACTTTTTTGCGCGGATTGATGCATGTCGGAGAGCGCCAGTCCCCGGGCGGCCGGGCTGGTGACGCCCCGGCGGTCGGACTGGCGCACAGCCTCATCGCCCATGGCTTCAAGCTTGGGCGGCTCAAGACCGGGACGCCACCGCGGCTCGACGGTCGTACCATCGATTGGAAGCGGACGACAATCCAGCCAGGCGATCCCGATCCAGTTCCATTTTCTTTTGTAAATCAAAGAATTACCCAGAGTCAAGTGCCCTGCTGGATTACCCATACCAGTGACGCCGGCCATGACCTGATCCGATCCAATATTCACCGGGCGCCGATGTATTCCGGGCAGATTCAAAGCGCTGGCCCACGCTACTGCCCCTCGATCGAAGACAAGGTGGTGCGGTTCGCCGACCGCTCACGACATCAGATATTCCTGGAACCGGAGGGTCTAGACGATCCGACCATCTACCCGAACGGCATTTCGACCTCATTGCCTGAGGACGTTCAACGCCAGCTCTTGGGTACGATACCGGGGCTAGAGCAGGCTGTGATGCTGAAGCCGGGTTATGCGATCGAGTATGATTACATCGACCCCCGAGAGCTGCAACCCTGGTTGGAGACCAAGCGGATTGGCGGCCTGTTTCTTGCCGGCCAAATCAACGGCACGACGGGATACGAAGAGGCCGCAGCGCAAGGCATCGTCGCCGGCATCAATGCCGCGAAAATTGCGGGTGGCGGTCAAGCAATATCGATCGACCGCGCGACCGGGTATATCGGAGTCATGATCGACGACTTGGTGACGCGAGGTGTGACCGAGCCCTATCGAATGTTTACGTCGCGCGCCGAGTATCGTCTGACTCTGCGCTCCGACAACGCCGATCAGCGCCTGACTCCATTGGGCATGACATGGGGCTGCGTCAGCAGTGAACGCAGAAATCGATTCGAAACCAAAATGATTAATGTGGGTCGGCTCCGATCCCAATTAGGAGATCTCAAGATCAGCCCGTCGCGGGCGGAGCATTTTGGAGTCTCGGTCAATTTGGACGGCGTCATGCGCTCGGCTGCCGACTTGATGCGCGTGCGCGGTGTCGATTTCAGGCGCTTGGTGGAAATTTGGCCCGAGTTGAGTTGGGCGAGTGCAGACATTGCAGAGCAAGTCGAGATTGATTCCCTTTATTCAGGCTATCTCGATCGGCAGGAATCCGACGTGCTGGCCTTTCGGCGCGACGAGTCTCTGGCCATACCTGAGGATCTGAATTATGACCAAGTAAGCGGGCTATCGCATGAGGCTCGTCTGAAGCTAAAGGCGGGAAGGCCTGGAACTCTCGGTATTGCAAGCCGAATTCCGGGAATCACCCCGGCTGCCATAGCTACGCTCTTGGCCCATGTGAGGCGGCGGCGGGCTGTTGCGTGAGCCCGGAAGAATTCCGAGTCATTGCCGATGTTTCACGTGAAACATTGGTTCGGTTTGAGAGCTATGCCGGCTTACTGGCGAAGTGGCAACGGAAAATCAATCTGATCTCCAATTCGACTCTGGATGATATCTGGGGGCGGCATTTCTGGGATTCTGCCCAGCTCGGGCCTTTGGCGCCATCAGGCGCACGAATCTGGCTCGATCTTGGTAGTGGCGCCGGATTCCCCGGCCTAGTCCTGTCGATCATGGGTGCGCCCGAAGTTCACCTGGTCGAGTCGGATTCGCGCAAGGCGGCGTTTTTGCGGGAGGCTGCGCGGATCTCGGACTCGGCCGCGCGGGTTCACGCTGTCCGCGCCGAGTCGCTGGCGCCGTTTCGGGCAGACGTCATAACGTCGCGCGCGCTGGCTTCGGTCAATGTTGTACTGAAGCTGGCTGCTCCATTCTGTAGTGCCGATACCACCATCCTCCTCTTGAAATCGGATACTGTAGAAAGTGAATTGACAGAGGCTCGCAGATATTGGAAAATTGCGCATGTTGAGATTCTGCCTAGCCGGAGCAATCCGTCTGGCCGGATTTTGCGCTTAAGGGGGATCCGACATGAAGCGACTGGGTGAAGCGTCCAAACCGCGTATCATTGCCGTCTCGATGCAAAAGGGCGGGGTAGGCAAGACGACAACTTCGATCAACCTGGCTACGGCGTTGGCCGCATGCGCTAAGCCGACACTGCTGATCGACATCGATCCGCAGGGCAATGCTTCTACCGGCCTCGGGATCGATAAGACCCGCCGCGCCAAATCGACCTATGAAGTCCTAGGCGGCGTATTCTCTATTCCCGAGTCTATCCAAAAAAGCAACATCCCCGGTCTCGATATCGTGCCTTCCTCGGTCGATTTGGCAGGAGCCGAGCTGGAGCTGATCGATGTACCCCGACGGGCCCACCGCCTAAAGGACGCCTTGGTCTCGATGGGGGACCAAGTCAATGCTTATGACTATATCCTGATCGACTGTCCACCTTCGCTTAACCTCTTGACCCTGAATGCCATGGTCGCAGCGCAGGCGGTCTTGGTTCCATTGCAGTGCGAGTTTTATGCCCTGGAGGGCCTGAGCCAATTGTTGCGAACCATCGAGCGGGTGCGCAATGCATTCAATCCTGAACTCGAATTGCAAGGCATTGTTCTTACTATGTTCGATAAGCGTAATCGGCTGTCGGATCAGGTCGCCGACGATGTTCGGAACCATATGCCCGAGAAGGTCTATCAGACTGTGATCCCGCGCAATGTCCGTGTGTCCGAAGCCCCCTCGCATGGCAAGCCGGCTTTGATCTATGATTTCCGCTGCCCGGGCAGCCAGGCCTATATCCAATTGGCGCGCGAACTGCTGCGGCGCGAAGGCGATCTGACACCCACGGCGGAGGCGGCCTGACCATGGTCGAAGAAGCGCGAACGGGGGGAACCGGCAAGGGTCTGGGTCGCGGCCTGTCGGCCTTGCTGGGCGACGATGTCGCCCGCCCGGCATCGCCCGAGCGCTCGGGCGAGGCCCCCCGCAGCGCCCGCGAGCTGCCGATCGAACAAATCCGACCTTCGCCGTTCCAGCCGCGCCGGGTGTTCGACGAAACAGCGCTCGAGCAGTTGACACACTCGATTCGCGACAAGGGCGTGATCGAGCCGCTGATCGTCCGCCGTACCGGCACCGACAGCTACGAGATCATCGCCGGCGAACGCCGCTGGCGCGCGGCGCAGCGTGCACAGCTGCACACCGTGCCGGTGGTGCTCAAGGATCTGACCGACGCCCAGGTGCTGGAAGTCGCGCTGATCGAAAATCTGCAGCGCGAGGACCTCAGGCCGTTGGAGGAGGCCGAAGGCTATTCGCGGCTGTTGGAGCAGTTCGCTTATACTCAAGAGCAATTGGCCGACGCCGTCGGCAAGAGCCGCAGCCATGTCACCAACATGCTGCGCTTGCTGGGCCTGCCGGCGCCGATCAAGACCATGCTCGATTCCGGCGCCTTGACCGCGGGCCATGCCCGGCCCTTGCTCGGCCTGTCCGATCCCTTGCCGGCCGCGCGCAAAATCGCCGATCGCAAGATGTCGGTGCGCCAGGCCGAGGACCTGGTGCGGCGCCTGTCGGAAAGCCCGCGCCGCAAGGCCAAGACTCGCAAGTCCAAAGGCGCCGCCGCCGCGGCTCCGGCCGAAGCCCGGCCAGCGACGGCCAAGGATGCCGATACCATCGCGTTGGAAAACGACCTGACCGCCGCGCTCGGATTGCCGGTGTCGATCACCTTCGATCCGGCGGAGGGCGGCACGTTGACCATCCACTACACCACGCTCGATCAACTCGACGAGCTGATCGGCAAATTGGCCGGTTAAGCCTTCCAGTTCGTCAGCGCCGCCAGCACCGCCTCGCGCACGTCGTTCCAATCGCCCGGCTTGGATTGGCGGAAAAGCCTGAGATCCGGATACCAGGGCGTGCGTTCGCCTTCGAGGCCCCAGCGCCAATCCGGCATGGCGCGCAGCAGCACCCAGCACGGTCGCCCCAGCGCGCCCGCCAGATGCGCGGTGGCGGTGTCGACCGTGACAACAAGGTCGAGTTCGGCCATGACCCGGGCGGTGGCCGCGAAATCGGCGAGGCTGCCGGTCGGGTCGGTCACGCGGGCCGCGAGCTTCGAGCGCGCCAGTTCGTCCTTGCCGTCCCCGAACTGAAGCGACACCCAGGCGCCGCGGGATTCGATCAGCGGCCCGAACCAATCCAGGCTCAGGCTGCGCCTGCGGTCGTTGACATGCCCGGCGGCGCCCCGCCAGGCGAACCCGATCCGAGGCTTGCCAGGCGGCAAGATCGTCGCTGCTGGCCCTTCGGCGCGCACATAAGGCCCCGACCAGGGTACCGACTCCAAGGTCGTTCCAAGCCGATAGGGCAGGCTCATCATCGGTAGCCAATAATCGGTCTCGGGCAGGGGCTGGCCTTGAGCGATGGCCGCCTCGACGCCGGCGACCGTGGCGGCCAAGCTCGCCAGTACCGGCTGAACTTCGACCGTCACAAGCGCGCCGCGCGCGGCCAAGATCGGCACATAGCGCAGCATCTGAACGACGTCGCCCAGGCCCTGCTCGGCAACAAGCAAGATCCGGCGCCCGGCGAGATCCTCGCCTAGCCACTCCCGGGCCGCGATCGGCGGCAGGCCCGGCCGGGCAGCCTGCGCCGTCCGCCGCGATTCGTACTTGGCGAAGCCGCCGGCATAGTCGCCCTTCAGCAGCAGCGCGAGCGCCAGATTGAAATGCGCCGGTCCGAATTCGCCGTCGCGGCCGATGGCGATGCGCAGCCGCGCGATCGCCTCGTCGAGAAAACCCGCCTCCTTCAGCGCAACCGCGTGGTTGAGCCGATAATGCGGCAGCGGATCGAGCTTGAGCGCATGCTCGTGCGCCTCGATCGCCCCCGCGTCGTCGCCCGCATCCCCCAGCGCCAAGCCAAGATTGTTCCAGCCATGGGCATAGCCCGGCTGGACGGCGACCGCGCGCCGCGCCGCCGCCAAAGCCTCGCCGCTTCGCCCTTGCCGCGCCAACACCGCCGCCAAATTGGCCCAAGCCGGGGCATGGCCCTGGGCCAATTCGATCGCGCGGCGGAAGTGGCTTTCGGCGGCTTCGAACCGCTTGGCAGCCATCGCCGCCATGCCGTAGCCGTTCCAGCTCTCGGCATCGTTCGGCGCCAGCGCCACCGCGCGCGCATAGGCCGCCAGCGCCGCCTCGTGCCGGCCCAGCGCCGACAAGGACAGGCCGAGATTGCCATGCGCCGGCGCGAAATCCGACGCCAGTACGATGGCGCGCTCGAACGCCGGCACCGCCTCGTCATGCCGCCCGAGCGCCGCCAAGCAGCCGCCCAGGTTGTTGGCGGCGCCGACATGATTCGGCGCGAGGTCCAGCACGCGGCGGAACGCCGTCACCGCGCCCTGGCGGCGGCCGAGCAGGTTCAGCACCGCGCCGTAGTTGAACCACAGCTCGGCATTCGACGGATCGCGGCCGCTGGCGCGGGCAAGGTGGCGCTCGGCCTCGGCGGCGCGCCCGGTCTGGGCCAGCAGCACGCCGAGGAAATGCGCCGCATCGGCGTCGTCCGGCGCCTGCTTGAGGCGGGCGCGATAGATCGGCTCGGCCTGGTGCAGCCGCCCGGCGCGATGATGCGCCAGCGCCTCGCCCAGATCGACCGCGGTCATGCCGCGCGCCCGGCGCGCGCCGCCTGGGCCAGGCGCATCAGCGCGCGGGCGCAGATCGATTCCACCGGCATGCCGGCGGACTTGGACTCGAGTTCCGCCTCGGTCAGCAGATCGAGCGCCTGCAGCAGCCTGGGCGCGCTCCAGGCCACGATCTGGCGCTTGGTCGCGTCGCGTCGCTTCCAGAACAGGGGCGGCCGCAGTCGCGCCGCCGCGCTTTCGAAGGCCTGGCCCGAATCCAGCGCCGCGCGCAACTGGTGCAGGCGCTGGACGTGCCGCGCCGTCGCGCGCAGCAGATCGAGCGGCGCCTCGCCGCCCCTGAGACAGTGTCCGATGGCGCGATCCAGCGCGGCGTGATCGCCGCCGCAAGCGGCATCGGCGACGTCGTCCGGCGTCACCGCGGCACCGTCGCCGATCGCCGCCTCGACATCGGCCAGGCTTACGCTGCGCCCGCGACCGACATAAAGGCAAAGCTTCTCGAGCTCGCCCCGGGTCTGCAGCCGATCCGCCCCCAGCCGCGCCGCGAGGTCCGCGCGCGCCTCGGGGGCGATGCGCAGCTCGTGCGCCTTCAGCGCCTGGTCGATCAGGCGCTCGATCATCGCCGGATCGTCGGCATAGCAGGCGATCGCCGCCAGCGAGTCCTCGCCCTCGAACAACCGCCGCAAGGACGATCGCGAGCCGAGATCGCCGGCCGCGATCACCACCAGCGCATCGGTCGCGGGCGCTGCCAGAAGTCGTTCGACCGCCGGCGAAGCGGCATCGCCGCCGCCGCCGACGCGAACCAGTCGCTTTCCGGCGCCAAGGGTGGCCTGCGCCGCCTCGAGCGCCAGCCGCTCGGGCTCCTCGGCCAGGACCGCGCCGGTCAGCTCCGAGACCGCGAACGGATCGTTGGGATCGGGTACCGCCGCGCGCGCCAGCGCCAGCGCACGCTCGCTGACCAGGCCAGCATCGGGTCCGTAGATCAGAACCGCGCGGATGCGCGGATCGGGCCGCGCCAGAAAGGCCTCGACCTGGCGGGGGAGGAGTTTCACGCCCCGGCCCGCCGCCGGAAAAAGGCCGCCAGCCGCTGGGTTATGTCCGAAGCCAGATCGCGCGCGGCGCGGTCCTCGGCGTCGCGCTCGGCCATGATATTGGCGAAATCGGCCGACAGCGCGTTGAAGGCGGCGATGGTGTGCGAACGTCCCGCCAGCAGCGGCTCGCGTCGTTCGCCCGGCGGGGTCTGGCGGTCGAACAGGCGGAACTGGGCGCTGACGTAGAGATTGAAGCGGGTCACGGTGGCGTCGCGCTGCACGGCGACGCCGTCGCGCCGCGTGGTGACGACGACGTCGAGCTGATAGCGTGAATCCGCCAACTGTCCGCGCGGGGTGACCTGGTCGATCAGCGCGTTGCGCAGCTTCTGGCCGATGCGGTCGGGCATCGGCGCAATCCCGATCTCGGCCATTTCGGCCACGGTCTCGCGGCCCGCGCCCTCGCCGTAAAGCGGCTCGAAGCCGCAAGCCGCCAGCGCCAGGCAAAGCGTCAGCGCCAAGCGTCCGCTAGATCGCGATCGGTTCACAGGAAATCGCGCCCGCGATTCCCCATGAACCGTGCATCGCGGTCCAGAGGGGATACCAGGGCAAGATTCGCGTTTCGCCATGTTCGGTCGGGTTCGTGACGAAACGATCTTGCCCTAGAGGACGACATTCACCACCCGATTGGGCACCACGATCACCTTGCGGATCGGCTTGCTCTCGATGTAGCGCTTGACGTTGTCCTCGGCCAGCGCCGCCGCCTTGACCGCGTCCTCGGCCGAGTCGCGCGGCATGGCGATGGTGGCGCGCAGCCGGCCCATGACCTGGACCGCGATCATGGCGAGGTCGTCGCGCGCTAGGTCGGGATCGGCCTTGGGCCAGGGCTGGTCGACCAGCAGGGATTCGTGGCCGAGGCGCCGCCACATTTCTTCGGCCAGATGCGGCATCATCGGCCCGATCAGAACGGTCAGGGTCTCGAGCCCGAAGCGCCGCGCCGAGGCGGCGGCCGGATCGACGCCGGCGAACTGCTCGACCGCGTTGGCCAGGGCATAGATCTTGGCCACGGCGACGTTGAAGCGGAAGCTCTCGATCGATTCGGTGACTTGGGCGATGGCCTTGTGGATCTCGCGCAGCGGATCGCGCGCGCCGCCCGCGGCGTCGGGCCGGGCTGCGCCCTTGGCCGCGACCGGCCGTTCGGGCGAGGGCTCGTCGACCAAGCGCCACAGCCGCTGCACGAAGCGCCAGGCGCCCTGGGCGCCGGCCTCGGTCCATTCCAGATCGCGCTCGGGCGGCGAATCCGACAGCATGAACCAGCGCGCGGTGTCGGCGCCGTAGGCGGCGATGATGGCCGACGGCGCGACCACGTTCTTTTTCGATTTCGACATCACCTCGCGCCGGCCGATCGTGACCGGCTTGCCGCTGGCGATCTCGATCGCGCCGCCGCTCTCGTCCTTCTTCACTTCCTCGGGATAGAGCCATTTGCCCTCGGCCGAGCGATAGGATTCGTGCAGCACCATGCCTTGGGTGAACAGGCCGGCGAAGGGTTCGTCCAGCGCGGCATGGCCGGTCTTGCGCATGGCGCGGGTGAAGAAGCGCGAATAGAGCAGATGCAGGATGGCGTGTTCGATGCCGCCGATGTACTGGTCGACCGGCAGCCAGTAATCGACCTGGGCGCGCTCGGCCGGCACGTCGGCGCGCGGCGAGCAGAAACGCGCGAAGTACCAGGACGAATCGACGAAGGTATCGAGGGTGTCGGTGTCGCGTCGCGCCGGCTTGGCGCATCGCGGACAGGCGACATGCTTCCATGTCGGGTGATGGTCGAGCGGACTGCCCGGACGGTCGAAGGCCACGTCCTCGGGCAGCGACACCGGCAGATCCTTGGCCGGTACCGGGACGATGCCGCAGGCGGCGCAATGGATCACCGGAATCGGACAGCCCCAATAGCGCTGGCGCGACACGCCCCAATCGCGCAAGCGCCAAGTCACCGTGCCGCGGCCCTGACCGAGCGCTTCCAGCTTGGCGATGGCGGCGCGCTTGGCGTCGGCGACTTCGAGGCCGTCGAGGAATCCGGAATTGATCGCCCGGCCGATTTCGTCGGTATAGGCTTCGGCGCCGATGGCGAAACTTTTCGCCTCGCGCTCGGGCGGCAGCACGACGGGGATGACCGGCAGGCCGTATTTGCGGGCGAAGTCGAGATCGCGCTGGTCGTGCCCCGGACAGCCGAAGATGGCGCCGGTGCCGTATTCCATCAGCACGAAATTGGCGACATAGACCGGCACGCTCCGCGCGGGATCGAAGGGATGGATGGCGCGCAGCCCGGTGTCGATGCCTTTCTTCTCGGCGGTCTCCAGCGCCACCGCCGAGGTGCCGCTTTGCCTGGTCTCGGCGACGAAGGCGGCCAGGTCCCGGTTCTTCGCCGCCAGTTCGCGCGCCAGCGCGTGTTCGGGCGACAGCGCCAGGAAGCTGGCGCCGAACAGCGTGTCGGGCCGGGTCGAGAACACCTCGATCGCATCGTCGCGGCCCTGCAGCCGGAACTTGAATTGCGCGCCCTCGGAACGGCCGATCCAATTCGCCTGCATCAGCCGCACGCGCTCGGGCCAGCGATCCAACTTGTCCAAGGCCGCCAGCAGATCGGGCGCATAGGCGGTGATGCGGAAGAACCATTGCGCCAATTGGCGCTTTTCGACCGGCGCCCCCGAACGCCAGCCGCGGCCTTCGATCACCTGCTCGTTGGCCAGGACGGTCTGGTCGACCGGATCCCAATTGACCCAGGATTCCTTGCGATAGGCCAGGTCGGCGGCGAGGAAATCGAGGAACAGCCGCTGCTGCTGGGCGTAATAGCCGGGATGGCAAGTGGCCAATTCGCGCCGCCAGTCCAGCGACAGCCCCATGCTCTTGAGTTCCTGGCGCATGGCGGCGATGTTGTCGTAAGTCCAGCGCGCCGGATGGACGCGCGAATCGCGCGCGGCGTTCTCGGCCGGCAGGCCAAAGGCGTCCCAGCCCATCGGATGCAGCACGTTGAAGCCTTGGGCGCGCTTGTAGCGGGCGATGACGTCGCCGAGCGTATAGTTGCGCACGTGACCCATATGGATGCGCCCGCTCGGGTACGGAAACATTTCAAGAACATAATATTTCGGGCGGCTGGGATCGGCTTGGCTGGCAAAGCTCTGCAATTCAGTCCAGCGGGCCTGCCATTTGGCTTCGACCTCGCCCGCATTGTAGCGCGACATCACGACCGTCCACCCCGACCGAATCGCCGGGTCTCAAGCGAAGGAATGCGACGCCGCGGTTCTTACTTGACGGGCGTGCTCATGCGCAACTGGCGAGCGCGCATGAGGATGGCATTTTCCAGGTCGGTCACGGTGCCGGGATTGACCGGGCTTTCGACCCAGTTCTGGGCGCCGGCTTGTTTCTGCCGGAAAACCGCCACTTTCAGGCCATCGGCCCGCAGCCTGCGATCGAGAATGTAGACCGTCATCTTGTAGCGTTCGCCCGCCGCCTCGGGCGGCGAATACCAGTCGGTGATGATCACGCCGCCAAAAGGATCGGCCGAAGCCAAGGGCATGAAGGCCAAGGTGTCGAGCGAGGCCCGCCACAGAAAACCGTTGATGCCGATGCCGGCTCCGCCGACACCGTCATCCGATTTCTTGCCGAGCTGAACCCCGCCCTCCCCACCCAGCACCGACTGCCGGTCCTTGGGGAAAGGGGTGTTGCCTTTGCCGCGGCCTTCGGTCGGCGGGTACTCGTATTCGGCCCCGGCTTGCTCGGTCGCGCCATAGCACGCCGCGAGGCCGAGGCTGAGACCCAAAGCCGCCACCACGGCCCGAACTCTCGCCATGCCTGTTCCTTGCCGCAATCTGCCGATTCCGTGCTGCATCCCGGTCCTCAATAGCCGACCCGGACGGCATAATACAAGCCCTCAGCCCACTGTGACAATAGCGCAACAGGCCCTGGGCAATTACTGCCTAAGCGGTTATCGCGCCTTGACCTTCGACGGCAACAGAGGCTCTACTGCATCCATCGTGCATTGTGAGTCGGCTTTCGCGTGCGCGTGACCAGTTAATGCCGTGAAGGAGAGAGAGGCAATGAAGAAGTTTCTGTATGGGACGTCGGCGCTGATCGCGGCTGGCCTGTTGGCCGGTCCGGCTTTCGCTCAGCAGGCCGCGCCCGCGAAGAAGGCGGCCGAAAAGCTGCAACTCGGCATCACCGGCTACTGGGTGATGAACTACGTTGTCGCCAGCCAAGACGAGCGTGGCAGGCTGCCGCTGTCCGCGACGTCGAACAATTTCACCAACCAGGGCGGCACGGGTTGCGGCACGCCTCCGCGTCGTCGTAACCACTCGATGTTCAACGAGGGCGAGGTCCACTTCCAGGGCCAGACCACGCTGGACAACGGCGTCAAGGTCGGCCTGCGCGTCGAGTTGGAAGCCTCGCGTAACCCGGGCTCCGCAGCCACCACGGCGAACGGCACCGGCAACGGCGGCACCGAGACCACCGGCAACTTCGACAGCAACATCGACCAGACCTTCGCTTGGTTCGATGGCGCGATGGGCAAGGTCGAGATGGGTCAGACTTGGGGCGCTGCCTTCAACATGCAGTACAACGGCCCGACCCCGATCCCGGGCTTCGGCAACTTCGCCAACCAGGCCCCGCTTCTGGCCCCGGGCAATAGCGCGAACGGCACGAACGCGGCCTCGACGCCGATCTACAACATCGGCGGCGGGTTCGACGATCGTAACCAGAAGGTGGCGATCTACACTCCGCGCTTCTATGGCATCCAGATCGGCGTGTCCTACACGCCCGACACTGACGCCAATGCGCGGTCCGGCAACCAGGTCGACCAGATGAACATGGACAACAATGCTGGCGCGCAAAGCCAGATTGTCCAGTACGGCCTGAACTACCGCGAGAAGTTCGGCGGGGTCCAGCTGGGTCTGTCGGCCGGCTACCTGAAGGCCAGCGCCGAGCCCTGCACCAACAGCGCGTTCCTCGACTGCAAGTCGACCGCGAACGGCATCACCGTCGACGATCGTCGTCAGTGGGCCGTGGGCGGCAACGTCTCGTTCTCGGGCGTCACCCTGGGCGGTACCTACAAGCACGACAACCAGGGCCTCAAGAACCCGGGCCGCGAAACCGTGACTTGGCAGCTGTCGGGCAACTACAAGTGGAACGAATGGACCTTCGGCCTCGAATACATCAAAGTCGAGGCGGAAGCCACCACCACCACCAATACCACCAACATGCGCATTCACACCGACACGCTTGATATGTGGATGATCGGCGCGATCTACAACGTCGGGCCGGGCATCGACTTCTACGGCGGCGTGATCAGGGCCGATTGGGCGAACGGCGACCCGACGGTCTCTGGCGACACCAAGCTGGCTCAGGAGAACAAGGCGACCTACTACGTCGTCGGTACGCGCCTGCTGTTCTAGCCTGATCGGCGACTACGGTACTGGGGAGCGGGCTTCGGCCCGCTCCCTTTGTTTTTGGGGGTCGGCATGACCATCGAAGCGGCTCTTGCGGACATAGGCGGGCGTATCGCCCGGGCTTGCGCCGGCGCCGGGCGCAATCCGAACGAAGTTTGCCTGATCGCGGTCAGCAAGACCGTGGCCGATGCGCGGCTCGACGCCGCCCTGGCGGCCGGCCAGATCGATTTCGGCGAAAACCGGGTGCAGGAAGCCGCCGGGAAATGGCCGCAACGGCGTGCCGCGCATCCCAGCCTGCGGCTGCACCTGATCGGCCCCTTGCAGACCAACAAGGCCAAGGATGCGCTCGGACTGTTCGATGCCATCCACAGCCTGGATCGGCCGCGGTTGGCCGAGACCCTGGCGCGCCTCGTTCCGGACCTGCCCCGACCGCCGGAGCTTTTCGTCCAGGTCAACACCGGAGAAGAACCGCAGAAATCCGGCATTCTGCCGCGGGATGCCGACGCCTTCATCGCCCGCTGCCGGGATCAATGGAAGCTGCCGGTGACGGGGCTGATGTGCATCCCGCCGGCCGAGCGGATCCCCGCGCCGCATTTCGCGCTTTTGGGCCAGATCGCCCGGCGCCACGGCCTTGCCAAGCTCAGCATGGGGATGAGTGCCGACTTCGAACAGGCCGTCATGCTTGGCGCGACTCATATCCGGATCGGCAGCGCCATTTTCGGCGCCCGCGATACCGCCACGAACGCGCAAGGTTGAAACGGCGGGTTCGCGCCCACCGACATGTCCCGGCTGCGCATCCGGACGGGTCCGAGGGCATGATCGATCGGTCTTGAACCATGGAGTTCAAGACAGATCGCGGATCATGCCCTCGTATCCCGCTCTGGACCGCGATCCCGATCGCTTGTCTTCGGCGGGCGGCGACCGGATCGCGCCGCGGATGGAACCTACCGCCGCGTCGGCTCGCGTTCGAAGCCGGCGGTGCCGACCAGCTCGATGCCCAGCGCGCGCAGGGCCTCGTCGATCGGCACGAAGAACGCGATGCCGGTGCCGCCGATCGTCCCGCGCCCGGCCGACACCGCGCCGAGGCCGGACACGGTCAACGCCACGACATTGCCCGACTGGTCCATCAGCGGACCGCCGCTGCTGCCGGGATGGACCGCAACGTCGGACTGGATCAAATTGACCCCGCGCGCGCTGTCGCCGCGAAAGCCGCTGACGATGCCGCGGGTGACGGTCGACTGCAACGAACCCTGCAAGGGCGTGCCGATGGAAAAGACCGTTTCGCCGATTTGCGCCGCGGTCTCGCGAACCGGCAGCGGCGTCATGTTGCGCTCCTCGACCTGGACCAGCGCGACATCGCGCGCCCGATCCACCCGCAGCACCCGCGCCAGCAGGCGCCGGCCGTTGACCAGGCGCACGGTCACGTCCCGGGCCTCGCCGACGACGTGGAAATTGGTCAGCAACAGGCCGCCGCGGCTGACGAAAAAGCCGCTGCCATGCCCGCTGCCGGTCTGGATGGTGGCGGTGGCCAGGCGGACGGCGTCGATGTTGTCGCCGATCGGGCCCCGATGCGCGGCGACGCGCACCAGCTCGATGCGCGAGGGCCGGGGAACCGACGGCTCGACCCGCTGCAGCCGCGATACCGCCTCGCGAAACCCGGCATCGTTGGCGAGGTTGCGGGCGGCGTGCGCGAAGGCATTGATCACCAGCATGTCGAGACCCGCCGCCGAGGGCGGCGCCTGGGCGGCATTGCCCTCGGTGCGGATCTCGTAGACCACGCGCTGCTCGAGATTGGAAAACACCTGCCAGCGCAGCTTGATCAGGCTTTGGCCGCCATAACGATTGGTGCGCATACTGGTAAACCGATTGTAGTCGTCGCACACCACCAGCTTCAGTTCGGTGACTTGGCCCGCGACCCGGAACAGCGCCCGCGCGCGTTCGCGTTCGGCATCGAACAGCCGCTTGGGGTCGCCGACCACGTCGACCGCGGCGCTGTTCATGGCCTCGAAAAACGTGTCCTGCAGTTCGGGCGGATTGTAGCTGCGCTGTTGGCCCCAAATCACCGCCTGCCGCGGAAAACATCCGTCCATGCCGGCCGGCGCGTATTTGAACTCGATCACGGTCGAATCGCGCGGCATGCCGAACAGCACCCGGTCCAGCGCCACCGGCTGGGTCGGCTGACCGCGCGCGGCCTGGCTCGGCTCGACCGACCGCGCCTGGGGCAGGGGATCGGGGCGGGAACATCCCTGGAGCGCGACCAAGACCAGCACAGAAGCCGCCCAATATGCCGGACCTGTCCGCTTGGTTTTGGGTTTTCGCTGCATGCGTGCAAGAGTAATTGCCGTCGCTACTTTCTGACAAGCCCTTTCGGCGACCGGGGGTTTCTGCTATCACCCGGCCGCCATGGCCAAGAAATCCGCAGCCCGGAAGGCAAGCATCGAACGCCAGACCCGCGAGACCCGGGTCAAGGCCAGCGTCGATCTCGACGGCCAAGGCCGCTACCGGGTATCGACCGGCATCGGCTTCCTCGATCACATGCTGGAGCAGCTTTCGCGCCATTCGCTGATCGACCTGACGGTCGAGGCCAAGGGCGATTTGCACATCGACTTCCACCACACCACCGAGGACAGCGCGCTGGCGATCGGCGAGGCGGTGTCGAAGGCGCTGGGCGCGCGCGCCGGCATCCGCCGCTTCGGCAGCGCCACCGTGCCGATGGACGAGACCTGCTCGCGGGTCTCGCTCGACGCCTCCAACCGGCCCTACCTGGCGTGGCGGGTGAACTTCTCGCGGCCCAAGCTGGGCGAGATGGACACCGAGCTGTTCAAGGAATGGTTCCAGGCCTTCGCCCAATCGGCCGGCTTGACGCTGCATGTCGAGACGCTCTACGGCGACAACAATCACCACATCGTCGAAAGCTGCTTCAAGGCGCTGGCGCGCGCCTTGCGCCAGGCGATCGAGATCGATCCGCGTTCCGCCCATAGCGTGCCCTCGACCAAGGGCGTGCTCTAGCCGCCATGCGCGTCTACACCGTGCATGTCCGGCCCTCGCTGCCGGACGATCCCGATATTGTGCTGGTCAAGGAAGGCATCTCCTGGCCCGGTTTCTTCTTCGCGCCGCTTTGGCTGTTGTGGCATCGGCTGTGGGGGGCGTTCTTTCTTTTGCTGGCGGTCGAGGTGGCGCTGGCGCTGGCGTTCTCGAGGTTGCTGTCGGTCGCCCCCATCGTCGAGCTGGCGGCCAGCCTGGGCATCAGCGTCCTGGTCGGACTGGAAGGCCCGGAATTGCGGCGCGCCAAGCTGGCGCGACAGGGCCATGCCGAACACGGCCCGATCGCCGCCGATGACTTCGACCTCGCCGAGGAGATCGCCGTCCGACGGCTAGCCGGCGCCAAGCCATGAGCACGGTGGCGATCGTCGACTACGGCTCGGGCAATCTGCGCTCGGCCGCCAAGGCCTTCGAGCGCGTCGTCGCCGAGCGCGGCTCGGGCGAACAGGTCTTGGTGACCGCCAAGGCCGAAGACGTGGCCAAGGCCGACCGCATCGTGCTGCCCGGCGTCGGCGCCTTCGCCGATTGCCGCGCCGGCGTGCTGGCCTTGGACGGGATGATGCAGGCGCTGGAAGACGGCGTCCGCCGCAAGGGCCGGCCTTTCCTCGGCATTTGCGTCGGCATGCAGCTGATGGCGACGATCGGGCGCGAGAACGGCGAGCATGTCGGTTTCGGCTGGATCGCGGGCGCGGTCGAGAAACTGCGCCCGGCCGATCCCGCGCTCAAGATTCCGCATATCGGCTGGAACCGCCTCGACATCGCCCGGCCGCATGCGCTGTTCGCCGGCCTGGGCGAGCGGCCCTTCGCCTATTTCGTCCATTCCTACGCCATCGCCGGCGTGGCCGAATCCGAGACCGCCGCCACCTCGGATCACGGCGGGCGCTTCACCGCCGCGGTGGCGCGCGACAACCTGTTCGGCACCCAGTTCCACCCCGAGAAAAGCCAGGCCTTCGGCCTCGGCTTGATCGGCAATTTTCTCGCCTGGTCGCCATGAGCTTCGCGCTTTACCCCGCCATCGACCTCAAGGGCGGCGAGTGCGTCCGGCTGCTCAGGGGCGATCTCGGCCAAGCCACGGTCTACAACCGCGATCCGGCCGATCAGGCGCGGCGCTTCCGCGCGCTGGGCTTCGGCCTCTTGCATGTGGTCGATCTCGACGGTGCCGTGGCCGGGGCCGCGCGCAACGCCGCTTCGGTCAAGGCCATCCTGGCCGCGACCGACGCCAAGCTGCAATTGGGTGGCGGCATCCGCGACCGGGCCGCCATCGAGACTTGGCTGGGCCTCGGCGTCGCGCGGGTGGTGCTGGGCACGGCCGCGCTCAGGAACCCCGAACTGGTGACCCAGGCCTGCCGCGCCTGGCCGGGGCGCATCGTCGCCGGAATCGATGCCCGCGGCGGCAAGGTCGCGGTCGACGGCTGGACCGCGACCACCGATGTCGCGGCGGTCGATCTGGCGCTGCGGCTGGAAGATCGCGGCGCGGCCGCGGTGGTGTTCACCGACATCGACCGCGACGGCGCGCTGGGCGGGGTCAATCTCGATTCGACCGCGGCGCTGGCGCGGCGCCTGAAGATCCCGGTGATCGCCTCGGGCGGGGTGGCGGCGCTGGCCGATCTCGAACGGCTCAAGGCCGATGGCCGCATCGCCGGCGCCATCGTCGGCCGCGCCTTCTACGACGGCCGCATCGCGCCCGAGGCGGCGCTGCGGGCGGTGGCGCGATGCTGACCACCCGCATCATCCCCTGTCTCGACGTCAAGGACGGCCGCGTCGTCAAGGGCGTCAATTTCGTCGACCTGCGCGATGCCGGCGATCCGGTCGAACAGGCCCGGATCTACGACCGCGCCGGCGCCGACGAGCTGTGCTTCCTCGACATCGCCGCCTCGTCGGACGCGCGCGCCACGATCTACGACGTGGTCGAACGCACCGCCGCCGCCTGTTTCATGCCCCTGACCGTGGGCGGCGGGGTGCGCGCGGTCGAGGATGTGCGTCGGCTGTTATTGGCCGGCGCCGACAAGGTCTCGATCAACACCGCCGCCGTGCAGCGCCCCGAACTGGTGCGCGAGGCGGCGACCAAGTTCGGCGCGCAGTGCATCGTCGTCGCCATCGACGCCAAGCGCTCGGGCGATCGCTTCGAGGTCTTCACCCATGGCGGCCGCAAGGCCACCGGCCTGGACGCGGTCGCCTGGGCGCGGCGGATGCAGGAATACGGCGCCGGCGAAATCCTGCTGACCTCGATGGACCGCGACGGCACCAAGGACGGTTACGACTTGCCGCTGACCCGGGCCGTGGCCGACGCGTTGACCATCCCGGTCATCGCCTCGGGCGGCTGCGGCACGCTCGATCACATGGTGGCGGCGGTCAAGGACGGCCATGCCTCGGCGGTGCTGGCGGCCTCGATCTTTCACTTCGGCACCTACAGCATCGCCGACGCCAAGCGCCATCTGGCGGCGGCCGGGATTCCGATCCGGCCCTAATTCAATTCGGCAAAAGCGCCGCCATGGCGGCGTCTTCTAGGCCTGGATCGTCGGGCGCCAGCGGATCGCGCGGCGCCAATTTGTGCGCCAGCACCAACCGCGCCAGCCACAGCCGCGCCGGATCGGCCTTGGCCTCCCAGGCGAACAGCACGGCGCTCATGGCGTGATACAGCGCCGTGCCGGCCTGACGCGCCAGGCGCTCCTCGCCCGCGACCGCGCGCCCGGCCAGCGCGAAGGCGCCGTTCAGGCGCTCGGCCAGCGCCGGCCGCAGATCGGCCGGCGCCGTCGCCAGTTTTTCCTCCAGCAGCGCCCGCAGCGGCGCATCGGCCTGCTCGCGCCGGATCGCCCGCAGGATGTCGAGGGCGACGATGTTGGAGGTGCCCTCCCAGATCGAGCCGAGATGGGAATCGCGCAGGATGCGCGCATGCGGCCATTCCTCGACATAGCCCGAGCCGCCGCGGGTCTCCATGCCGTCGCCGGCGGATTTGCGGGCATCGCGGCAAGCGCGGAACTTGAGCACCGGCGTCGCCAGGCGCAGCGCGCCCGCGGCGCGGCCATCGCCGGCATCGGCCTTTTCCAGCAGATCGGCGGTGAACAGCCCGACCGACAAGGCCTGTTCGGCCGGCAACAGCAGTTTCAGCAATTGGCGGCGCATCAGCGGCAGGTCCTTGAGCCGGCTGCCGAAGGCGACGCGGCCTTCGGCCACCGCCAGCGCCTCGAACAGCGAACGCCGCATCAGGGCGGCGGCGCGGATGCCGTTCGATATGCGCGATTGGTTGATCATCTCGGCCATCTGCACGAAGCCGCGCGCGAGATCGCCGATGACGTAACCGACCGCGCCCTCGAAGACCATCTCGGCCGAGGCCATCGAACGCGTGCCGAGCTTGTCCTTGAGCCGCACCGCGCGATAGGCGTTGTGGCTGCCGTCGGGCAGGCGGCGCGGCACCAGGAACAGGCCGAGGCCCTTGGTGCCGGCGCCGGCGCCCTCGGGCCGCGCCAGCACCAACGCCATGTCGGCGTTGGCCACCGACGAGAACCACTTGTCGCCGTACAGCCGCCATTCGCCGCGCTCGAACCGCGCCACCGTCCGCAGCTCGCCCACGTCCGAGCCGCCGAAGCGCTCGGTGATCCACATCGTGCCGTGCTGCATGGTCTCGATCGAATCCGCCAGCAGCCGCGGCAGATAGCGCGCCTTGATTTCGTCGGACGCGAACAGCTTCAGCATGCGCGCGGTCGAATCGGTCATGTTGATCGGGCAGCACAATCCGAATTCCGACTGCGAGAACAGGTAGGTGAAGGCATATTTGGCCACCGGCGGCAGCGGGCTGTTCCAGCCCAGCGCCGGACGATGGCTCATCGCGCCCAGCTCGAAGTCGACGAAGGCGATGCGTTCGAGATCGCGATAGGCGGGATGGAACTCGACCGACCAGATGTCGCGGCCGGCGCGATCGCGCGGCCTGAGTTCGGGCCCGTTGCGGTCGGCGCTGGCGGCGAGGTCCTCCAGCCGGTCCGGCACCATGCGGCCAAGGCGCCGGTAATGCGGTTCGAGATGCGCCCGCAGCGGCGCCGAGAGATAGAGCCCGAGCAAAGTCCGCAGCGAACGGTCGAGGGCGAAGAAATCCTGGCCGCGGGTCTCGGGCTGGTGGTCGGTGGCGCGCGAACGCGGTGCAGCCGGGTTCATCTCACGCCGCCTCGGCCGGCCGTGCCAGCGCTTGGCGCAAGAGCGCGATGCTTTCGGCCACGCCGTAAAGGGCGATGAACGAGCCCATGCGCGGCCCCTCGGCGTCGCCGAACAGCACTTCGTAGAGCCCCTTGAACCAGTCGCGCAGCGAGGCGAAGGGATGGCGCTTGCCGACGGCATAGACCTGGTTCTGGATGTCCTCGGCGCTGGCGGTGGCGGGCAGCGCCAGCAGCACCTCGATCAGGTCCTCCATCGCCGCGCGCTCGACCGCCGAGGGCGCGCGCTGGCGCCGCCGCGGGCGGACGAAATCCTTGAAGTAGGCGATGGCATAGCGCACCAGCGCGTCCAGCATCGGCTCGCTCTCGGGCGAGAGTCCCGGCTTGTAGCGGCTGATGAAGCCCCATAGCACGGCCGGGTCCTCGCTGTTCGACACGCCGACCAGGTTGAGCAGCATGCCGAAGCGCAGCGGCGAGGCCTTGGCCGGCGGCGCCCCGCCATGGATGTGCCAGGCTGGGTTGAGATAGCGCTGCTTCGGGTCCTGCTTGGCGAAGCCCTCGATCTGATCCTGGTAGTCGTCGACCGCGCGCGGGATGACGTCGAAATAAAGCCGCTTGGCGCGGCGCGGCTGGTGGAACATGTAAAGCGACAGCGATTCCGGCGCGGCATAACGCAGCCATTGGTCGATGGTCAGGCCGTTGCCGCGCGACTTCGAGATCTTCTCGCCGCTCTCGTCCAGGAACAGCTCGTAGGTGAAGCCCTCGGGCGGCGTGCCGCCGAGGATGCGGCAGATGGCCGAGCTCAGCTTGACCGAATCGATCAGGTCCTTGCCCGACATCTCGTAGTCGACCTGCAGCGCCACCCAGCGCATCGCCCAATCCGCCTTCCATTGCAACTTGCAATGCCCGCCGGTGACCGGCAGTTCGACCGGCTTGCCGCTGTCGGGGTCGGCATAGGTCACGGTGCCGGCCTCGATGTCGCGCGCCAGGATCGGCACTTGCAGCACGACCCCGGTGCGCGGGCAGACCGGCAGGAAGGGGCTGTAGGTCGCGCGCCGCTCGGGTCCCAGCGTCGGCAGAATCACCTTCATCACCGCGTCGTAATGGCGCAGCATCAGACGCAGCGTGGCGTCGAATTTGCCGGCCTTGTAGCCCTCGGTCGCGCTCATGAATTCGTAGTCGAAGCCGAAAGTGTCGAGAAAGGCGCGCAACCGCGCATTCATGTGATGGCCGTAGGATTCGTGCGTGCCGAAGGGATCGGGGATCGCGGTCAGCGGCCGGCCGACGAATTGGCGATACTTTTCGGGTTCGGGAATGTTGTCGGGAACCTTGCGCAGCCCGTCCATGTCGTCGGAAAAGGCGAACAGCCGCGAGGGCAGGTCCGACAATTCGGCCAAGGCGCGCCGCACCATGGTGGTGCGGGCGACCTCGCCGAAAGTGCCGATATGCGGCAGGCCCGAGGGGCCGTAGCCGGTCTCGAACAGGACATAGCCCTTGGCCGGCGGCGCCTTGGCGAATCGCTTGAGCAGGCGCTCGGCCTC
>VGDZ01000033.1 GCA_016869515.1 Alphaproteobacteria bacterium | reverse complement strand
CCGGCTGATCGTGGTGTCGAAATACCTGTCGCGCGCGGTCGCGGCCGACGGCGTCGCGCCGACGCTGCAGGCGGCGCTGGACGATTGGGCGGCGTGCGCGCCCAGGCTGGCGGAGCTGTCGGCGCGGCTCGAGGCCGGCAAGGCGCCGGGCGCCTTCGGCTTCGATCCCAAGGCGGTGGCCTCGCCTTTGCCGCGTGCCTATCAGTGGTGCGACGGCAGCGCCTACTTGTTCCATGTCGAACTGGTGCGCAAGGCGCGCGGCGCCGAGATGCCGCCCTCCTTCCTGTCCGATCCGCTGATGTATCAGGGCGGCTCGGACAGCTTCCTCGCGCCGACCGAGGACATCGCGGTCGAGAACGAGGACTGGGGCATCGACTTCGAATCCGAAGTGGCGGTGATCGTCGACGACGTGCCGATGGGGGCGGGGCCGGCCTTGGCGCGAAGCAAGATCCGGCTGGTGATGCTGGTCAACGACGTCTCGCTGCGCAACCTGATCCCGGCGGAACTGGCCAAGGGTTTCGGCTTTTTCCATGCCAAGCCCTCGACCGCCTTCTCGCCGGTGGCGGTGACATCCGACGAACTGGGCGCGGCCTGGGACGGCGCCAAGCTGTCGCTGCCCTTGGTCAGCACGCTCAACGGCAGGCGCATCGGCGATCCCGATGCCGGCGCCGACCTCAATTTCGATTTCGGGCAATTGGTGGCGCATGCCGCTCGCACGCGGCCGCTGGCGGCCGGCAGCATCGTCGGTTCGGGCACGGTCTCCAATCGCGACCGCCAGCGCGGCTCGTCCTGTCTGGCCGAGATCCGCACGCTCGAGACCCTGGCCGAGGGCAAGCCGCGCACGCCCTTCATGCGCTTCGGCGATCGCATCCGCATCGAGATGTTCGATGCCGACCGCCGCTCGATCTTCGGCGCCATCGACCAGCAAGTCGCGCGCTACACGCCGCCCGGCTGACATGCCGGGCTGGGCCAAGAATCTGCTCACGCTGCTGGGCGCGCTGGGGTTCCTGGCCCTGGCTTGCGAATTCGTGCTGTTCCGCTTGGTCATGCCGGGCACCGACCTGCCGGCGAATGCCATGATCGACGGCCTGATCCGCTGGCAGCCGGACAGCACCGGCGTGTATCGCCGCGGCAATGCCATCGCCGCGCCGTTCCGCATCAATCGCCAGGGCTGGAACAGCCGGCACGAATCCTATGCCGAGGCGCGGAGCGGCAAGTGCCGGGCGCTCTTGATCGGCGATTCCTATGTCGAGGCCTTCCAGGTCGAGCATCGGGCCAGCCTGGCCGAAAGGCTGGAGGACCAGCACGGCGCCGAGGTCTATCGCTTCGGCATCTCGGGCGCGCCGCTCAGCCAATACGTGCTGATGGCCGAGCGGCTGGTGCCGCGCTACGCGCCGGACCGCGTCATCGTTCTCCTGGTCCACAACGACTTCGTCGAATCCTATCGCCGCTTGCCGGGGCGCTTCACCTCGAGCTTCCTCAAGCTCGACCTGAACGAGGGTCGCGTCGCGGGCGAGACCCCGCCCGCGCCCTATGTCGCGCCGGCGACGGATTGGCTTCGGCGCAGCGCCACCATGCGTTTCTTCTGGTATCGCTGGAACGTGACGCCCGAGACCCTGCGCCGCGCGCTCGGCGGCGGCGAGCGCTTCGCCGCCAATGTGGCGGTCGACGAGGTCGCGGCCGAGCTGCCGAATATCCGTGTCGCGACCGAGCATTTGTTCGCTCGGCTGGCGCGGCTGGGGCGGCCGGTGCTGGTGGCGATGGACGGCGTGCGCCAGGCGATCTACGACGGCAGCGATGACGCTAGCGGAGTGCGCGCGCTCAATCGCCTGGCGGCCGAGGCGGCGGCGCGGCACGGCCTTGCCTTCCTCGACCTGCATACGGCCTTTGCCGCCGACTGGGCCCAGCACCGCCAGCGCTTCGATTTCGGCGACGTCGACTTCCATTGGAATCAGCGCGGCCACGATCTGGCCGCGCGCGCCATCGGCCGGCCCTGCTAAAGCGTGATCGAACCGTCTCGAACCGTGAGGTTTGAGACAGTTCGTGAATCCTGCCCGCATGTCCGGATATGTTCAGCGCTGCGTGGTCGCGGCGCGGCGTTCCAGCCACCAGCCATATTGTGGCGGCCAGAGGCCGAAATCGGGCCCGACGCCTAGCGCTTCGGCGGCATGCAGAGCCCAGAACGGATCATGGAGCGCCTCGCGGCCGATGGCGATCAGATCGGCATCGCCCGCCTGCAGGATGGCTTCGGCCTGAGGGCCGTCGAGAATCAGCCCGACCGCCATCGTCGCCAACCCGGACTCGCGCTTCAGGCGCGCGGCGTACGGCACCTGGAAGCCCGGCCGGCGCTTGACCCCGGCGGCGGTGGCCGAACCGGCAATGCCGCCCGAGGAACAGTCGACCACGTCGACGCCGCGCGCCTTCAGCTCCAGCGCCAGGGCGACGCTGTCCTCGACCGACCAGCCGCCCTCGGCGCCGTCGACGGTCGAGATGCGGAAGAACAGCGGCTTGGATGCGGGCCATATCGTCCGCACCGCCGCCGCCACTTCCAGCGCGATCCGCATCCGCCCGGCGCGATCGCCGCCATAGCCGTCGTTGCGATGGTTGCTGACCGGCGACAGAAAACTGGCGATCAAATAGCCGTGGGCGCCGTGGATCTCCAAGGCCTCGAAGCCGGCGGCGTCGGCGCGACCCGCGGCCGCGGCGAAAGCGCGCGTAAGTTCGGCGATGGCGGCCGCGCTCATCGCCTGCGGCATCAGCCAACCCGGACCGACCGGCTCGGGCGAGGGGGCGACGATCGGCCAGGGCGTGTCGCCGCGTGCCAGATCGGCCGAGCCCAGCGGGCCGTTGCCGTACCACGGTCGCGCCATGCTGGCCTTGCGGCCGGCATGACCGATCTGGATCGCGGGCACGGCGCCCTGGGCCTTCTGGAACGCGACCAGCGGCTTGAGCGCCTGGGCGTGGGCGTCCGACCACAGGCCGAGATCGCCATGGGTGATGCGGCCCTCGGGCACCACCGCGGTCGCCTCGGCAAAGACGATGCCGACGCCGCCGACGGCGAACTTGCCGAGATGGACCAGGTGCCATTCGTTGGCGATGCCGTCGCGGGCGCTGTACTGGCACATCGGCGAGATGACGATGCGGTTGCGCGCGGTCACGCCGCGCAAGACGATCGGTTCGAACAGCTTGGCCACGATCCGCCTCCTCAACCCAGCCAGCGGCGCAGCGCCTGGGCCGCGCGCGCGATCTCGTCCTCGGCCCCGGCAAAGGAAAAGCGCACATAGCGATGCCCGCGCGCGGTGTCGAAATCGACCCCGGGCGTGGCCGCGACCCCGGTCTCGGCCAGCATTTTCTTGCAGAACGCCACGCTGTCGTTGGAGAGGCGACGGATGTCGGCGTAGATGTAGAACGCGCCGTCGGCCGGCGCCGCGATCTCGAATCCGGCGCGCGGCAGGGCCTCCAACAGCAGCGCGCGATTGCGGGCGTAGGCGGCAACCCGCCGGTCGAGTTCGGGCCGGCAATCGAGCGCCGCCAGCGCCGCCTGCTGCGACAGGGCGGGCGGCGAGATGTAGAGGCTTTGCGCCAGCCGCTCGACCGGCCGCACCAGCGCCTCGGGCAGCACCAGCCAGCCCACCCGCCAGCCGGTCATGGCGAAGTATTTCGAGAAGCTGTTGACGACGATGGCATGGTCGGAAAAGCGCAAGGCGGTCTCGACCGGCTTGCCGTAGACGATGCCGTGATAGATCTCGTCCGAGATCAGCCAGGCATCGCGCTCGCGGCACCAGGCGCAGAGCGCTTCCAGTTCGGCCGGCGCCAGCATGGCGCCGGTGGGATTGGCGGGGCTCGCCACCAGCACGCCGGCCAAGGCGCCGGCGCCGTCCAGCAGCGCCGGCGTCGGCTGGAAGCCGGTTTCGGGTCCGGCCGCGAGGTTGACCGGCTGGAAATCGAGCGCCTTGAGGATGTTGCGATAGGCCGGATAGCCGGGATCGGCCAGGGCGATGCGGGCGCGCGGCTCGAACGCCGCCAGGAAAGCGAGCAGAAACCCAGCCGAGGACCCCGTCGTCACCACCACCCGCTCGGGCGCCAGGTCGATGCCGTAGCGGTCGCGATAATGCCCGGCGATGCGGGCGCGCAAGGGCGGAATGCCGAGAGATTCGGTATAGCCGATACGGCCGGCGGCGAGACAGCGCCGGGCGGCATCCAGCACGGCTTCGGGCGGCCCGCCGCCCGGCTCGCCGACCTCCATGTGCAGCACGTCGAGGCCCTGGGCGGCGCGGTCGTTGGCGGCCTTCAGCACTTCGAGGGCGATGAACGGATCGATCGCCGAACGCAAGGCGGGTTTCATGGCGGAAGTCAGTCCGATTCGAACGACAGGCCGAAGCCCTTGGGATCGTGGGCGGCGATGCAGCTTTCGGGCGCGCCCGGAACGCTTCGGAAGCAGAAAACGGTGTTGACCGTGGCGGCGAGTCCCAGTCGGTTCTCGCTCACGGCGATGCGGGCGGATTTGAGGTCGTAGTTCATCGCCACCAGTGCCTCGATCGCGCGTGCCGGCGCGGCGGCGTCGCCGCTGGCGGCCAGCGACAGGAACAGCGCCTTGACGCGCAGATTGGTCAAGAGGCCAAGCCCGAGCGCGGGCGTATCGCCGATCGGCGAAGCCAGCGCCACGCCGGTGCCCGGCACGGCCCGGCGCAGGCCGAACTCGAGACCCATGGTGAAGACGCAGGCGATGCCGTTGCCGCGCTTGTCGACCGCCACCAGATTGGTCCAGCCCGGTACCGGCCGACGGCCGAGCCGGGCCTTGTCGGCGGCCTCGCGCAGCACGCGCTCGCGCGCGGCGGGTCCGGCGCGCTGGACGGCATCGCCCTGCAAGAGATCGCGCCACAGCGCGGCCATGGCCTCGCCGCCCGGCATCTCGCCGGTGGGCGCGAACAGGATGGCGTCGCCGACCGCGTATGAGGCGGCCGGGCTCCAGCCGGCGGCGGTGCGGCGCATGGTTTCGAGGTCGACCTTGCCGCCGGATGCGGCAATGCCCTCGACCAGCTGGCCGGCCAGCGCGCCGGTATAGAAATCGACCACGCCATGGGCACGGATGCGCGCCAGCGTGCCGGCGAAATCGAAATTGGTCACGGTGGTTCCGACCGTGGGCGATTGGCCGTCGCCGAGCCCGATCAGGCGACGGATGGCGGGGTCGGGCTGGGCCTGGATGCGTGTCGCCAATGCCCGGCTGAGCGGCACGCCGAAGCGGGCCAGGTTCTCCGCCGGCACGGTGACTTGCGCCAAGCCGAGCCGCCCGAAACGGGCGTGCAGCGACAACAGGCCTCGGGTCATCAGCGGCACCGCGACCTCGCCGCCCGCGGCCGGCGCCCGCGGCAGGAAGTCGAGGGCGAAGCCCGCATTGCTCTTCTGGTCATAGGCCAGGCACAAGCCGCCGCCGCCCAGCCCGGCCGCGGCCGGATAGGTGAAGGCCAGCGTGAAGCCCATCGCCACCGCGGCATCGGCGGCATTGCCGCCGGCCGAAAGGATGTCGCGGCCGATGGTCGCGGCGCGCGGCTCGTCGGCGGCGACGCCGCCGATCGGACCCTCGACATGGCCGATGACGCCGACCGGGCGCTGTTCCTCGCCGCATGCCGCCAGCGCCGCCAACAGCGCCGCTGCCAGCATCGCCCGGCCCGGCCGAGATTGACGCTGGTCGCGCGGATACCTACTTATTTCGATCATGCTGGGCGTCGGACCGGTCAATCCCGTGTGGCGGAAAGCGCGCGTCTTCGTCGGCGTGCTGGCATTGTTGTCGGGCATGCTGCCGCATCAGCCGGCGACGGCACAGCGGACCGTCTCCCTCATCCGCGATGCCGAAATCGAAGATACCATCCGCGCCTATGCCGCGCCAGTGTTCGCCGCCGCCGGTCTCGAATCGGCGAGCGTCTCGGTCCATCTGATCGGCGATCCGGCGCTCAACGCCTTCGTCGCCGGCGGCCAGCGCATCTTCGTTCACACCGGGCTCCTGATGTCGGGCGAGACGCCGGCCCAAGTCATCGGCGTGCTGGCGCACGAGACCGGCCACATCGCCGCCGGCCATCTGGCGCGCGCCCATGACGCCATGCGCGGCGCCGCCGCGGCGATGATCGCCGCCATGGTGCTGGGCGCGGTGGCGGTGGCGGCGGGGGCCGGGGACGCCGGCGTTGCCGCGGTGATCGGCGGTTCCAGCATGGCCGAGCGCGGCTTCCTCGCCTTCTCGCGCACCCAGGAGGCCTCGGCCGATCAGGCGGCGCTGTCCTATCTCGAACGCACCCAGCAATCCGCCCGCGGGCTGGTGGAAGTGCTGCAGAAGCTGGGCGACCAGGAGGCGTTGCAATCCTCGCGCCAGGATCCCTATATCCGCTCGCACCCGCTGTCGCGCGATCGCATGAACTTCATCGAGGGGCACATCGCCCGCTCGCCCTACAGCGATGCGCCGCCGCGACCCGAATTCGTCGAACGCCACGCCCGCATGCGGGCCAAGCTGTTCGGATTCCTCGATCCGCCGGCGCGCACGCTGCGGCGCTATCCCGAGGGCGACGTCTCGCTGCCGGCGCGCTATGCCCGCGCCATCGCCCATCACCGCGCCGGCCGCACCGCCGAGGCGCTGGCCGAGATTGATGCGCTGGTCGCGGCCCATCCCGGCGATCCCTATTTCCACGAGCTGCGCGGTCAGATCCGGATGGAGAGCGGCGATCCCAAGGGCGCGGTGCCGGACTATCGCGAGGCAAGGCGGTTGGCGCCGAAATCGGCCCTGCTGGCCTCCGATCTGGGCAAGGTGCTGATCGCGACCGAGGACGACGCCAATATCAAGGCCGCGGTCGAGCACCTGGTGTTCGCGACCCGCGGCGACCCGACCGACCCGCAGGCCTGGTATCACCTGTCGGTGGCGCAGGGCCGCACCGGCGAAATCGGACTGGCCAATTTGGCCAGCGCGGAACGCGCGCTGCTGCAGGGCCAGTACGTCCAGGCGCGCGAGATGGCGCGCCGGGCGATGGGTCGGCTGAGCGAGGGTTCGCCCGGCTGGCTGCGCGCCCAGGATCTCGAAGGCGAGGCCATTCGGCTGCGCCAGAACCAGCAGCAGGGGCGCTGAATGGCCGACGGCTACATCCTGGCGCTCGATCAGGGCACCACCTCCTCGCGCGCCATCGTCTTCGACCGCATGGGCGCGATCCGGGGTACCGGCCAGGTCGAGTTGCCGCAGATCTACCCCCAGCCCGGCTGGGTCGAGCACGACGCCCAGCGCATCTGGCAGGACAGTCTTGCCTCGGCGCGCGACGCCTTGGCCAAGGCCGGCATTGCCGCCTCCGATCTGGCGGCGATCGGCATCACCAACCAGCGCGAGACGACGGTGTTGTGGGAACGCGCCGGCGGCCGACCTCTGCACAATGCCATCGTCTGGCAGGACCGCCGCACGGCCGAACGCTGTGCCGCGCTGCGCGCCCAGGGCCAGGACCGGCGCGTAGCCGCGCTGACCGGCCTGGTGCTCGATCCCTACTTCTCGGCCACCAAGCTGGCCTGGCTGTTGGACAACGTGCCGGGGGCGCGGGCGCGGGCCGAGCGCGGCGAGCTGGCCTTCGGCACGATCGATAGCTGGCTCTTGTGGAACCTGACCGGCGGCAAGGTCCACGCCACCGACGCCTCCAACGCCGCCCGCACCATGCTGTTCGACATCCACCGCCAGGAGTGGAGCGAGGAACTGCTGGCGCTGTTCGGCGTGCCGCGCGCGATATTGCCCGAGGTGTGGGATTCGAGCGGCCGCTTCGGCCAGGCCGACAAGGCGCTGCTGGGCGCGGCGGTGCCGATTTCGGGCATCGCCGGCGACCAGCAGGCGGCGACCTTCGGCCAGGCCGCCTTCGCGCCCGGCGACATCAAAAGCACCTACGGCACCGGCTGCTTCGTCCTGGTCAACACCGGGGAGCGCGCGGTGGCCTCGGCCCATCGCCTGCTGACCACGGTCGCTTGGCGGCTGGGCGGGCGGACCACCTATGCGCTCGAGGGCAGCATCTTCGTCGCCGGCGCGGCGATGCAATGGCTGCGCGACGGGCTCAAGCTGTTCGCGCGCGCTGCCGACAGCGAGGCGCTGGCGCGCGCCGCGGCCTCGACCGGCGGGGTCTATTTGGTGCCGGCCTTCGTCGGCCTGGGCGCGCCCTATTGGGATGCCGGTGCGCGCGGCGCGATCCTTGGCCTGACGCGCGATTCCGGCATCAAGGAGATCGCGCGCGCGGCGCTGGAAGCGGTGGCCTACCAGACCCGCGACCTGATGGAGGCGATCCGTGCCGACGGCATCGCGCCCACCTCGCTGAAAGTTGATGGCGGCATGGTGGCGAATTCCTGGCTGATGCAGTTCCTGGCCGATATGATCGACCTGCCGGTCGAACGGCCGGTGGTGACCGAGACCACCGCGCTGGGCGCGGCCTATCTGGCGGGACTGGCCGAAGGCGTCTGGGGCGGGCTCGACCAGGTCGCCCGGGCCTGGAAGCGCGAGGCGCGTTTCGCTCCGGCGATGGCGCGGGCCGATCGCGACCGGCTCTACGCCGGCTGGAAGGACGCCGTCGGTCGGGTGCGCTCGGGCAGGGGATGAGGAGAATGCGATGAAGCGGGTCCGGTTTTTGGCGGTGTTGGGCGCGATCGGGTTGTTCGCCGCGCCGACGCCGTCCCTGGCGCAGTTCTCTTCGGATCAGACCAAGGCGATCGAGGCCATCGTCCGCGACTATCTGATGCGTCGTCCCGAAGTCCTGATCGAGGCCATCCAGGCCTACGAGGCGCGCGAAAAACTCAGCAAGGACCATGCCGCCCAGGCCGCGCTCAGGGGCGAGCGCAAGAACCTGGACGCCGATCCGGGCGATTTCACGATCGGCAACCCCAAGGGCGACGTCACCGTGGTCGAGTTCTTCGACTATCGCTGCCCCTACTGCAAACGCGCCCATGCCGTGGTCGAGGCGCTGATCAAGGCCGAGCCGGGCGTGCGGGTGGTGCTGAAGGAGTTTCCGATTCTCGGCCCGGGTTCGCTGTTGGCGGCGCGGGCGGCGATGGCGGCGCGCAAGCAGGGCAAGTACCGCGACATGCACGATGCGCTGATGGCCTCGCGCGGCACCATCGACGACGAGGCGGTGGCGCGCATCGCCGGCGAGAAGAAACTCGACCTGGCGCGGCTCAAGCGCGACATGGCCGATCCCGAGATCGAGGCCGTGCTCAGGCGCAATCACGAACTGGCGCGGCGGCTCAACATCTCCGGCACGCCGGCTTTCGTCATCGGCGACGCCATCGCGCCTGGGGCGATGGAACTGGCCGACATGCGGACGATGGTGGCCGAGGCCCGCGCCGGTTGCCAGAGCTGCTGAAGCCTTAAAAAGCTCCGCCGGTCATTCGCGACCACCACCCGGTCTTGCGCGGCTTGGGCGGGCCTTCGGACTCGGCCGGAGGCGGCGGCGCTTCGCTCGCGGACGGAGAAGGAGGGGGCGGCGGGGGAAGCGGTGCCGCTTCGACCGCCGGCGGAGCCGGGGGTGCGGGCGGCGGCGGCGAATAAGCCGGCGGCCGGTTGAGCATTTCGCTGGCGAACTGATCCGGCGTCATGAACGGCCGCGGACTCTCCTGACCTTCGCCCTCGGGACGCTGGCCGATGTCCTGGTCGCGCTCGCGGAAGCGGCGTCCGCCGCGGCGGCCGCGACGACGACGCGAGGACCGCTCGCCGCCTTCGCCGCGATCGTCGGTCGGCCGCCCCGAAGAGGCGACGATGTCGCCCGGCGGCTGAACCGCATCCTGGCCTTCGGAGGCCGAAGGCACCGCCTGGTCGGTCTCGCCCTCGATCGGCTGCACGCCGAGCGGAGCTTCGGCCTGGCCGCGGTCGTGACGCTCGCGGCCACGGCCGCGCCGGCGGCGCCGGCCGCGCCGATGCTCGTCGCGCTCGCCGCCTTCGGTGACGGCCTGGCCGGAGGACGCCGCCTCGTTTTCGGCCAGCGCCGCGGCGTGCGCCGCGTCCAGATCGGAGGCGCTGGGCGCGGCGGCGACGGATTCCCCGGCTTCGATCGCGGCCTCGGGCGGCGGACTGACCGCGTCCGGGGTCATGATCGGGCCGCGCGGCGCCTGGGGCTGGCCGCCCTGTTGGCGCGGCTTCGAACGCTCGATGCGGCAATCGGGCGGAACCAGGCTGTCGTCGGCCTGGACGACGATGCGCATGCCGTACTTCTGCTCGAACTCGTGGAGCTGGCCGCGCTTGGCGTTGAGCAGGTAGAGCGCCACCCCTTCGGGGACGTGGACCACGATCTCGGCGCTGCGGCTCTTGGCGATCTCTTCCTCGATCTCGCGCAACACCGACAGCGCGCTGGATTCGGTCGAGCGCAGATAGCCCGTGCCGGCGCAATGCGGGCACTTGACCCCCATCGATTCCAGCAGCGAGGGCCGCAGCCGCTGGCGCGACATCTCCAGCAGCCCGAACGGGCTGATGCGGCCGACCTGGATGCGGGCGCGGTCGCTCTTCAGCGCCTCCTTGAGGCGGCGTTCGACCGCGCGGTTGTTGCCGCCGCTGTCCATGTCGATGAAGTCGATCACGATCAGCCCGGCCAGGTCGCGCAGGCGCAGCTGCCGGGCGACCTCGTCGGCCGCCTCGAGATTGGTGCGCAGCGCGGTGTCCTCGATGTGGCGTTCGCGCGTGGCGCGGCCCGAGTTGACGTCGATCGCCACCAGCGCCTCGGTCTGGCCGAAGACGATGTAGCCGCCCGACTTCAACTGCACGGTCGGATTGTGGATGCCCTCCAGGATCTGCTCGACCTGGAAGCGCTGGAACACCGGCACGCGGTCGCGGTAGGCGCGGACCTTGTCCTCCATGCTGGGCATCATCTGGCGGACGAAGTCGCGCGCGGCGCGATAGCCGTCCTCGCCCTCGACCAGCACTTCCTCGATGCCCTGGTGGAACAGGTCGCGGATCGAGCGCTTGATCAGGTTGGCTTCCTCGTAGATCAGCGCCGGCGCGGTCGATTTGAGCGTCAGGTCGCGGATCCCGTCCCACAGCCGCAGCAGGTATTCGAAGTCGCGCTTGATCTCGGGCTGGGCGCGCTGCATGCCGGCGGTGCGCAGGATCACGCCCATGCCCTCGGGCACGTCGAGGCCCGACACCACCTCCTTGAGGCGGCGGCGGTCCTGGGCGTCGACGATCTTGCGGCTGATGCCGCCGCCGCGCGGCGAGTTGGGCATCAGTACGCAATAGCGGCCGGCCAGCGAGATGTAGGTGGTCAGCGCCGCGCCCTTGTTGCCGCGTTCCTCCTTGACCACCTGGATCAGCATGATCTGGCGGCGCTTGATGACCTCTTGGATCTTGTAGGAGCGCAGCCGGCGGACGCGCGGCCGCGGCACTTCGTCGGCGGCATCGGCCGCTCCGCCCAGCGCCTCGACATGGATCGGTTCGGGCGCGGCCTCGCCAAGCGGCTCCTCGCCCGATGCCGACTCGGTCGCCGGCAATGGGCTGTCGGTCTCGGGGGCGCCGAAACCGACGTCGACCGCGGGGCCGGGCAGAAGCGGGGCGGGGGAGGCATCGGCCGCGATCGGAATCGTCGCCAGCGGATCGGACGGCGGTTGGGCCGCGGGCGTCGCCTCGTCCTCCTTGGGTTCGCTCGGCGGCGTCGGCGGCAAAGGCTCGAGATCGGCCGCCAGCACCGGCGAGGGTTCCATCGGCTGGCTGGCGGTCTCGGCGGTCGGCAGCGGCGCCTCGATCGTGCCGACCGGCATGTCGGGCACGTCGATTTCAGGCCGTGCCGCGGTATCGGGCTGGTCGTCGTCGTCGTGGTCGCGTGCCTCGCGCGCCTCGGCCTCGAGCAGGGCCTGCCGGTCGGCGACCGGGATCTGATAGTAGTCGGGATGGATTTCGGCGAACGGGATGAAGCCGTGCCGATTGCCGCCATACTCGACGAACGCCGCCTGCAGCGACGGTTCGACCCGGGTTACCTTGGCAAGATAGATGTTGCCTTTGAGCGGACGGCGGTGCTCGGACTCGATGTCGAAATCATCCAGCCGATTTCCGGTCACGACCGCCACCCGAGTTTCCTCCAGGTGGGCGGCGTCGATCAACATACGCGTAGCCATTAAAGCGATCTCCATGCCGAACTCTGGTCGCCTGCGATGGCGCCCGGCGACGGTCCGGCGTCGTTGGGGTAAGCGTTGCGGGATTGAGGTTGTGATCGCGGGCGGGCACCAGGCACAGGCTGGCGCGGGCCGCGCGATCGGCGATCTCAAGACGACGCGACATCCGCCCGGGCGTCGGGTTCGGCCAGCGCGAACGGGCAAGCATCGCGCCGCCTTTGCGGGGCGATGGGGCCGGTCCACGACGCTGGCTAGAAAGGGGCGCCGAATGATAGGCGGGCGTCATCGGCGGGCACCATAGTCGCTAACCCTTCGCAGCACAACGGTTTTTTCAACCAGTGCAAAACCAATGCAAAACGAGGGCGGCGGGCGAAGTTCTTGCGCGACGGCTGGCGAATCATGCTATCCAATTCAAATTCAAGGGAGAATCAGCGGCGTCATGGCCGCGTTCGCAGGCCGATTCGGACGATTCCTGGCGGTGCTGGGGTTGACGCTCTGGGCCGGCGCGGTTCAGGCCGCGACCGCGGCCACTGGCGTTCGCGTCGCCCCCCAGGGCGAGGGCGCGCGGCTGGTGCTCAACCTGTCCGAACCGGTCGAGTATTCGCTTTTCACTCTCGCCAACCCCGATCGGGTCGTGATCGAACTGCCCGAACTCGACTGGCAAGTGGCCGGCAATCCCGCCGGCGGGCTGGTCGAACGCGTACGCTACGCCCGCAATCGGCCCGGCGTCGGCCGGGTGGTGATCGATCTGGCCAAGCCGGCCCGCATCGCCGGGCATTTCATCCTGCCGCCTTTGAACGGGCAGGGGCACAGGCTGGTGCTCGACCTTCAGCCGGGCGCGGCGCCTCAGGCCGAACTGCGCAGCCCGCGGCCCGAACCGGAACGCCAGGCGCTGGCGGCGCCCTTGCCGCCGCCGCCCGCGGCCAAGACCCAGCCGCGCAAGCCCGAGAAACGGGTGGTGGTGATCGATCCCGGCCATGGCGGCGAAGATCCCGGCACGATCGGGGTCGCCGGCACGACCGAGAAGTCGGTGACGCTGGCGGTGGCGCTGGACTTGCGTCGCGCACTGCTGACCACGGGCCGCTACAGCGTGTTCATGACCCGCGACCAGGACGTGTTCATCCCGCTGCGCGATCGGGTGGCGACGGCCGTCAAGGCCAATGCCGATTTGTTCATTTCGCTGCATGCCGATTCGAATCCGGTCAAATCAACCCGCGGCGCCTCGGTCTACACGCTGTCGGACAAGGCCTCGGACAAGGAAGCCGAGGCGCTGGCGGCCAAGGAGAACAAGGCCGACCTGATCGCCGGATTCGCCGCCGACCTCAACGAATACGACGCCGCCACCCGCGGCATCCTGATCGATTTCGCGCTCAAGACGACGATGGAGTATTCCGGCCGCTTCGCCAAATACACCTTGTTGCCCGAGCTCGAACGCCAGGTACGGGTGCTGCCCAACCCTTATCGCTTCGCCGGCTTCCGGGTGCTGCGCGTGCCCAACACGCCCTCGGTGCTGGTCGAGATGGGCTATCTCTCCAACCGCGAGGACGAGAAGGTGCTGACCTCGGCCAGGGGCCGCCAGGCGCTGGTCGCCGCCTTGGCCCGCGCCGTCGACCGCCATTTCGCCGAAGCCAAGTATTGAGATCCGTCGCCATGCTTCGGCCACAATGCCGGGCTAGGTCCTGGCGGCCATGAGAGGTTTTCTGCGTTTCATCGCCGCCAGCCTGGTGGTGCTGGTGTTGGTGGCCATCGCCGGGGCGGGGGTGGGCCTGGCCGGGCTGTGGTTCTTCGGCCGCGGCCTGCCGGACTATTCGCAGCTGGCGCATTACGAGCCGCCGGTGACGACCCGGGTCTATGCCGGCGACGGGCGGTTGATGACCGAATTCGCGCGCGAAAAGCGCGTCTTCGTGCCGATCGAGAACCTCCCCAAGAAGCTGATCGAGGCCTTCCTTTCGGCCGAGGACAAGAATTTCTACGAACACCAGGGGATCGATCCGCTGGGCATCCTGCGCGCCATCTACGTCAATCTCAACAATCTCGGCTCGGGACGGCGCCTGGTCGGCGCCTCGACCATCACCCAGCAGGTGGCCAAGAACTTCCTGCTCGGCAGCGAGGTGTCCTACAAGCGCAAGGTGCGCGAGGCGATCCTGGCCTTCCGCATCGAACGCGCGCTGGCCAAGGAACGCATCCTCGAGCTCTATCTCAACGAGATCTATCTCGGCTTCCAGGCCTACGGCGTGGCGGCGGCGGCGCTGTACTATTTCGACAAGTCGCTGGACGAGCTGACCATCGGCGAGATGGCCTTCCTGGCCGCGCTGCCCAAGGCGCCCAACAACTACCATCCCGTACGCCGGCCCGAGGCGGCCAAGGCGCGGCGCGACTACGTGCTCGATCGCATGCTCGAGGACGGCTACATCAACCTGACCGAGGCGGCGTGGTTCAAGCAGGGTCCGGTCACCGCCCGCCAGCGCAAAGAGGTCGAGTACGTCCCGGCCGAATACTTCACCGAGGAAGTGCGCCGCGAACTGGCCGCGGCCTATGGCGAGCGCGCGCTCTACGAGGGCGGGCTGCAGGTACGCACCTCGCTCGATTCGCACATGCAGGCGATCGCCACCGATGCGCTGCGCCGCGGCCTGATCGACTACGACCGCCGCCATGGCTATCGCGGGCCGCTGGTCGCCGCCAAGCGCGGCGTGGCGCCGCGCGACATGCTGGGCCAGGCCGAGACGCCGCCGGGGATCGCGCCTTGGCAGATGGCGGTGGTGATGGCGTCCGATCACGCCGGCCATGCCGAGATCGCGCTGGCCAACAACCGCCGCGGCCTGATCCCGATGGACGAGTTGAGCTGGGCGCGAACCCCCGGCAGCAACCAGACCGTCGGCCCGGCGCCAAGGCGCCCCGCCGACGTGCTGCGGCCAGGCGACGTCATCCTGGTCGAGCCGATCGCCGACAAGAAGGACGTCTACGGCCTCAGGCAGGTGCCGGAAGTCGGCGGTGCCGCGGTGGTGATGGACCCGCATACCGGCCGCGTACTGGCGATCGTCGGCGGCTATTCCTACGACATCAGCCAGTTCAACCGCGCCATCCAGGCCTTCCGCCAGCCCGGCTCGGCCTCCAAGCCGATGATCTATCTGGCCGCGCTCGAGGCCGGGCTGACGCCGGCCAGCCGCATCCTGGACGCGCCGGTGGCCTATCCGCAAGGACCCGGCCTACCGCTGTGGGAGCCCAAGAACTACGACCGCAAATTCGCCGGCCCGATCTCGATCCGCCGCGCGCTCGAACAGTCGCGCAACGTGCCGACGGTGCGCATCGCCGCCCATGTCGGCATGGACAAGGTGATCGACGTCTTCAAGCGCCTCAACGTGGTCGACGAGATGCGGCCGATGTTGTCGATGTCGCTGGGCGCGGGCGAGACCACGCTTCTGCGCCTGACCGCGGCCTACGCCACCCTGGTCAACGGCGGCAAGCATGTCGAGCCGACGCTGATCGACCGCGTCCAGGACCGCTACGGCAAGACCGTGTTCCGCCATGACGGCAGGCTGTGCCCGTTCTGCGGCCTGCGCGAATGGCCGGGCGGCGACGATCCCGACCTGCCCGACCAGCGCCTGCAGGTGGTCTCGGCCCAGCACGCCTATCAGATGGTCAATCTCTTGACCGGCGTGGTCGAGCGCGGCACCGGCACGCGCGTCAAGGCGGTCGGCAAGCCGCTGGCCGGCAAGACCGGCACCACCAACAGCGCCTATGACGCCTGGTTCGTGGGCTTCGCGCCCGACCTCGCGGTCGGCGTGTTCGTGGGATTCGATCAGCAGAAGACGCTGGGTCCGCGCGAGACCGGCGGCGTAGTCGCGGCGCCGATCTTCCGCGACATCGTCGCCAAGGCGCTGGAAGGCCAGCCGGCGCAGCCCTTCCGCACCCCGCCCGGGGTGCGGCTGGTGCGGGTCGATCCCGAGACCAGCCTGCCGGCGGCCGGCCCGCGCGCCATTCTCGAGGCCTTCCTGCCCGGCTCCGAGCCCGACGGGCCGCAGCCGATCCTGGGACGCGACGATCTCAACAATCTCAGCGTAACCGGCGGGCTCGAGGCGCCGGGCCTGGGCGACGACGGCGAAGCCGATCCCAGCCCCGGCGGACTCTATTGATCCGGGCGCGGTTTGGCCCTAAACAGCCGCCGCCATGCGCGCCGAAATCCAAGCCCAGGTCGAGGACATCAAGCAGTCGCTGGAACTGCTGAGGAGGGGTCTTTGACTGGGACGCCGCCCACAAGCGCCTCGCCGAGCTGAACGCCAAGGCCGAAGATCCCAAGCTTTGGGACAAGCCGCAGGTGGCGCAGAAGCTGATGCGCGAGCGCACAAGACTGACCGAGAGCATCGCCGCATTCGGCGCGCTGGAAGCGCGGCTGGCGGATTCCACCGGCCTGGTCGAGTTGGCCGAGGCCGAGAACGAGCCCGAGGTGCTGGCCGATGCCGAGCGCCAGATCGGCGAGCTGCGGGCCGAGGCGCGATCCAAGGCACTGGCGGCGCTGCTTTCGGGCGAGGCCGACGGCAACGACGCCTATCTCGAAATCCATGCCGGCGCCGGCGGCACCGAAAGCCAGGACTGGGCCGAGATGCTGGCGCGGATGTACACCCGCTGGGCCGAGCGCCGCGGCTTCAAGGCGGCCTGGATCGAGGAAAGCCCGGGCGAAGAGGCCGGGCTGAAATCGGCCACCATCGAGATCAAGGGCGAGGACGCCTATGGCTGGCTCAAGACCGAGTCCGGCGTCCACCGCCTGGTGCGCATCTCGCCGTTCGATTCCAACGCCCGCCGCCAGACCAGCTTCGCCAGCGTCTGGGTCTATCCGGTGGTCGACGAGGACATCGAGATCGAGGTGCTGGAAAAGGATTTGAGGGTCGACACCTATCGTGCCTCGGGCGCCGGCGGCCAGCACGTCAACAAGACCGACAGTGCGGTGCGCATCACCCATCTGCCGACCAACATCGTCGTCGCCTCGCAAAGCGAGCGCAGCCAGCACAAGAACCGCGCCACGGCGATGCGCATGCTGAAGGCGCGGCTGTTCGAGCGCGAGATGCAGAAGCGCGACGCCGCCCGCGCCGCCGAGGAAGCCGCCAAGACCGACATCGGCTGGGGCCACCAGATCCGCTCCTACGTCCTGCACCCCTACCAGATGGTCAAGGATCTGCGCACCGCGGTCGAGACCTCGGACACTCAGGGCGTGCTCGACGGCGATCTCGACGCCTTCATGGAGGCGGCGCTGGCCGAGCGGCTGGGCAAGGGCGCCAAGCGCGCCGACGCCAAGGCCGACGCCGCCGGCGAAGCGGCGGAGGCTTAAGCCACCCGTCCAGCCGTGCTATCGTCCCGCCATGGAACCGGCACTCGATCGCATCACTTTCGACCCTACCGTCATGGGCGGTCGAGCCTGCATCCGTGGCTTGCGCATGCCGGTCTCGCTGATCGTCCGGTTGGTCGCCAATGGCATGACGGTCGAACAGATCGTGGCCGAACATCCGGATCTCGAAGCCGAAGACGTTCGACAGGCATTGCGCTACGCCGCTCATTTGACGGAAGAGCGCATCGTTCCTGCCTAAGGCGAGAGTGCAATGCGGTTCCTCGTCGATCAGTGCGTCTCGCCGCAAGTCGGGGAGGTATTGCGCCGTTTCGGTCATGATGCAGTCCATCTGCGCGACCGTGGCATGTCACGCTCGACCGATCGGCAGGTGTTTGAGTTCGCCGCAATTGAAGGCCGCGTCGTCGTGACATTCGATCTGGATTTCGGCGAATTGGCGATGCAATCCGAGATGTCGGGTGGCCGTGTGATCGTGATGCGGTTTGAGGACCAGCGCGCCGTGTCGGTGGTCGCTCGGCTGCTGGAGATCATGCCACTGATCGGCTCGCTCGGTGCCAGCTGGGTGGTTACACTGGAGAGCAACCGCAGCCGAGTCATGCCGCTGCCGATCGGCGAGAGCGAGGACCCCGCATCATGACCTACACCGCCTTCGATTATGCCGTGGCCGACAAGGTGGCGACCGTGCGGCTCAACCAGCCCGAGCGGCGCAACGCCATGACGCTGGCGTTCTGGCAGGAGATCGCCGACGTCTTCGCCGCCATCGACGCCGATCCCGGCGTGCGCTGCGCGGTGCTGTGTTCGAGCGGCAAGCATTTCACCGCCGGGCTGGACCTGATGGCCTTCGCCGGCTTCGCCGCCGACGCGGCCAAGGCCGAGCGCGGCCGCAACGCCGAACGGCTGCGGCGCACCGTGCTGGAAATGCAAGAAAGCTTCAACGCCATCGAGCGCTGCCGGGTTCCGGTGCTGGCGGCGATCCAGGGCGGCTGCATCGGCGGCGGGGTCGACATGGTCACTGCCTGCGACGTGCGCTATGCCACCCAAGACGCCTTCTTCCGCGTCCACGAGATCAACATCGGCATGGCGGCCGATGTCGGCACCTTGCAGCGCCTGCCCAAGCTGATCCCGGCGGGTGCGGCGCGCGAACTAGCCTATACCGGGCGCGACTTGCCGGCGGCGCGGGCGCTTGAGCTTGGCCTGGTGACGCGGCTCTTTGTCGATCAGGCGGCGATGGAGGCCGAGGTGCAGGCCATCGCCGGCGAGATCGCCGCCAAGTCGCCGCTCGCCGTCGCCGGCAGCAAGGAGATGCTCAACCACGCCCGCGACCATTCGGTCGCCGAGGGCCTGAGTTACATTGCGGCCTGGCAATCGGGTATGTTGCTGAGCGACGATCTGGGCGAGGCGCTGGCGGCGCAGCGCGACAAGCGCCCGGCCAAGTTCGCCGATCTGTTGGCGCCGCGGCGCATCGTGCGGCGGCGCGATCCCTGAAACGGATCGGCGATCCCGACCCCGTCACGACACGAAAGGCAGCAACCATGAGCGACGAGATTCCGGCGATCGAGCAAGTGGTCCAGACCTATTTCGACGGGCTTTACGACGGCGACACGCGCAAGCTGGCGGCGGCGTTTCACGACGCCAGCCATCTCTATTCGGTCGGACCCGAGGGCGTGCAGGACTTGCCGCGGGCCAAATGGTTCGAGTTGGTCGAGGGCCGCCCCTCGGGCAGGGCGCGCAATCTGGCCCGGCGCGACCGGATCGTCTCGATCGACCTCAGCGGGCCCGAGACCGCCTACGTCAAGGTCGAGTGCCAATTGCCGCCGCGCTATTTCACCGACTACCTGCTGCTGCTCAAGACGGGCGAGGGCTGGAAAATCATCTCCAAGTCCTTCCGCGCGGAGACCCGCAACTGAGGTGCCTAGACCGCGATCGGTTTGCATGGAATCGCAGACGCTATTCCATGCAAACCGTGAATCGCGGTCCCGAGCGGGATACGCGGGCATGATTGGCGCTCCGTCCCGAACCGCATGGTTCAAGACGGATCGACCATGCCCCGTATAGCCGCCGCAACCTTCGCGGTTCAGGCGACGGCGCCGCCGAGCCGCGCCAGCGCGCCCCGCATCTGGCTCATGCGCGCGCTTTCGTAGGCGGTGAACGCGCCCGACTGGCCGGACTTGGCCAAGGCCTTTTTCAGCGCCTCGGGATCCTCGGGGCCGTCCTTGATGAAGCTGTAGGCCTTGCGCATCGCCCGCATGGCGTCTTCGACCAGGGTCTGGGCGTCGGTCGCGGCCTTGATGTCCTTGAGGCCGGTCGTGCCGCTGGTCAGGCCGAGATAGAAGTTGCTCTGGACCCGAGCCTCGGCCTCGCGGTCGCCCTTGTAGGGCGTGCCGATCAGCGTGGTGGCGCGAATGCCGAGGCCGCGCAGCGCGTCCGATCCGGCGGCGCCGGCGCCGATGGTGATCTTGTGGCCGTTGAGCGCCTCGATCTGCAGCTGCTTGCCGTCGCCGGTCGACTTCATCCGCGCCGAACCGTTGATGCCCAGCGCCGATTGGATCTTGGTGGCGATCGCGCTCCAGGTGTCGTTGGCGCCGACCGAGACGCGCTTGATCGTGCCGTCGTCGACCTGGACGGTGAAGTACTGGTCGGCCCGCGCCGAGGTGGTCTGGACCACGTTGTCGTAGGATCCCGGCGTGATCTCGCCGCGCGGCAGTCCCAGCCGCGACAGGATGTCGGTGCCGGTGGAATCGAACGAGATGCCGGTGGCGCGCATGGCGAACGGCCCGCCGACCTGATTGACGTATTGGCGCGCACCCGCGGAATCGAACTTGGCCATGAAGGCGTCTTGGCCGCCGGCCGATAGCGCCGCGCCGAGACTGCCCGCGGTCGAGCCGGCCAGGTAGACGTTGCCGGCGCCGTCGACCCGCACGCCGGCGACCTCGTCGTTGGCGGCGGTGCCGACATAGGTGGTGTAGTCGATCGCGGCGCTGCCGCCGGAATCGGTGATCTGGGTGAGGAACCCGTCCAGCCCGCCAGAATGCGCGGTCACGGTGGTGCCGGCCAGCGCGGCATTGGCGGTGGTGCCGCCGACATAGACCTTGCCGCCCGAGACCGTCAGCCCGCCCAGCGCCCCGCCATCGCCGAGGGCGCCGAGATTGACCGACCAGGTGGCGCCGGCGCCGGCGGCATCGGCGTATTTCGAAACCACCACGTTGCCGTCCTGCTGGGACATGACGAAGACGTTGCCGGCATTGTCGACCGCGACCGATTTGGCCAGGTCGCCGCCGACGGTGCCGAACTGGTTGTTGTAGACCAGCGCCCCGGTGCCATCGAGCTTGGTGACGTAAGCGTCGCGCCCGCCCACCGCGGTCTGGCCGGCGAGGGCGCTGTCGGTATAGCCGCTGACGAAGATGTTGCCCGAGCTGTCAACCGTCACGCCCAATGCCCCGTCGGCCGTGCCCGGCGCGATCTGGCGGGTCCAGGTCTCGAGCCCGTCCGAATTCAGCTTGGTGACGAAGGTGTCGGTGCCGCCGCCGATGGCGGTTCCGCTCAGCTTGGCGGTGGTCTGGCCGGCGATGACGACGTTGCCCGAGGAATCGACGCTGACCGCCAGCCCCTTGGTGTCGGTGGCGCCGCCGAGCAGGTGCGACCACACCAGATTGCCGGCCGGATCGTACTTGGCCAGGAAGGCGTCGTTCTGGCCCGAGGCGATCTCGCCGCCGATGCCGCCCTGGCTGGTGCCGACGACATAGCTGTAGCCGTCGGCGCCGGTGATAACCTGATTGCCGCTGTCGGCGGCCGAGGTATTGAGATCCCGCCGCCAGGCCAAGCTGGCCTCGGTGTTGGCAAGATCGTCGAACTTCATCAGGAAGGCCCCGGAATTGGTCCCGGTCCCCGCCTGGCCGACCATATAGGCGGCGCCTTCCTGGGTGGCGGCATCGGCGGTCAGGGTGACGGTCTCGATGCCGGTGGTCTGGTTGATCTTGATGCCGTAGGACTCGGCGTTGAAGCGCGTCACTTCGAAGCGCGTCACCACCCCGGCGAAGGCCAGTTCGCCGTTGATGTAGCCGACCACGTCGTCGATGTTCTTGACCCCACCCGCGTTGTTGAGGTCGATGGCGATGTTCTTGACCGTGCCGTTGTTGTTGGTGGTGATGGTGAATTTGGAATTGGCGTCGATGAAGGGCAGGGCCGAGGTGCGGTCGGTCATGAACGACGCGCCCTGGGTATAGGAAAGCTGCGACTTGGTGGCGACGCTGGCGCGCATCGACGATTCCTTGACCCCCAGCACCACGTCGATGCCGTTGAAGTCGGTCTCGCCGATGAACTTCTTGAGTTCACCCATGTATTTCTGGAACTGCTTGTCCAACGTCGCGAACTGGCCGGTCGCCGCCTTGTCGGTGGCGGCGTAATTGGTCAAGTCGCCCATCTTGGCAAGCCCGCGGTAGAGCGCGAACAGGTTCTGGATGTCCTTCTGCTCGTTCGAGCGGACCCGCGTCAGATCGGGCGCCGTTATCAGCGGGTCGTTCGACAGCAGCTTGTTGATGACCGGGCCCTTGGTCGGTTCGGCCGGCAGCCGCCAGGGCGGGATGTCGATGCGGTCCTTCAGCTGGCCCTGCAATTGGCCCAGCGCCGCGAGACCCGGCTTGACCTTGAGCCCGGCCGCGCCGATTACCGAAAAATCCACCGGCACATAGGCATTGGCGGCGCTGGGCGCCTGGTAGCCGAAGGGGTTGAAGAGTTGGATGGGCATGTCGATCTCAGCGCTCCGGCTTTCTACCTGTTCGCTGCCTCTCTCCGGCCGCGTTCTGTCGGTCGGATCGAGACTAATATCGCAGGTTCGAAGCCGGCTTACAATCGGTAAATATTGCCGGGCCGCGGCGTTAACCCCTTGTTAACCAAGCAGAGTTTAAGCTCCCGATCCGCCTGTCTGGACAGCGGGTTAGGGGCGGGCTAAGGATGCCCCCGGAGGACGATTCGTGAGCTTTTCGGCCCAGTTTTTCCGCGAAGTCGAGTCCATCGCCGCCTCAATCGATCATGCCGCCATCGACCGGCTTGCGCTGGCCTTGGCCGATTTGCGCGCGCGCGGCGGTCGGCTGTTCGTGATCGGCGTCGGCGGTTCGGCCGCCAATTGCAGCCACGCCGTCAACGATTTCCGCAAGCTCTGCGGCATCGAGACCTATGCGCCGACCGACAACGTCTCGGAACTGACCGCGCGCACCAACGACGAAGGCTGGGAGGGCGTGTTCTCGGGCTGGCTCAAGGTCAGCAAGGCCGGCCCCCAGGACGCCATCCTGGTGATGTCGGTCGGCGGCGGCGATCTCGAAAACAACGTCAGCCCCAACATCGTCCGCGCGCTCGAATTGGGGCGCGAACGCGGCCTCAAGCTGTTCGGCATCGTCGGCCGCAATGGCGGCTACACCAAGCGCGTCGGTCACGAGGTGATCGTCGTGCCGACGGTCGATCCGGCGCGAGTGACGCCGCACACCGAGGCTTTCCAGGCGGTGGTATGGCATTGCCTGGTGTCGCACCCGGCGCTGCAATCGGCCGCGACCAAATGGGAATCGGTCGCCAAGAGCGAGGCCAAGGCGCGATGACGGCGGCGGTGTTTCTCGATCGCGACGGCACGCTTAATCGCGCCGTGGTGCGCGCCGGCAAGCCCTATCCGCCGGCCAGCCTGGCCGAACTCGAAATCCTGCCCGGCGCCGAGGAGGCCTGCCGCGCGCTCAAGGCGGCGGGCTATCTGCTGATCGGCGCCACCAACCAGCCCGATGTCGCCAAGGGACTGCAGACCCGCGCCATGGTCGAGACCATCAATGCCGAGATGTCCCGGCGGCTCGGGCTCGACGGCATGATGGTGTGCTATCACGACGATCGCGACGCCTGCGCTTGCCGCAAGCCCAGGCCCGGCATGCTGTTGGAGGCGGCCGAACGCCACGGCATCGATCTCGCGCGCAGCTACATGATCGGCGATCGCTGGCGCGACGTGGCTTGCGGCCAGGCGGCGGGCTGCGCTTGCTTCTTCATCGACGAGGGCTACGAGGAGACCAGGCCTTCGCCGCCCTACACCCCGGTTGCCTCGGTGCGCGAGGCCGCCGACCGCATTCTCGGCCGCCGGGTCGCGGCCTGACTTTCGGAAAGGAACCGATCCCGTGAAGCGACATGTCTTCGTGACCGGCGGTGCCGGCTATGTCGGCAGCCTGTTGGTGCCGACCCTGCTCGACACCGGCTACCGCGTCACCGCCTACGACACCTGCTATTTCGGCGACTACGCCATGCCCAAGGGGCACCCCGATTTCGAGCTGATCGTCGACGACATCCGCAACACGCCGCGCCTCGCCGCCGGCTTCAAGGGCGTCGACACCGTCATCCACCTCGCCTGCATCTCGAACGATCCGTCCTTCGAATTGGACGAGGGCCTGTCCAAGACCATCAATTACGACTGTTTCGAGCCGATGGTGGTGGCGGCCAAGCAGGCCGGGGTCAAGCGCTTCATCTACGCCAGCTCGTCCTCGGTCTACGGCGTCTCCAACGAGCCCAACGTCACCGAGGAGCACCCGCTGGTGCCGCTGACGCTCTACAACAAGTTCAAGGGCATGTGCGAGCCCGAGCTGTTCCGCCACCAGACCCCGGAATTCACTTGCACCACCATCCGGCCGGCGACGCTGTGCGGCTACGCCCCGCGCACGCGGCTCGACCTCTCGGTCAACATCCTCACCAACCACGCCGTCAACAAGGGCGCCATCACCGTGTTCGGCGGCAGCCAGATGCGCCCCAACCTGCACATCGCCGACATGGTGCGCTGCTACGAATTGCTGCTGACCATCGCCAAGGAGAAGATCGCCGGCCAGATCTTCAATTGCGGCTTCCAGAACATGTCGATCGCCGACATCGCGCTGGCGGTCAAGCGGGTGGTCGAGCAGGAATTCCCCGAAAAGGCCCCGATCGGCATCCAGACCACGCCCTCCAACGACAACCGCTCCTATCACGTCAATTCGGACAAGATCACGCGGCTGTTGGGCTTCCGGCCGAAATACAACATCGAGGACGCGGTGCGCGATCTGTGCAAGGCGTTCCGCGAAGGCAAGCTGCCGGATTCGCTGACCGACGAGCGCTACGTCAACGTCCGCACCCTCAAGTCGCGCAAGGCCGCCTGAGATGAGCCCCAAGCCGGTCTGCATCGTCACCGGCGGCGCCGGCTTCATCGGCAGCCACATGGTCGACCTGATGCTGGCCCGCGGCTATCGCGTGCGGGCGATCGACAACCTGGTCGGCGGGCGCGAATCCAACCTGGCCCATCTCGCCGGCAATCCCGACTTCGCCTTCGATCGCCGCGACACCCGCGCCATCGCCCCCGACGACGCGGTGTGGAGAGAGGCGCGCAGCGTGGTCCATTTCGCCGGTATCGGCGACATCGTGCCCTCGATCGAGCGCCCGATCGAGTACATGGGCGCCAACGTCCAGGGCACGGTGCACGCGCTCGAGGGCGCGCGGGCGGCCGGGGCGCGCAAGTTCGTCTACGCCGCGTCCTCGTCCTGCTATGGCCTGGCGGCGACGCCGACCGCCGAGGACCATCCGATCCGGCCGCAATACCCCTACGCGCTGTCGAAATGGATGGGCGAGCAGGCCGCCTTCCATTGGCACGCGGTCTACAAGCTGCCGGTCAATTCGATCCGCATCTTCAATGCCTATGGCACGCGCTCGCGCACCACCGGCGCCTATGGCGCGGTGTTCGGCGTGTTCCTCAAGCAGAAGCTGGCCGGCCAGCCCTTCACCGTGGTCGGCGACGGCAGCCAGCGGCGCGACTTCCTCTACGTCACCGACGTCGCCGAGGCCTTCCGGCTGGCGGCCGAGACCGAACTGACCGGCCGCACCTGGAACCTGGGCGCGGGCGATCCGCAAAGCGTCAACCGGCTGGTCGAATTGCTGGGCGGCAAGGTGACCTACATCCCCAAGCGTCCGGGCGAGCCCGACGTCACCCATGCCGACATCCGCCGCATCGCGGCCGAGCTCGGCTGGCGGCAGTCGGTGTCCTTCGCCGAGGGCGTTGCCAAGATCGTGGCGCGGATCGAGGATTGGCGCGATGCGCCCTTGTGGACGCCGGATTCGATCAAGGTCGCGACCAAGACCTGGTTCGACATGCTGGCGCCGGGGCAGGCGTCGTGAAGGAGCGGCGGGGCCTCGGCCCACCCGGCCCCAATCTCGGCCGGCGCGCGGGAGATCACGTCATGGATGCGGGCAGCGTCAAGCAGGTCAGCCACAAGATCAAGACCCTCGACGAGCTGGTGCAGGCGATCGGCCCGCGACCGCGCAAGAAGAAGGTCATCATGTGCCACGGCACCTTCGACGTGGTGCATCCGGGGCATGTGCGGCATCTGCTCTATGCCAAGTCCAAGGCCGACGTGCTGGTGGCGTCGCTGACCTGCGATGCCCACGTCATGAAGGCCAACATGCGGCCCTACGTGCCCGAGCAGTTGCGGGCGGTGAACCTGGCGGCGTTCGAGATGGTCGACTACGTCATCATCGACCGCAACCCGACCCCGATCGAGAACCTCAAGCGCATCCAGCCCGACTACTTCTCCAAGGGCTACGAATACGTCTCGGGCGGGCTGCACCCCAAGACCTCGCAGGAGGTCGAGGTGCTGGAAAGCTACGGCGGCGAGGTGATCTTCACCCCGGGCGACGTGGTCTATTCCTCCTCCAAGCTGATCGAATCCTCGCCGCCCTCGATCGCGGTCGACAAGCTGTTGGTGCTGATGGAAGCCGAGAACATCGGCTTCGACGATCTGCGCGCGGCGCTGGGCAAGTTCAAGCACCTGCGCGTGCACGTGGTCGGCGACCTGATCGTCGATTCGCACACCTACGGCTCGGTGGTCGGCGGCATGACCAAGACCCCGACCATGAGCGTGCGCTTCGAAAGCCGCCAGGACTACGTCGGCGGCGCCGGCGTGGTGGCCAAGCACCTGCGCGCGGCCGGGGCCGACGTCACGCTTTCGACCGTGCTGGGCGACGACGCGCTCAAGGACTTCGCGCTCAAGGACCTGCGCGAGGCCGGCATCACCGTGCTGCCGATCGTCGATCCGACCCGCCCGACCACCAACAAGAACGCCATCATCGCCGGCGGCTATCGGCTGCTGAAGCTGGATACGCTCGACAACCGTTCGGTCTCGGACAAGATCCTCAACCAGATCAAGACCGCGATCGCCAAGGTCAAGGTCGAGGGCGTGGCGCTGTGCGATTTCCGCCACGGCATCTTCAACCGCCAGACCGTGCCCAAGATCGTCGAGGCGATTCCCAAGGGCGTGTTCCGCGTCGCCGATTCCCAGGTTGCCAGCCGCTGGGGCAACATCCTCGAATTCGAGGGCTTCGACATGATCACGCCCAACGAGCGCGAGGCGCGCTTCGCGCTGGGCGACCAGGATTCGGTGGTGCGGCCGCTGGCGCTGGAACTTTACCGCCGTTCCAAGTGCCAATTGCTGCTGATGAAGATGGGCGAGCGCGGCCTGTTGGCCTATCGCAGCGGCGACGAGGACGATCATCGCGCCTTCTTCACCGTCGACGCCTTCTGCGATCACGTGGTCGATCCGGTGGGGGCGGGGGATTCGCTGCTGGCCTATGCCATGCTGGCCAAGATCGCCACCGGCAACGACGTCATTGCCGCCGTGCTGGGCAGCTTCGCCGCCGGGGTCGAATGCGCCTTCGACGGCAACATCCCGGTCACCCCTCAGGACGTGCTGCGCAAGATCGAGGAGGTCGAGCGCCGCGCCTCCTACGGCTCATGACCAAGCCGCCGCGCGCGCTGGTCGTCGGCCTCGGCATCCAGGGCCGCAAGCGGCTCGCGGTGGCGGGCCGGGCCGGCATCGGCGCCTGCGATCCGGTCAATCCCGCGGCCAAGTGGAAGCGCATCGAGGACGTGCCGCTGGGATCCTACGACGTGGCGCTGGTGTGCACGCCGGACGAGGCCAAGATCGAGCTGCTGACTTATCTGCTGTCGAACGGCAAGCATGTGCTGGTCGAGAAGCCGCTGTTCGCGCCCTCGGATGCGGCGCTCAAGCGCCTCGCCGCCATGGCCAAGAAAAAGCGCGTCACCTGCTACACCGCCTACAACCATCGCTTCGAGCCGCATTTCGTGCGCATGAAGGAGACGCTGCAATCGGGCGTGCTGGGCGAACCCTATCTGGCGCGGCTGTTCTACGGCAACGGCACCGCCCGCGACGTGCGCAATTCGGCCTGGCGCGACAAGGCATCGGGGGTGTGGCCCGATCTCGGCTCGCATCTGCTCGATACCATGATGTTCTGGTTCGGCCAGCGGCTGGGGCCGATCCGGCTGCTGGCCGCGACCCGATCCGAGAACCGCGCTCCCGATCACGTCGCCGTCGCGCTCGACGGCCGGCCGTGGATCGAACTCGGCATGACGCTGCTGTCGTGGCGCAACCATTTCACCTGCGACGTCTTCGCCGAGAAAGGCAGCGCCCACATCTCGTCCTTGTGCAAATGGGGGCCCAGCACCTTCACCTTGCGCGATCGCAAGCTGCCCTCGGGCCGGCCGGACGAAAGCGCCGTCACTTTGGTCCAGCCCGATCCGACCTGGGCGCTGGAATATCAGCATTTCCTCGGCCTCTGCCGGACCGGGGCCGGCAACATCGCCAACGACATTCGCCTCAATCGCCTGATCAAGACGATCGCCGCCGACATCGAGAGGGCCAAGCCATGACCACCATCGGCTATGCCGGCATGAGCCATCTCGGCCTGGTCTCGGCCGTGGCCGCGGCCGAGCGCGGCTTCCGCACCGTGGCCTACGACGCCGATGCGGCGCTGGTGGCGCGGCTCGGGCGCGGCGAATTGCCGGTGACCGAGCCCGATCTCGACGCCATGACGGCGCGCAATGCGGCGCGGCTGACCTTCACCGCGCGGCTGGGCGATCTCAAGGCCTGCGATGTGGTCTATGTCGCCCGCGACGTGCCGACCGACGATCGCGGCCAAAGCGATCTCGGGCCGATCGATGCCCTGATCCGCGACGTCCGCCCGCATCTCAAAAAGGGCGCGGCGCTGGTGGTGCTGAGCCAGGTGACGCCGGGCTTCACCCGCGCCCGCATGGCGGCGGGGCTGGTGCTCTATTACCAGGTCGAGACACTAATTTTCGGCCGCGCGGTCGAACGCGCCACCAAGCCCGAGCGCTCCATCGTCGGCTGCGCCGATCCCGCCCAGCCGCTGCACAAGGGCCTGGCCGAGTTCCTGGGCGCCTTCGGCTGCCCGATCCTGCCGATGCGCTACGAATCGGCCGAGCTGGCCAAGACCGCGATCAATCTCTGCCTGGTGGCTTCGATCGGCGTCGCCAACACGCTGGCCGATCTGTCCGAGCGCATCGGCGCCGACTGGTCCGAGATCGTGCCCTCGCTGCGGCTCGACCGCCGCATCGGCCCCTACAGCTACATCGTGCCGGGACTCGGCATCGCCGGCGGCAATCTCGAACGCGATCTCGCCACCATCATCGGGCTGTGCGACCGGAGCGGCGCCGACGCCGGCATCCTGCGCGCCCAGATCGCCAACAACCGCCGCCGCGCCGATTGGGCGCTGCAGGTGCTGGCGCGCCGGCTGGCGCCGGGGCCGGCGGTCAAGCTGGCGGTGCTGGGCTTGGCCTACAAGGAAAACACCCATTCGACCAAGAACTCGCCCTCGCTGGCGCTGCTCAAGGCGATCCCCAATCTGGCCGTGCGGGCCTACGATCCGGTGGTGGCGCCGACCGCGGCCATGCACCCCAACGCGACGCGCTGTTTCTCGGCCTTGCAGGCCTGCGAGGAGGCCGATGCGGTGGCGGTGATGACGCCCTGGCCCGAGTTCCGCCGGATCAATCCGGTGCTGCTGGGCGCCACGCTCAAGGGCAGGCTGGCGATCGATCCCTTCGCCGTGCTCGACCGCAGGCAGATGGCGCGCTACGGTTTCGAACACCATGTGCTGGGCGCGCCCAGCGTCGCCTAGCCGAGGTCATCCATGCTGACTCACGCCGCATCTCCGCCCGAGGCTCCCTCGCGCGTCGTCGTCCTGGGCGCGCGCGGCTTCATCGGCCGCCATCTGATGGCCAAGCTGGCCGCCGCCAAGGTGCCGGTGCTGGCGCCGGGCTCGGCCGAGCTGAACCTGGACTCGCCCGACGCCGGCGACCGGCTGGCGGCGCAGATGCGGCCCGGGGATGCGTTGGTCATGCTGTCGGCGCTGACCCCCGACAAGGGCAAGGACTTGGCGACGACGATGAAGAACCTGCGCATGGGCGAGCAGGTCGTGGCGGCCGTGGTCAAGGCCAAGCCGCGGCATGTCGTCTACATCAGCTCGGACGGCGTGTTCGCGGACGCGCTGGCGCTGGCCGACGAACGCTCGCCGACCGCGCCCGACAGCCTTTATGGCGGCATGCACATGATGCGCGAGCTGGCCTTCAAGGCGGTCTGCGCCGATCGCCTGGCGATCCTGCGGCCGACCTTGGTCTATGGCGCCGAGGACACCCACAATTCCTACGGCTCCAACCGCTTCCGCCGCCAGGCGGCCAAGGACGGCAAGATCCCGCTGTTCGGCCAGGGCGAGGAGATGCGCGACCACGTCGCGGTCGAGGACGTGGCCGAGGTGATTCGACTCTGCCTCTGGCAGCGCTCGGCCGGCGTGCTCAACGTCGTTACCGGCCGCTCCTATTCCTTCATGGACGTGGCCAAGCTGGTGGCGGCGCAGTTCGAACGCAAGATCGAGATTCAGGGCCAGGCGCGCGCGCCGGGCTCGGCGATCTGGCATCGCCATTACGATGCCGGCGACTGTCTGCGCGCCTTTCCCGATTTCCGCTATCGCGATTTGGCCGAGGGTCTGGCCCAAACCCATCGCCAGGCCCAAGCATTGGGCGGAGCCTGACCGTGCCCGAGGTCAACCTGCTGTGGCGCTATCCCTCCGCCAAGCGCAACATCGGCGCCCGCCTGGCGATCAAGGAGGAGAACCGCGCCGCGGCCTTGAAGTTCGATCGCGAATATTTCGATGGCACGCGCGAACAGGGCTATGGCGGCTATCGCTACGACGGCCGCTGGCAGAAGATCGCCCGCGACATGGTCGAATACTGGGACCTCAAGCCGGGGATGAAGGTGCTGGACGTCGGCTGCGCCAAGGGGTTCCTGGTCAAGGACCTGTTGGCGGCCTGCCCGGGGCTCCAGGTCTACGGCGTCGACATCTCGCATTACGGCCTGACCCACGCCGAGGCCGAGGCCAAGGGTCGGCTGGTGCGGGCAAGCTGCGAGGCCCTGCCGTTTCCCGATCGCAGCTTCGATGCCGTGATCGGCATCAACGTCATCCACAACCTGCCGCACGAGCAATGCCTCAAGGCGATCCGCGAGATCGAGCGCCTGGCGCCGGGCCGCGGCTACATCCAGGTCGACGCCTATCGCAGCGAGGACGAACGCGCGCTGTTTCTCGAATGGATGCTGACCTGCAAGTGCTTCGATACGCCCGAGGGTTGGCGGCGGCGCTTCGCCAAGGCCGGCTATACCGGCGACTACTACTGGACCATCCTCGAGATCGACGAAAACATCGTGCGATGAAGGCCTGGGGCGGTCTCGTCGTTCTGCTGATGGCCTGCGCCCCGGCCGATCCCGAGGCCGGGCGCTCGGCGCGCGTATCGGGCGGCATCGAGGGCGGGGTCGCGCTGTGGTCGGCC